>CAYMVT010000039.1:0-9416 GCA_964394325.1 uncultured Candidatus Peribacteria bacterium | reverse complement strand
GAAGAAATCTTACCAAAAATTCACCTTTGAAATACGAAGAAATCCAAGAATTTATTGACCTTTTTGATAGCAGGAAAGAGACAGAAAATTCATGGACAGTTCCAGTGGAAGATATCAAAGACTATGATATATCAGCCAAAAATCCTCACAAAAACAAAGCAGAAGAATACAGAACCCCTCAGGAGATATTGGAAAATATTGATTCAAATGATGTAAGAATAAAGGAACTAACAGATAAGCTGAAAAGGTTTGTTTAAAACCTTGCCAAAGCATATTTAAGTTAAAATCTCACTAAATTTTCAAGGTTTTTTAGTTGTGATTACCGTAATAGACATTTTTAATTGCTTTTACAAGATTTGTATGTAGAAGTCGAAAAACCAAAATCATTTGAAAATTTAAAAAAAATCAATATAAGTTATGTTGTATGTAATATAACAAATCAATATAATTATTTTTACAAAATTTATCAATTAAAATTAATTATCAAAAATGGCTTCAAGAACTAACAAAAAATGAATTGCAGCAAAAAAGGCACAAATAGAAAAGCAAGCTCGTAGAATGAAATGACAAAAAAGATTCAATTACCCAAAAAGAAAAATTTCTTTAGCTGATGCAAAGGAGATTTGAATAGTTTGAGCAAAAGCTAATCCCGCAGGCAGGGAGTATCACTGGTTTTTGAAATGAAGAAAAATTTGCTGGGAAACAGGACTTAGAATAGATCCTGATGGTTATAGATTCATAGTGAAACCAAGCGGATGATCAGAGTTTGTTGAAGTGCCAGTTTCTGGCTGGGTTAGAAAAAAAATCGCAAAGAATAACCAAAGAAAGTAGATTTTCAAAAAAATTTGTCTTAATTAATATGGCTTGATTTTCTAGTTAAGTTTTATTATAATTGATATGTTTTATTTATATAAAAACAATCAAAATGATTAAAAAAAGTTTTTTCCTGTTTGTTTGTTATTTATTTGTTAGTATAATCTTTGCCCCGGCAAATGTTTTTTGATCAACACAATCTGATTATATAAACAAGATTGAATCGCTTCATGCAACAATAGATAATGTATATTGAAAAATGCCTGTGGGAGGAGAGCAAGCTAGATCATATCAAAAAAAAGAATCTATTGATGAGCTTTTAAACCAAACAAAAGAGAAGATAAAAAATGAGGAAAACACACAAATAATAGAAAGCACATATAATACAACATTAAGGAAAGTTTTAGTTAAGGCATTCTCAATTGATTCTCCAAGAGTTGATTTTAAGTCTGAACTAGAAGAATACATAGAAGCAGACAAAAGAGATGAAGCATTTGATACCTTAAAACAATCTTTAATAAATGAAGATTGAGAATACGAAATTATTGTTAAATCAGAAAATCCTCTATCTCAAATAGAGCTACTTTTAAGTCGTATAGATAATACTGTATCAGTAGAAAAAATCTTTTCTGTTGAATGAAATAATTTTTTTAAATTATTAATGCCTCCAGACAGCATTATAAAAAAACATTATCTTGATGAAATTGAACACTGAGTGATTCCAAGTGACTTATTTTCAAAAGTAGATGTTATAAAACCATCTTTGATGACTATTTGACAAGGTCAGACAGACAGTTGATTTTTGGATTGAGAACAATTAAGCTCATTATGGTGAATAGAAAAGATAGGAGCACATAAGTTTCAAGAATGACTTAACAGCGATGATGTCAAAAAGGTTAAGGTTGGGGTTATTGATTCTTGAATAGATCATGAGCATCAAGACCTCAAAGAAAACATAAGCGATAATTATTGATATAACTTTTTTACAAAAAATAAGAATACCATGGATACTGTTTGACATTGAACACATGTTGCTTGAACAATATGAGCTGTAGTAAATTGAAACTGAGTATTTGGCGTTAATTCCAATGTTGAATTAGTACCTTTAAAAACGTGTGGCACTAACTGATGTCCCACCAATCACATTGTAGCTGCTGTAAACTATGCAGTAGAAAATTGAATAGATGTTGTTAATCTTAGTCTTTGATGACCTTGAAGCGCCTCTTCTGGAACTTTTTGGTGTTCTGCTGTTCAACATGCCTATGAAAATTGAGTGGTTGTAGTAGCATCAGCTGGGAATGAAAATGCCAACGTAAAAAATTATGTTCCTGCTTGATGTGAACATGCAATATCAGTAGCAGCAGTTAATGAGAACATCAAAAAAGCGTGATTTTCTAATTATTGAGAATTGGTTGATTTTGCTGCTCCTTGACAGTTTATCTATTCTACAGAACCTTGAAATAATTATGGTAATGAAAGTTGAACAAGTATGGCCGCTCCTCATGTATCTGGATTAGTATCAGCAATACTTGCTTATAAAGAAAAAACACCCTCAGAAATAATTGAACTACTAAAAAACACCTCATATGAAACAGAACGACAAAATCAACCAATAGGCAAAATGATTGACATGACTAAAACCATGAGTGCAATTTGAGTTTTGCCCGACTGAGAAGAATGAGACGAGGAAGAATCAGACACTTATTCTTTAAATTGAGAATTAAGTATTTCTAACAAATCTCCTAAACAATGAAGTAGTGTTACTTTGTCTGTTGATGTTTATGATCAAAACAATGAAAGTGTACAAGGAGCTAATGTTACTTATAATCTTGATGCTCCTAACTGAAACAGTCTTTCTTGGGACAGAGAGTCTGACGAAAACTGAACAGCTGAACTTACATTAAATATAAGCGAAAACACTGTCTTATGAACATTCTCCGTAAGTACACAAATAACTAAAGATTCTTATGAAGACTGACAAACAGACGACAGTAGCTTTACTATTGTTGAAAAAGAAAGCACTGATACAGAACAAGAAGAGCGTGAAGATGATACAGAACAAGAAGAGCGTGAGGATGATACAGAACAAGAAGAGCGTGAAGATGATACAGAACAAGAAGAGCGCGAAGATGATACAGAACAAGAAGAGCGTGAAGATGATACAGAACAAGAAGAGCGCGAAGACGATACAGAACAAGAAGAGCGCGAAGACGATACAGAACAAGAAGATCGTGAAAAATGATTAGTTGAGATTTATTACTTTTGGTGAGAATGATGCCCTGCTTGTAATACACAAAATGACTTTTGGAACAGGCTAAAACAAAATGAAGAAATTAATGAAAAGATTAGTATAAATAGATATGAAGTTTACAGAAATAGGACAAACTATACATTATTCAACAAAGTATGACAAGAACTATGAGTTCAAACATGAGCTGTTCCTATAACTTTTATTTGAAAAGATAGTTTTGTGTGAGCACAAACAGACAGCATTCAAGACAAGATAAATAAATGTATTGAAGAAGGCTGTAATGATGTTGTAGGGAGAATAATTAAGTAATAACCCTAAGTAATTTTTTTATTAAAAGCCATATAATAATTGGATAATTTATTTTATATGCAAAAAACGATGTTAATGCTTAGAACGCACAATTGTTGACAACTAACAGAGAAAAACATTGATGAAGAAATAAAACTATGTGGATGGGTTAACTCTATCAGAGATCATGGTGGAGTTATTTTTATTGATTTGAGAGATAGATTTTGAATCACTCAAGTAAAAGCAGACCCTGACACTGTTGACCAAAAAGTTTTGGAGCAAACTCACAAAATCAAAGATGAATTTGTACTTCAAGTTGTATGAACAACAAAAGCAAGACCTGAATGAACTCAAAATCCAAACATTAAAACTGGAGATGTAGAACTAATTCCAGAAAGCATCAAAATACTTTCAAAATCTGATATATTACCCTTCCAAATTGATGATGAAAAACATGTTTGAGAAGAAATTAGGATGAAACATCGTTATTTGGACTTGAGAAGACAATCTATGCAAGACAATATTATTGCAAGGCATAAAATGACAAATTACATTTTCAACTTTTTGGTAAATAAGGATTTTTTATATATAGAAACTCCAGCATTGGTAAAAAACACTCCTGAATGAGCAAGAGAATATATAGTTCCAAGCAGGCATAATCCCTGACATGCTTATGTTTTGCCACAATCTCCACAGCAACTAAAACAAATGTTGATGCTATCAGGTTTTGATAGGTATTTTCAGATAGCAAAGTGTTTCCGTGATGAAGATCTGAGAGGTGATAGACAACCAGAATTTACTCAAATAGATATGGAGTTAAGTTTTGTTGAGCAAGATGATATTATACAAATTATGAATGAGCTTTTTGTAAGCCTTACTAAAGAACTATTTCCTTGAAAAAAATTTGATAAAAATATTCCTATAATAACATGGGAACAAAGCATGAACAAATATTGAGTAGACAATCCTGAGCTGAGAGTCAAAGACTTGGAGTTGATAGACATATCTGATATAGCAAAAGAATCTGATCTAAAAGTATTTGGAGATGTTGTAAATTCTGGCGGATCAATAAAATCTCTTGTGATAAACAAAACATTCCCAAGAAGTCAAATTGATAAATACACTAGCTTGCTACAAGAAAAATGAGCAAAATGACTTGCTTACATTGTTTATGAAGAAAGCTGACCCAAATCTCCTATATTAAAATTTTTCTCTGAAAGCTTACAAAAACAACTTTTTGAAAGATTGGAGTTAAAACCATGAATGACAGCATTTTTCCAAGCAACAGACTGGCTTTCTTGCACAGAATATTTATGATACCTCAGGAAAAATTTGATAACAGATCTGGATTTAACGAGCTGAAAAAATGATGAACTTGCATTTACATGGGTGGTAGATTTTCCTATGTTTGTAATAGATGAAGAAACATGAAAGCTGAATGCAAAACATCATCCATTTACCAAACCAAAAGGTGAATTTTTGCCTTTGATAAAAGAACTTTGACAGAAAGTTGAAAAATGAGATAAATTATCTTCACAAGATATAGACAAACTATTAAATGTCAAAGCTGATGCTTATGATCTTGTATTGAATTGAAATGAAGTTGCTGGGTGAAGTGTAAGAATGCACGATCAAGAACTACAAAAATATATCTTTTATTTGATATGATTGGACGATGAGCAAATACAACAAAGATTTTCACATATGCTAAAAGCATTTCAGTATGGAACTCCACCACATGCATGAATTGCTATTTGATTTGATAGAGCTGTAATGATATATCAAAATACTGACAATATCAGAGAAGTAATACCTTTCCCAAAAACTCAAAGATGAGAAGATCTAATGTTGCAAACTCCTTCTGAAATAGATCCTAAACTTTTGAATGAATTGTGATTAAAACTGAAAAATATTAATAAAAAATAACTTAAATGTACTGGATAGATGAAAACTGATTTATTTGCAAATGAGAACCAACAAATCAGAAAGTTTGTTTTAATATTTTTGGATTAGAGTTTCATACATATCAAAAAAAAATATTAGTTTATTATAAAAGAAAAATAATACCAAAAGAAATCAATCAGGTTTCCTCTGGAATGAATGTTTTTAAAGCAACAGAGACAAAAAATATCAAAAACAAAGTTGATGAAGAGTTATTTTATGCCTGACTTGGTATATACAAAGAGTTTGTTGAAGAAACTTGAAAAGAAACAGCTTATGTTTACAAAGCATCAAAAGAGCAAGGCGAGCTAATCAATGAAATTATAGCCAATCTATGATTTTCTATATTTTTAAAACTACACAAAAATTTTTTGTATTTGGATTGAGACATTCTTAATTTGAATGATACAAAATCAAAACTAAATGAAGCTATTGAACAAAAAAATTATGATAAAATTTTTTCTTTCATTTTGGGTCTAAGTATAGCTTATTGAGATTTCGACATAAAAAATAATATATTAAATAATATAAAAATCAACATACCTTTTGTAGGTAAACTGCAGGCAGAAATTAATTTTTTTGATGATTTTTTCATAAATTTTAAAAAAGAGGATTTAGTAATCAACAAAGACATTTTAGAAAAAAAATTTTGATTTGTTTATCAATTAGTAATTAAAGACTGGGAAATTTTAGATTTTATAATAAATACAAACACAATTTTTGAAAATATTGAAAACTGAAAAAAAAGGAGTTTAAGTTCATATATTCAACAACTTACAGAGCTAATCTGACCTGAAGAATTTTCAAAAATAAATAATATAAAAATTTTTACTAAATAGTTTTAAAAGCTTCAAAAGACTTTCAAAGATAAACAAATCAGTCTTTAGCTTCCTCTAACTAAAAATATAATCTTTCAAAATTTTGTTTGATTTTTTCATCTATATTTTTGTTCAACAAATTATTGCAGTAATCATATATATGTTTTATATACTCAGGTTTGTTTTTTTGTCCTCTAACTACTTGTGGAGAAAGATATGGAGCATCTGTTTCTAACAAAACATTGTCTATATTTGTTTCAAACAAAGATTTTCTGATATTTTCAGCTTTGGGATAAGTAATATTTCAAGCATATCATATCCAAATATTTTCAAAATTTCTTTGTATTATATTAACCTCATCAGGTCAATAACCCCAACAATGAAAATAAAGTTTAAGTTTTGGAAAGTTTTTAACTATTTGAAAAGTTGATTTAAAATCATTCCTTGAATGAATGACTATAGGCAAATCAAGATGCTGAGCAAGTTCACAATGCATATTGAATACTTTTTTTTGAGTAGCTAAACTTTTTCAATCATCATAAGATATATCTATTCAACATTCTCAAATAGCAAAAACATAATCTTTGTTTTGTTTATAAAAATTTTCAGCATCTTGTAAAAGTTGTTCAATATTATTTAGCACAACATCTCCAAAAGCAATCAAGCTTGGATGAAGTCAAACAGTTCACAAAATTTTAACTTTTGTAGAGTTGTCTTTTTGAATCTTTAAATTTCTTTCAGCCCGCTGTAGATCAATAGATACAGTTGTAATTCATTCTCCTCATATTCAAGCAAACTTTTCTAAATAAGCTTGCCAATTATTAACTAGCTTGTCATCATTTAAGTGTGTATGTGAGTCGTACATAATTTTTACATTAAATTCTAAATAAAACAACTATTTATTAAATGAAAACTTCTTTAAAAATAACTATTTCAATATCCTGAACACCCAAAAACAT
This sequence comes from uncultured Candidatus Peribacteria bacterium, assembly GCA_964394325.1. Taxonomy (GTDB): domain Bacteria; phylum Patescibacteriota; class Gracilibacteria; order Absconditabacterales; family Absconditicoccaceae; genus CAYMVT01. The sequence goes on along the minus strand of CAYMVT010000039.1, from coordinate 2,346 downwards.
CAAAAATAAACAATAAATCATAAGTTGCCTAAACAATAAATGTATACAGAAAAAAAGATTATACTCAAGGAGATTTGAGATAATATAACTATTTATCTTTTATATTATAACAGAACTGTTTAAACAAATACTTAAAAGCCCAAAAATAAGCTTGAAAATATGTCCAAAAAAAATAATATGATTTTGCTTCAAAAATGGTATAGGTAAACTATTGAATTTTATGCTTTTCCCAAAATATGTTTAGGCTTAATAGAAACAACCCAAAAAGATAATGAACAAGCTTTTATCAAAAATTGTAATTTTTTTTATCAAAATATACCAAAAAACATTATCTCCTGATAAATGAATACCATCTTTTTGGTTAAAATGAAAAGTTTGTATTCATACTCCCCACTGTAGTGAATATAGTATTCAAGTTTTGAAAAGATATTGATTTTATCCTTGAATTTTTAAAGCAATGGAAAGAATAGGCTCCTGTCATCCTTGGAATGATAACACTTACGATCCTGCATATTATAAAGTAGTTTTTTTTTCATCAGCTTCTATATGAATTAACTTTTTGGAGCAATTAAATTTGGATAAAAGATTTGAAGTTGTAGGAGTTGTTACACAGCCTGATAAACCAAGTTGAAGAGGTCAAAAAACACAATCAAATATAATTAAACAAACAGCAAAAAAATTATGAATCACGACAGTTTTGACACCTGAAAAAATAAATCCAGAAAAGTCAGATGAATGAAAAACATTTCAACAAAAACTACAACAACTAGATGCCGATTTTTTTGTAGTAATAGCTTATGGTAAAATAATACCAAAAACTATTCTTGATATACCCCAAATAGCTCCTGTAAATGTCCATGGCAGTATACTTCCAAAATATCGCGGTGCTAGTCCTTTGCAATCAGTCTTTCTGAATAAAGAAGAAAAAACAGGAATAAGTATAATGAAAATGAATGAAAAAATGGATCAGGGAAATATTATCAAAATCAAAGAAATTGATATTGATTTTCATTGGACAGTAAAAGAACTTGTAGACAAAATTAATGAAGTGTGACCTGCATTTTTGGCAGAAACACTTTATCAGTTCTGAAAATGACAAACTATGGATGTTCCACAAGATGCAAAAAAAGCTATTTATTGTAAAAAAATTCAAAAACAAGATTGAATAATAGAAGTCAAAAATGACTCGTTGGAAGATGTTTATTCTAAATATCAGGCATACTACTTTTGGCCAAAGATTTTCTTTTATTACAATGACAAAAAATTTATAATCGAAGAGCTTCAAATAAACAAAGATATTTTTGAAAAAGTAAAAAATGAGCCAATTCTACAAAACTGAAAATTAAATCTTGCTATTGAAAGTATAAAAATTAAACCAGAAGGGAAAAAACCACTATCACGAAATGATTTTGCTAACTGATACCTTTAAAAAAACATTTATTTTAGATTGCTTTTTTACAAATTATAGATAAAAACTTTTTTTTATTATCTAAATCAATATCAAAAAATGGACAAAAAAACACAAACAGTACTTACAATGGATATGGAGTGAGTAGTAGTCGGTGAAATTTGGGAGAATGTTGCCAATCAATTTTGAGTAGAAGAATTAAAGCTAACAACCAAAGATATTGCTGATTATAATGAACTTATGCAAATTAGAATGAAAGCACTCAAAGAAAATGACATTAAAATGAGTCAAATATATCAGGTAATAGAAAATATGAACCCTTTTGATTGAGCAGTAGATTTTTTGGATTGGGCAAGAAAAAAACTTCAAGTTATTGTTCTCACTGATTCGTTTTGGGAGTTTACATCTTGTTTAACAAAAAAATTAAACTATCCAACTATTTTTTGTCATACTTTGCAAATACAAAATGATAAAATTATAAATTACAACATCAGAACAACTGATCACAAAACAAAAATGGTAAAAGCCTTGAAGGAAATGAATTTTTTCGTTCTTGCTACATGAGATTCTTTTAATGATGTATGAATGCTAAAAAATGCCGATAAATGAATTTTTTTTAGTCCTTCTCCAAAAACCTATCAACAATTTCCTGAACTTGGTGCTGTTTATGACTATGATCAACTAAAAAATTGGATCAGTGAAAATTATATTTAATTATACCCAAATTTTTACTTCCTCAAAAAATTTTTAATAAAGAAAGCCCTCCTGTGAATTCACAGGAGGGGATAGAAAGTTTGCAGGAATTCTATATCCGCAAGCAAAAGGAGGTATATGAATATATAAACATTTTTTATAAAAAATCAATACGAAATTAGATTAATCTTAAAAAGTTTATACTAATGGGGAACCATATAGAAAACATTGAGAGAAGGAATGAG
>CAYMVT010000038.1:0-9448 GCA_964394325.1 uncultured Candidatus Peribacteria bacterium | reverse complement strand
CTCATTTCTTTTCTCAATGTTTTCTATATGGTTCCCCATTAGTATAAACTTTTTAGGTTTTTTATTATATATAGAATGTAAAAATTGTGTTTTTTATAATCTTAAATGTTTTTTTAAATTCATATATTAAAGCTTTTGTGAAAAGACCAAATATATTTTAACTTTAATCTTAATTTTTATATTCAAACTTTGTGCAATTTTCAAAGTTTATTATTTCTTTTCATAATTGATTTTGTAAGTTATTGATTCTGCTTTGTGTAGTAGGATGTGTTGAGAAAAGTTCTATAAATCTATGTTGTCCAAACTCGTCTTTTTGAAAAAAATTCAATATACAAGCAGGTTGTAATCACTTATTTTTTACAAATTCAATTCAATGATTATCAGCTTTGATTTCCATATCTTTACTCATAAAATTTCACATCATTCTTGCTATTTGGGAAAAATCAAATCATATGTTGTACCCAATATATGAAATTGTAATTTGAAATGGGAAATTTGTTGCAAACATTCTCAGAGGGTCTCTATTTTCTATATGACCCTTTTCATGTCAGATTACAAATAAAACTTCTTCCTTGTATTTTACTTTTTCCAAAAGTCAACTTGTAACTGCTATGTTTCATCATATAGTTGCAAATGCATTTGCTTCATCGTTGTCCCATAGATATAGATTGTAAGGAAAATCTTGTAATTTATTTCAAAGTATATCTTTATCAAATTTTGAGAATTCTTCTTGATTTTCTAACATTCATCCAAATACTTCTTTTTCTTTTTCTAATGATATATTCCATATTATTATATAAGCAAAAACATAAAATCCCAAAAATCATATAACCAAAAAAGTTATCAACAAAAAAATCATTTTTAATCACCAATTTATATCTGGTTTTCAAGGAGTTGTTTCATCTACCTTGGTTGGCAAATCAATTTTTTGCATATTAAAGAGTTGATTTTATTGAGTAAATAAATATAAGATTAGGTAATTACTTTAATTTATTAAACTTAAAAAAGGTATGCAAACTAGTGTTAATTGTCCTGAGTGTTTAAGTGTCTTTCAAGTACAAGAACATAAATTGGAAAAAGACATAGAATGTCCTAATTGTTATAATATTTTTGTGCCCAAAATGCAAGAGGAATATTTCCAGCAAAGTAAATATTATAACAAAGATGAACAGTTCAAGCCAAATATGTTTAGTTATATTATTTTTGGTTGATTTTTTACTAATGTTGTGCTTTGGATCTGAGCTTTAGGTGCTATTATTAACTTTTTTTTGTTTTTATTTTCATTTGAATTTTATTTTTTTGTGTTTTTTGTGGTTTTTGTAATTTTATCATTATTGGGATTTGTCCTTTTGAAAATAATGTACAACAAGGAAAGATACCTTATCCAAGACAATCAAATAGTTTATTGATATGGAACACTTTTTCAAGATAATGAGATAAAATTAAATATGAAAAAAATTGTTCAGGTAAAAACTGTTTTATGATTTTTTCAGTGGTATATCTTTGGCACTTGAAGTATTGTTATTAAGTCTGCCGGCAGTGGTAGTACAAATATAGTTATAAACAATGTACAAAAACCTCTCCAGTTGCATACTCTTATTCATTCGGTTATGAAAGAAAATTGATTCAATCTTTCAAAAGAAAAATTGGTCCAAGAAACTAGACCTCATACTATATGAGTGGTTTTGGATGTTTTGGGTAGGTACTTGTGAGGTTTGGCAATTGCTATTTTTGTGTTTTATGAAATTTTGCAAGAAGTTATTTTGTATACTGGTGTTTTTGGTTTGATTTTGGCTTGAATTATTGTTTTGAGTATACCTATAACTTTTACATATCTGGATTTGAAGAGAAGGAATTATAGAATTTTTACCGATGCGGTTTATTTTACTGATGGTTTCTTTACAAGGAGGTATAGCTTTATTCCTTTTGAAAATATTTCCGATGTTGCCAACCAACAAAATTTCTTTGAGAAAATATTTGGTATTCATGATGTGACACTATCTGGTCAATGAACTCATAATCAAGTAGTATTCAAGAATATGCTTTATTGAGAAACTATGATGGAAAATATTAGATACTTAAAAGACAAGACTGTATTATCAAGTAGTTCTGAAGAAAAACAAACTCATTGAGGTATAACCCAAGATAATCTACAATCTAGTTGAGACTCAAAAGCTGAAGTGGATGATCAAATATGATATAAAAATTTTTTGGAGGAGCCTTTGGATTATGACAAATCTTTCCAAGGAAAATATAGGATGCATATGTGGAAAAATATTATAACAACAATTCCTTTTTTGATTATTCCACCATTCTTTTTGATTATTTTACTTTACAAGATAATACTGGTAAAATATACTACTTTTTTTGTAAAAAGTGATACTATAGAAGCTAAGTTTGATTTTTTGAGTAATGTTCAGGGTGTTTTTAGTATAGAAAAAATAACAAAAGTTGATTTTAGGGAAAGTTTGATAGACAAGTTGTTTGGCACTTGTAGCATAAGATTCAGTTCAATATGATCTGGTTCTGACATTGTTTTCAAAGATATCAAAAAGACTGAAGGTTTGTACAAAAGTATTGAAAATAAACTTTGAATTCAAAAAGAGGAGTTGTTAAAAGAATTTGATGTAAAATTTACGATAAAAGATTACATAAAATCAGACATAATGATGTTTTTTTATTTTGTATTAGCTCTTGTTCCTCTTAGTGTTTTTTTGATATACTTCCTTACATTTGAAATGATATTTTTGGTGTTGTTTTTGTTTGCTTTGGTAATTATTTCAAAAATAGTGTATTTGAGTTATTATTATTCTCCAAACTGGTATAATCACAATATGTACAAAGATGTTGTTGAATCTATTTATTGAATAATAATACAGAATCGTTCTTATTCATTGATAAGGTATCTTAAATGAATCAAAACAACCAAGTACCCATTAACATCTACAGGTAGTATATATATTAATGTTGCCTGAGAACAAGTAATAAATACGGGTCAGTGAACACATGTTAAGTCAAACTATATACAAATAGATTTCATAAAAAACATATTTGAAAAGCTTGATCAGGTTGATGAATTGTTGTCAGTAGATGGTTTGGATACCACTAAATTGAAAGATGACAAGCCTTGTCTTTGGAATATTTTGCTGCCTTCAGGAATAGTAATTTGAATTTTATTTTTATTACTAATTTTTGCTACAAATGTAAAAATGATATGATTTGACTCCTTAGATAGTTTTATTACAGGTGGAATTGTTTGAATAGGATTTTTGATTGTTTGAGTTATATATCTTGCTATAATTGCATGGTATGTCAGAGTTCAATTTTTTAGAATAGAAAAAAGTAGAATTTTGCATCGTTATGGAATAATTTACAAAACATATCATAGTATCAGATGAGATAGAATTGATTTTGTAGAATCTTATCAGTGATTTTGGAACAAAATATTTAAAAATGGGAATGTTTATATTTATACCGTATGAAGTTCTGCCACAGAAATGATTATAAACAACATTGATGAATATCAGGAGTTTTATAGGGAGTTAAAAACTTAACTATAGAAATTTTTTAAGTTATTATTATACCCAAAATAAACTTTAATCAGTTTAATCATTTTTTCTCTATTTCAAGTTCTGCCTTTGAATATCTGAATTTATGTTCTTTTAGATGTATTTCGAATTTTATTTTAACTGTATTAGAACTATTTAATACTTTTTTAGTGATACTTCAAGTAAAATATAAAAAAACAGAAAGAACTATCGATGCTTTGCGAAAAAAGTTATTTTCATAAAGAGAATCAAATAACAAATTCCTTATGCTATACTATATAATCTTACATTTTTCAGGCAAAATACTTTGTAAAAATGTTAAAACATCTTAACGAGAAACTTATTTTAGGTGTGCATTTTTTTATTTTTCAGTACACAATAAGTATTTTTATGTTGAGTATTGTTATTTTGGTTAATTTTTAGTTGAAAAAAAACTAATTTTGATTAATAATGATAAAAATCTTTTTTATTTTTTAAAGTATTAAATAAAATTATGAAAATTACAAAAGACAAAAAATATTTTACTTATTGAGAAAATAGATTTTCTTTTTTTAAGGAAATTTCAGAAAGTATAAATATTAATGCTGATATAGTTTTTTTGACAGATAAGTTTTTGGAATATCAAAAAGATTTATTTAATGAATTTATGTCTGAAATATCTGAAGAACTTTCCAATTCTCAAGATATAAATCTCAAACAGTTCAAGTACAAGCTAGAGGATATGCTACAGCAGATGAATTCCAAGTTGATAACTTTTTCAGAAAAAATTCACAATGTAGAAAAATTTGATATTAGGTGAACTGTACAAATTTTTTTCAAAGAGACTTATATGTCCAGTATGGTATGAGATGTTAGTACTGTGATATACAGAAATAATAAGGTCAATTATGTAGTAGATAATGACTTGCAATGAGTAGAATGAATAGATGTATTTTCAGAATTTATAGAATGAGAATTAGAAGATAATGATAAAGTGTTGACAGTGTGAACAAAGATTTCAGATGTCTTGGAAGAAGATGAGTTGCAGGAAGCAATTGATGTTGAAAATGAGTGAACTCAGCAGATTTTAGAAAATATATCCAAAATATTAAAATCTAGGATATCAGATGAACACATTAATTTCATTTCATTCTTTGATATACAATTTGATACACTTATCAAGCAAGAGGATATAAAAGACAGACTCCAAAAAAATGTAAAATACTTAAAAAATTTTAAGGAATTTTTGATTAACTACAAGTATCCTATCTCTATTGCAGTTGGTTTTTTGGTAGTACTTTACTTATTGATTGCTTTAATATCAGCTTTTATTCAATGAGATAGGGGAGATGTTGTTTCAACACCTGATTGAGAAGTAGTTATAGATTTTACAATAGATGATTTGAGGAAGGATATTGATCTATTTAGGAGAATTCCAGTACATTCTGACCAAAAATTACAAAAATATAATGAAATCTTGCAAAAATTAGAAATGCTTGAGCAAACTGGTAGATGGGCTCATAATATAGAAGAACTTAAGCAAATTTTGGACCAAGAATACTTAAAATGATTTAATATAGTGCCAGTAAATAATATCTATTGAGATTATGTATATGAATTTGAAGAAGATGAATTTGATGCTTTGTGACAGCCTGTTTCTGTGGAGTATTCAGATTGAATTAATATATGAGGCACTCAAGGAGCTATACTTAGAGCAATAAACTCTGAAGCCAGATGAACGGTTCTTAATTTTGATTTGCCGGTAGATATTCATGGTTGTGCAGGAAATTTATTGGATAATGGTCTATATTGTTTTGCTGAATCTTGACAGATAGTGAATGTGACAAGGAACGGAATAAATACTGTATCTACTCAGGCTTGAGAATTTGAAGAAAATATTACTTGAATATGAACTTATTGAAGTAGTAACTTTTATACAATATTTTTTGATGAAGAAAGATTTGAACAATGAGAGTTTATTTCAAGATATAGAAATCAGCCTTGAGACCAAAATAGTTTTGGTTCTCCTGATACTTATGATGTAAACGAATCTTTCTTTGAGCAAAATGAAGAAGTTTTTGCATCTTGATTTACGAATATATCAATTGATGGTAGTTTCCTTACCTGGTCTCCCAAGGAAAATTCAATTGTACAGTTTCATAGAACTTGACAAACAAACACATTGGATGCTCGTATTATACCTCTCACCTGAGGCCCTGAAGTGATTTCTGATCATGGAGAAGATGTAGATGTCTTGTCTTATGAATGATCAAGACTTGTATACACTATGGATAAGGATAATAATATTTTCACAGTTTATCGTTCCGCTCCTTACAAAACCAATACTGCACATATAATGAATTATGATCTTCAATATTATTTTTCTTTAAGGTTTGATAAAGGTGATGAAATTATATCTGCTTATGTAGATGATGGTGAAGCTCCTATACTGTATGTGCTTACAGATGAATGAGTTGCAAGGTATAATCTTTCTACTATTGGATCAAGTTTTGAAAATTAATAAAAAAATAACATTTTGCTTGCAAAAGTTTTTATAATATTTATGATATATTTTGTTTTTATTTAGATAATAGAAAAGTTGGATATGGAATATAATTTAGAAAAATGAAATAATTCGAACTATCAGATAACAATCACTGAATCAAAAGAAAATGTTGATTCTTACAAACAAAAAGCACTTAAAAAACTTGCTAAGGAAGTAGATGTTCCTTGATTTAGAAAGGGTCATGCCCCTGCAAGTATGGTTGAACAAAAAATTGATCCTCACTATTTGCAAATGTGAGTATACGAGGAAATCCTGAATACTTGAATGGAAAAAATCATAGATGAAAATTCAGACATCAAATTTATATGACAGATTTATGATGTGCAAGACAAATCTGATGAGCAAAACATAGTAATTGTTTTTAAATTGGATTTTTATCCTCAAGTAGAAGAAAAGAATAAAAATTGGGAAGAGGTAACAATGCAAGAAGTGGATTCTCAAGTTTCTCAAGAAGAAGTAGATCAGACAATTGAAAATTTAAAGAAACAATATGCAAGCTATGAAAACGAACAAAAAATAAACAAAGACAATATTTCCAAACTGAAACTTGATTTTGTTGATGATGATGGCAATGTTTTGGATACCAAGACAGTCTTTGTTGGAAAAGAAGAATTTGACAAAAATCCTGGTTTGATAGATATTTTGGAAGGTAAATGAGACCAAGAAGAGTTTGAAATTCAGTACGATCAAGACAATCTACCTTCTATATTTTCATACCGTAAGGAAACATGAACTCCTTCAAAAATTAATGCAAAAGTTATGGAAGTCAAAAAAATGATCTTACCTGATTTTAGTGATGAATGAGTAAAGGATATCTTTTTTGGTGAAATATCTTCTTTTGAGCAACTACAGCAAAAGATAAAAGAAACTATCGAAAATGAAAAAAACAATAAGTGATTATTGGACTCTATAGAAAAGTATATCACAAATATACAAGAGTCTCTTTCTATCAATATACCCAAGACATTGATAGATGAAGAAGAAAAACAAAGAACAAAAGCACTAGAAAAAAGATTTGGTTGAGCTGAAGGTCTTCAAAAATATTTTGATAATATCGGAGATGAGGAATCAAAAAAACTTAAACAAGAAATAAGAGATGCTGCCGAATCAAGCTTGCAAAAGTTTTTTGTGTTAAGACATATTACAGAAAAGTTTTCTATTGCAAACCAGATTGATTGGCAAAAACCTTTGGATGCAGAGTCAAAATTATATGAAAAAATAACTGGTAAACAAGCTCCAATTGTCCAACAACAATGAAAACCTTGACAGAGTGCTTCACAAAGCTGACAATGACAAACTTGAAATCAACAGTGACAAGACAATGAATCCAATGATTCAAAATAAAAATTTTATATTTGTTAATCTAAATTATACTAATGTTTGGAAAAATGTGAGATATGACTCAAATGTATCAAAAATACAAAAAATTACAGGATTCTTTGAAAAATACTGTAATTAGGGCTAGGGAATCATGAATTTTGATAGATATTACCGCTGAGATGAAAGTCAAAGATGTAAAAATTGAAGATGAAAGTTTATTGGATCCAAATAGTAAAGAAGATATTGAAAATGCAATCAAAGCAGCTATTGAAAAATGACAGACAAAGGCTCAAGAAGTTGCTATGGAAAAAACAAAAGAAATATTGTGATTTGATCCTAATGATATGGCTAATATGATGTGATGATGAGGCAAATTGCCATTTTAAAAAATAGTTTAAATATTAATTTGATTTGTAATGAGGGTGTTCGTACCAAGACATATATCTGGTGGAATGTTTAATATGAATTTGTCTATTGGTCCATTGAATATATCAATAATACAACTTTTCATATTAGCACTATGAGCAGCTGTATCTTTGTCTATTTGGAATAGTTTGAATAGTGCTTGAATGGATGCTGTAATGTCATGAATTTTTATATTACCTGTAGTTTTGATTTTTATTTTTATAGCTTTTTTCAAAGTATCGGAGCTTTCGTTAATTCCATTTATTGCCAAACTTATAAGAACATATTTTTTTGATGAAACCAAAAAATACCAAAACTGACAAAAACTTGTAGATCCACAAAAGGTATTACTAAGGAAGATCAAAACATCAGAACCTGAACAAAAAGTAGAATACAAAAAGTCCTCTCAAATAAAAAAGGATAATATCCAAAAATTAGCAAATATTTTTGAGTAAATTGATTTTAGAAAAATGTTAGATATAGTTGATGTTTGAATATGATGCTTGATGAGTTTGGATTTCTCTGATCTTATTATGAATTTTTATTTTAGTATTTTTGATAAGCTTTTGGGTAAAGCCTAATTTTTTGGTTCCTTTCAAAAGGATAAATAAATCAAAATTTTTGTTGGAAAAAGTGGTCCTGCTATCTAGTTTGATTTTGTTGATATTACTACCATTAAATTTATCAATTAAGTGAGATCAAGTAAAAGAAACCTCCCAAACTCCTAATATTCAAATTCTTTTTGATGTTAGCTTGTCTACTGTTTCCAGTGATGTTTATCCATCTAGGTCTCATAATCTCAAGCAAGCATTATCCTGATTTGTTTCTCACTTTCATTGATATAATATAGGAATTATTACTTATTCATCTCTTCCTTTTAACTGGACAGCATTTAGTGATCAGACTGACTCTATACTTGCAAAAATACAAAAATTAAACTTATCAGAGTTTCCACCTACTATACAATTTGTAGGAACTGCTGTTGGAGATGCAATATATCTTTGAATAGATAATATTTTGAGACTTTATGAAGAACAACAAGAATCCAACATAATGGTAATATTTACCGATGCCAATTTTAATGAATGAGCAGATCGATATCAGGCTGCAGAGTTTGCTGATAGACAGTGAATTCGTATTTATTGAATTTGAATTGGCCAAGAAGCCACAGTTGTTTGAAAAGATAGATTTAGTGGTCCAGTTACTGGTTTTTTTCGTTTTGATGAATTGCAGACTATAGCTGAATCTACTGGTGGACAGGCTTTTGATATACATAATGAATATTCTCCCAAACATGCTTTTGAACAAATACAATCTGATTTGGAAGATAGACAATTTGTTGATATAAAGTATGAATTAATTTCATTGAATAAATATATTTATATTTTGTTGTCTATTTTGTTCCCTATACTGATTTTCATCAGATTTTATGTACTACTAGCAGAAAGAGAGTAAAAATTATTCTGAATCTAATAAAAATTTACAAATTTCATATCAGCAAAATTTGATTTTTGGGCATAGATTAGATTGACATTTTTTGCATAATGATTATATAGTGTGCACTGAAAAAATATTAAAAATGCACACTATATTGTAAAATTGAAAAGTTCCTTATTTTTCAAATTAAGTT
>CAYMVT010000037.1:0-9542 GCA_964394325.1 uncultured Candidatus Peribacteria bacterium | reverse complement strand
TTCTAATTGCGTTTTCAAAGATTTTTTTGTTTTTTAGTGCAGAAGGTTAGAAAATTAGATTATTTTCATTTTTTGCGATTAAAAAACACAACATACACTTGCTTAGAAATTAATAGAATATATATTACTGAATTGAAAATTTTACGAAATATATACAAAACAAAATAAATACAGGTAAAAAGCTAATGATAAAAATACATTGAAAAAAATACATATAAAATTATAATAAATGAGTATATTAAGCACATATGGCACGGTCGTTTAATGGATAAGACACAGTCCTGCGAAGACTGGAATCCAGGTTCGATCCCTGGTCGTGCCATTTTTTTATTTAAAATTTTTATAAAGATTTGACCTCTAATTGTATCTTTTCTGGAATTATTATTTTAGGGATAGTTATAATAAGAATATTTTCTTTTGTAAGATTTGATTGAATTTTATCAAAATATACATTTTGGGGCAATTGAATTGTTTTGCTGAATTGTCATCGAAAACATTCTTGTTGGATAGGAGATAAAGAATCTTTTAAGTTTGGTATTATTCTTTCGCCTTTTATCAACAAAGAAGTTTGTTCTAAATATACTTCCAAACTACTTTTTTTGACTCATCATAAAGGTATTATTACTACTATTTCTTGCTGTGATTCAAATACATCTATTGGTATATCAACTTTTTCTGTCATTTATAATGAAAATTAATTTTTTAAAACTAATTTGATATATAATAAAGTCTTCACAAGGCCACAACTTATTAATTTTAAAAAAAAGTTATGACTCAGTATTGTTTTTTCAAAAATTTAAAATTTTTTGCATTTCCCACTTACGAGCATCTGGATCATAAATATAACAAATATGAATGTGTCATGTATCAGAAATATCTCACTCTGATAATACTTTTATGTTTCAAAAATTAAAAAGACTTCTTAAAATTCAGTCTTTTTCTACAGATATGCTCTTTATTCTATCAACATTTAGCGTTCTTGATTCTCTAGTAAAAAAGCCTGTTTGCTCATAATAAATAACATTGTCTGGTGTTGTTATTGAAAAATCCATTTTGTAGTCAATATATCTTTTCAACAACTTCCAAGATGTTAATATAAAGACAAACATACTGATAATTCAGAATGCATACCACTTTTCTGTACCAACAAAATCTATCCAATAAAATATTCAAAATAAAACTACAAGTATTAATATTGTAAAAAAAGCTGGAATTAGCACATACAAAAAAAGATAAATTTTGCACCTAAAAACAATCAAAACATTATCTTGTCAGTATTTTTCTACATATTTGTTGTATAATTCATAAGACAGATTTGTATCAAAATTTGACAATATCTTCATTTTGTTTTAACTAAAAATTTAAAACTCTTTTTTGTTAAATATTATTACAGCAATAAACAAAAAAATTATAATATAAATTATTGCCACTGTAATACTAAAAAAAATATGCATTCATGTGTATGATCATAAATACGGTGACAAAAGATGTTCTTTCATGCTTAAATCCTGAAAGTTGGGGAAAATATAATAAACTGAATTTATAAAATAATGTTGAATTGATCATTGCGCTACTCTTCCAGATTCTACAAGGTAAAATTTAATAAATGATGTACTATGTGATATTAGATAAATTGAAATACTTACCAACAAGGCTATAAATGGTGAAGTGAATATAGATAACAATATAATTATAGAAAGTAATGTTAATATTTTGAAAAAACTTAAAATAATTGCAAAAAAGTACACAATATCAATTCATATTCAATGAATATATAAAACAAGGAAAAAAGCAACGGACAAAACTATATAAATCAAAAAAATAACAAAAGCAAATCAGACAAACTTTCATAGTATAAACTTATATTTGGAAGGAGACTTAGAAAGAATTAATAATATTGTATTTTTACTAAGCTCTGAATACAATAAATAAGATCACAAAAAAATAGTTGTAATCAATCAAAAAATTTCTATCATTGTTAATGAAAAATCTATTATTATTTTGTCTGCCTCTCTCAGGGCTAGTGTTGAAAGTATAATACTAAAAAAAATGAAAAACACTGCCACTGTTAATATCACATACAATATTTTATTTCTTACAAATTCCTTGATAGTGTTTCTGGCTATAGTAAACATTTGTTTTCTAACTTTGTAAACATATATTATTAAAATCTAGAAAAATCTGGAAAAATTCTTACAAATACTTTACCTAGCATGTCTGATTCTTGTAAAGTATAATTTTTTTGAGTTCATTCAAAACATCACAAACCAAAACAACATCTTGAGTCAGTGCTTTGATTTCTATTGTCTCATAATACAAAATAAGATCAGCTTCATACATGAAACTCATTTATTCAACATTCAGCTTTAGTTTGTCATTGTTCTGGCAAATAATCTTCCTTTAACCTTTCACAATTCTTTCATGTGTCATCATTTTTGCAAATATAAACATATCAGTCATTTAATTTTACTGTTTCTCAGGGCATACCAACAATTCTTTTAATATAGTTAACATTCTTTCAAGGTGGCAAAAACACTATTATATCTCACCTTTCATAATCAGAGAATCTTGGAGAAACTTTGTCTATAACTATAAAATCACTTTCTTTAAATGTAGGATCCATACTATCCCCTACTACTGTAAAAGGGTTAAACAAAAAAATCCTAATAATTAAAACTATTCCCAAAACAAACACCAAAAAGGCTACTATATCAAAAACATTAATTAAAAAATTTTTAAGAGGGCTTTTTTCTTTTTCCTCTATAATATCAATAATTTCCTGATTATTCATAATTTTTTTTATTTAGAATGGTAATTCTTCGTCTTCATCTTGTTGTGATGAATTTACATTGTCTTGTAACTGAGCTGACTTGTTAGTATCAGAAGACTTTCAATCAAGCAAAATTATATTTTCACATACTATTTCAGTACTATATCTTGTATTTCAGTTTGTATCCTCCCACTTTCTTGTTCTAAGTCTTCATTCTACATAAAGTCTTTTTCCTTTTGTAACATAATTTCAAATAATATCGGCCAATGCACCAAAAGCTACACATCTATGAAACTCACTCTCTTCTACTTTGTTTCATTCACTGTTTGTATATCTTCTATTTGTTGCAACATTAAAATTAACAACTGATGTTCAGCTTTCTCAAATTTTTTTTATTTCTATATCTGATGTCGCTCTTCATATTATCGTAGCTCTATTTAAATCCATATGTTTAACCGTATTAAATATATAAATCGTAAAACAATTCAAAGATAATTATTTTTGCTTAAAAATCAATTGATTTTTTGATTGATTTTTTTATTATAATGCTTATTTTAAATAATCTAAGCTATTAAACACAAAAAATAAAAAATGTTATTGAATAAATCATAATTATCTTTATAAATCATAATTATTGGGTTTTTTAGTTGCCCGGATGGCGGAATTGGTAGACGCGGTAGACTCAAAATCTGCTGACCTTCGGGTCGTGTGGGTTCGACTCCCACTCCGGGCAATCAATTTGCAACTGCTTTGAGTTGATATAAAAGCAGTTTTTTATTTTTTTCAAATTTCTTTTTGTAGTTTTGCAATGTTTTCTTTTAATTGTTTTTGTCTTTCAAAAATTTGTGTTTCAGTATAAAATTCTATATTTAACAATAGTGAGTAAGTTGATTCGTTCCAAGATTGTGTGTCTATTTCTTTTCAATTTATAGTTTCTATTTCCTTTTTTAAAAGTTTTCATTTTTCAAAAAAGTCTTTTCTTCACATATTATCAATATCTGCATCTTTTATTACTTTTTGTAAATGATTTTGAGGCTGTTTTGCAATTTTTGTAGCAAGTATTATTGATTTAATTATATCTATTTTGTCTTTTGGATAATTATGTTTTTCCAAAAATTCTTCAGCAGTTTTTGCAGAAATATATTCATGATTTTGGATGTCTTTAATATAACCTATATCATGAAAAAATACAGCAATATAAAGCATTTCTGATAAGTCATCATTTATATTTTCCTTTTTGCTTAAATATTTTGTTCTTTCATAAACATCCAAAACATGATCCCAATTATGGTAAACAAATCATTTTAAATAATTGTCTTTCATTTCTTCTTTTGCATAATTTTTGGTTTTTTGTACAATTTCAGACAACATGTTAAAATTATATTTTATATTTTATAAAAAATCTTTTCTTTTTTTATGTCCGAACAATTAAATGTAAATTTATTATAATTTATTCATTGATAATCAGATAGATCAAATCTAAAGAGCAAAACTTCATTATGTTTTTGTAATTGCTTAATCAATTTTTTCTCATATTCTGATATTGCCAAAAAATCAGAAAAAATAACAATTATTCTTTTTTTTGTTATTTTTTTTTGATGATCAAGAAAGTTACTTAATCAAGAATAATAATAAAAAGATCTATTGTTTAATTGTTTTTCTGTTCTTTTTATAAAAGAATAAGCATTTTGAAAGTTTTTTCATATATAATAATGTTTAATTTTATCTTTTTCGTTATATGTTCAAATAATATTTGCTTTATATTTTTTTGCAAACAAAACAAGCTCAGAAAACATTTCAAAAATTTTATCTTTTACATAATAATTTCAATTATGACCAAGCCAATTTTTATTTATATCAAAAAAAATATAAATGTCTGCATCTTTTTGTTGCTTAAAAAGATTTACAAACAACTCATCATACTTTCAGGATAGTTTCCAGTTTATCGCTCTTATATCGTCTCAGGGAACATATTGTCTAAAATCATCAAATTCTATTCAGTCTCATTTAAAAAAAGATAGAAAGTCTCAAAAAACTTTTCATGAAAGAATTTTTCTAAATTTTAGTTCAAACTTATTCATATATTATACAAATAAATTAATTTAGATAAAAAATTAATTTGAGAATGCTTTTAAAGTCTGTATTATCATACACAATCTTCTTTTTAGCAAAAAGAAGCAAAAAAATACTACATTATTGAACTTAAATCTTTTTGATGTTTCGCTTTACGAAAAGCAAGCTCTAAAAAACTAAAGCATAGTAAACAACTACTTTCAAAAACAATGAACTTTTTCTTTTGATTAAATTAGAGACCAAATTTATCACTTTTTAAGTCGCCTCTAATTTATTATAAAGTTATTATTTATTTATTCAAGCTTATTTACAAACTCTTTATCATTCCATTCTATCTTTCCAAAGTTTGTAAGTTGTATTTGTTCGTGTCATTTTCAGGCCAATAATATAATATCTCAACTTTGTGATATTTCCCAAGCAAATTCTATAGCTTTTGCTCTATCAGGTATTATGAAATAATCTTGTCATAACTTTTTGCTAACTCACTTACAAATATCGTTTATAATATTAATTCTATTTTCTGTATCTGGATCATCATCTGTAATGATAAAACTATCGGAATATTTTTCAACTACTTTTCACATCTCAGGTCTTTTAAATTTGTCTCTGTTTCCTGGAGCTCAAAAAACACAAATAATTCTATTTTTTCATTCATTAAGTTCTTTTAAGAAAGACAAAACACTTTCCAAAGAATTTGGAGTATGAGCAAAATCTACAAAAAAATGTACATCATTTTTAGGGATATATTCCATTCTACCAGAAGGAGGCAAAAAATCTTGTATTGATTTTATTATATTATTTATTCATATTCATGACATTATTCAGGCACTCAAAGCAGCCAAAGCATTATAAATGTTAAATTTACCTGGAAGATTAGTTTTTACCTGATAAGAATGTCAAAGATACTTTATATTAAAATGAGTTTTATCATAAGATAAATTTATATCTTCTGCTTTTATTCAAGCGTTTGTAATTATTCAAAAATCCACAGATCTATCAAATCATATTTCTTCATACCAAACTCTTCATGTTTTATCATCTTTTGGAAGAACTGCAAGTTTTTCTTCTTTAGAATTAATTAAAATTGATTTAAAAAACTTTTTCTTTGTTTCTAAATAATTTTCAAAAGTTTCATGATAATCTAAATGTTCCGCAGTAATGTTTGTAAGCACTCCCATGTCAAAATCTATTCATTCAAATCTGTATTGGTCTATTCAGTGTGAGCTAACTTCTAATACAGCATATTTACATTCTTGTTTTTTTGCATCATATAAAATTTTTTGTAAAGCAAAAGGAGTAAATGAGGTCATCTTTGTGTTGTTTTCTATTTCTTTTTCTCATATTTTGATAGAATTTGTTGTTATACATAATGTTTTTCATAAGTTGTCATTCATAATTTTATGTAATATATTGCAGGTGGTTGTTTTTCAATCTGTTCAGGTTATTCATATTATGAATATATTCTCAGATGGATTTCAATTTATTAAAACAGCCAACTTAGCAATACTTTTTTTATAAATCCTATAAAATACTGTTTTTCTTAGGAAAGATTTCATTTGTTTTATTTAATTAAATTTTAAAATAGTTTAGATTGAATGAAATGTCTCCAGGCTTGTTGAGGAGTTGTTATTCTTTTAATTTCTTCTGTTGCTTGTGTTTGAGATATTTGCTCTTGTTTTTCTGTATCCTTTATTTGTTCATATTTAAATTTTATAATCTTTTGATCTGCTCTTGTGATATTAGCTTCATGAGCTATAAATTTTTTACTATAATCACTTTCAAGATATGGTAGTTCAAATTTTTCCATAAATGCTATTTTTTCTTCATAAAACTCAATATCATCACTTGTCTGCTGAATAGACTCTACAGTTTCAAAATGACTAATATAAACTCTAACAGCAGATATTATCATAAAAACTGTAATAAAAAATATAATATATCTAATTTGCCTAGAATTTTTTAGTAGTGCTTCATTATATTTTTTATTCATATTTTATAAATAATGGATCTAAATTATAATTATTCATAACTTTCAAAATATCTCACCTTTTTATTCATTTACCTTCAAAATATCATAAGACTCATTTTTTTTGCATCTTTTGCCAAAATCGCATTTCTGCTTGATTATTTCACCAGGGCAAAACATAACAATAATAAACAAAATCAGAATAATAAACTTCTCGAACATTACCAACAAAATCAGATGATATATATCATTGTTGTATTAAATTAGGTAATTCTAATTCAGTTATATTTGAAACATAGTTATCTTGATTAATTTCATTATAAACTATATCTTCGTATAATACATCTAATTGATGTTTTTTTCATTTTTCAAACAAAATATTATAACACTTTTGTTTTAATTCTTGGAGTCACTCTTTTGTAATTCATGATCAAATTAACATATTATTTTGTATTACATTTTTATCTTTTAAATTTATTTTTTTTTGAACGCTTTTTATTATTAATTCTTTTTGTTGGTTTATATAATCACTACTTAATAAGTCTGATTTATTTAATAAAATTAATAAATATTTTTCCAAAACTACATATTTTTTGCCTTCATCATCAACTAATATAAATTGAAATTTTATTAGTTGTTCGTTTATATTAAATTCATATTTTTTTTCAACTATATTTTTTTGTATAAATCAACCATCTTCAAATGATTTCAAATCAAGATAATTAAAAATTTCTTGCAATAATATATCAAACTGATCTACTTTTTTTATATCTTCAGATAAATCCAAAACAAAAAACCATATTGTAGATTTAAGTATATGTCTTAGAAATTGAAATCACAATCACTTTCAGCTTGATGCTCATTTTATAAGTCAAGGAACATCAACAACACAAAAATCTTTTTCGTGCTGTTTTACCATTCCAAGGTTTGGAATTATAGTTGTGAAAGGATAATCAGCAATTTTTGCTTTAGAATTACTTATACTATTAATTATTGTAGACTTTCCTGTACTTGGAAATCATATTAAACTAACATCTCATAAAAGTTGTATTTCAAGTATAATTTCCTTACTTTTTCCTGGTTCTCAAAACAAAGAAAAATCTGGATATTGATTTGTAGATGTTTTAAAATGAATGTTTCACCAACCTCCTAATCCTCATTTTAATAAATTAAGACTTTGTCAATCTTTAGTAAGTTCACATAATATCTTTCAAGATGTTGATTCTTTTATTACTGTTCATACAGGAACTGTAAGTTTTAGATCTCATCAAGATTTTCAAGCCATATCCTTACTTTTCCCTCTTTTTCCATCTTCAGCTTTATGATTTTTTTTGTATTTGTATTTTAATAATGTGTTTTCATTATTTGTAGATTGTATTATAATATCTCATCATTTTCATCAATCACCTCCAGATGGTCATCAATAAGGAACTCTTGCTTCTCTTCTTCAGCTGGTTATTCAATCTCATCATTTTCAAGATTCTACAAATATTTTTACTTTATCATAAAATATCATCTCAAAATTTATAAACTATTTAAAATAAACTCGAATACAAAGTATTTTAAGAGCATAAAGTCTTAATTTCTATACAAACTTCTTTTAAAGGAAAGTGGTATCTAATAAATAATATTCTTTAATCTAATACATAGGCTTATATTTTTAATAATATCAGAAGGTAATATAAAACTTTTTTTGATTAAATTAGAAAGTATTATTTGATATTTTTTTAGTGTTTTTTGATATTAAGTTTTACCTTTTAAACTTTATAAAGATTTATATAAACTTTTCAATTTATTTTTTATTTTAATAATATTTTTTAAATTTATGTCAACTTATTGTGTATATTTATTTTATTTTTGTGATAACCATAATTAAGCAGAAAATGTTACAAAAAATTTGCATTTAAAAATTTTTTATATATAGTTGAGTTATAAACAAAAATAAAAAGTTTACAAAAACTTCAAAAACAAAATTCAAACAAAAAAAACGGTATATCCGTAAGTTGTATTTTCTCCACCAGGAGAAAGCAACACATATATTTACCGGTAGAGGGTATTATTAAAGTTCTTGCCATATATTGATTCAAATAATATTGAGTTAATATATGGCAGGAATTACTGCCAGCCCTCTACCGGTAAGGAGAGTCTACTAGTAGAGGGTTGGTATTTCCACCCTCTTTTCTTTTTTTTAAAAAATGTTAGATATTTGTTTAAAATAATCTTTTTGTTTAAAATTACTTTTTAATATTTTTTCAACAATTCAACAATTTATATTTTCTGAAAATCAATTCTTACTTGTTTAACATTTTTTAAACATATTAAATATTATTACTGTTATTAATTATATATATTATTTAGATATTAATATAATATATAAAAAAGAAAAAACTTTTTGTATAAACTTTAAATATAAACTACTTAAAAAATATTCATTTCCATATGTAATTTTCTTTTTTCTAAAAATAAACAAAAAAACACATGTATAGGCTACTTTTATCTTTTTGATATTTCGCTTTGCGAAAAACAGCTACTAAAAAATATAACACTGTAAACAACTATATTTTAATAACAAGGAATTTTTCCATCTTATTATTTAGTGTACATTTTTAATATTTTTTCAGTGCGCACTAAATATTTCACACAATAAAATTAGGTATAATGGAACTTTTGTGTTGCTGAAATTAAGGGATTGAGTAGATTAGAACTACTTTATTTCTTAATTTTTTTAAAAAT
>CAYMVT010000036.1:6857-9915 GCA_964394325.1 uncultured Candidatus Peribacteria bacterium | reverse complement strand
GCCAGATGATAAAGAAGAGTTGGAAGATGAAGAATATGAGGAAGAAATAGAAGATGAGGAAAAGAAAGATTGAGAAGGGGAAGAAATAGAAACAGAAGCAGAAGCAGGGGAGAAAGAATTAACAGAGTGAGTTATAATAGGATTATGAGATAGATATACAAAAGATAAAAACCATGTATATTATGAATGAGAAGCAATAAAGATACCATGGAACGAGGATCCAGAAAATTTACAAGAATGATATTCAGAGGTATGGACAGATCCAAGAAAGTTTGAATATATAGATAGTAAATATGGAAAGGATGAAAGTTATATTTATTATAAATGAGAACCTATAAAAGATATTAATCTTGCTGAATTAGATGAAGGTGGTTTAAAATTAATAGAGTGAGGCTATATCACAGATAAAAATAATGTTTATCGAAGATGAAAAAAGATAGAATGAGCAGATCCTAATACTTTTGAAGTAGTCAAATGTTATGAGCCAAGAATGGATTGTTATGCAAAAGATAAAAATAATATTTATTTTAACTCAGAAAAAATAAAATGAGCAAATCCTCATAGTTTCGAATTTTTATTTTCATATTCTTATCAAGATCATGTTGTATATGCTAGAGATAAAAATAATATTTATCATAATTGACATAAAATTGAAATAGAAAATGATGATGTAAGTTTGGAAAACTTAGAAAAAGTTCCTAATTATGATGATGGTATTGTAAGAAGAAAAAATATTTTTACAGGTCGTCCTTATTTAAAAGATAAAAATAATGTCTACTACAAATGAGAAATCCAAGAAGACAAAGATCCAGAAACATTTGAGCCGTAGTATGGGGTATGAAAAATTAGTCTAAAGAGAAATAAATTTACAAAAATCAGCTTGCTTTTTAGTTTAATAAAAATATAATGCAATAAGTTTACACTGTAATAAAAACTTATGGAAAATGTTATCAAATCTATTTTGGAAAAAGATGAATTATTATTACAATCTTTTTCAAGTAAAGATTATATCAAAAGAGATATAAAAATAGATAATTTTAAAATAGTATGATTTGTATGACTTAGATGAGTAGGTAAAACCACATTTTTACTTTCTCAAAGAGTTGAAAATAAAAACAGTATTTATATTAGTTTGGATGATATAGTTCTGAAAAATTCAAATATTTTTGAGATTATAAAAGAAATTCATAAAGCCTACCAAATAAGTACTTTTTACTTGGATGAAATACAATCAATAGATAACTGGCAGGATGTGTTGAAAAATATATATGATTTTTTGAACATAAAAATTATCTTTTCTGGAAGTAGTATGATAGATCTACTTAAATGATCGACAGACTTATCAAGAAGAGTGATTACAAAAAATATACATACTTTCACATACAAAGAGTTTGAAAATGTTGCTTGAAATAATAATCTTGACCATATAACTTTAAATGATTTGCTTGGAAACAATATAGATATATCAAAAAAATACTCTTTTCATATATCACAGATAAACTTCAAAAAATATCTTGAATTCTGACAATTTGGTTATTATTTTGAGTACAAAGATCCAAATATATTTAAAAAACTGCTACAGAATTCTATAAAAAAATCTATATATGAAGATTTGGTTAAGTTTGTAGATATTAACTCAAATAATATATCAAAAATTGAAAATTTACTTGGTTTTGTAGCATCAAGTGCAAGTAGTGAAATAACGGTAAATTCGTTATCAAAAAAAGTGTGATTAAATCATATAACCACAAGTTTGTATTTGGAGTATTTGGAAAAACTTTGATGGATAGTAAGTGTTAATAAATTTGGAAAAGTTAGTGAATCAACCAGAAAAGAAAAAAAGTTCTATCTAACAAATACGAACTTGTTGTATCTGTTTAGCTCTTTACTACTTTCAGAATGAAGCTTTAATTGAAATTTAAGAGAAACTTTTGTAATGTCAAACCTTTTTAGGGTAAAAGAAAAATATAATTTTGAGGTTTATTATAAAAGTAAAACTGACTTTATACTAATATTCAAAAATGGGGGAAAGGCAGAATTAGAAATATGATGAAAAAACAAAAAAAGAGATGATGTTATTGTAGTAAAAGATGATATCTTGATATGAGATAAAAACACAATTCCAATTTATTTGTTTTGATTTTTGAACTAGAGAGTGTTTTTAAAATTCGTATTGTAATGCCTATGTAAAGCACAAGCAAGCTCTAGTTAAGGCAGTATCCAAAAAACATTGAAATCAATCGTGCCTTATTTATACTCCCGGAAAGTTAAATTGTTATAAATTTATAACTAAATTAAATTTAAAATGAAGAATAAGATATTATTACTTGTTGCAGTATCATTTCCCTTGCTGTTTGTATCATGATGTTTTGATGATATACAAGATACGGATGATGTAGATCCTTCGACAGGCTCAGAACAAGAGGAAGAGGATGTTAGTTATGATGAACAGGTTGAAGAAATAACTACTGAAGAAGAATATATGGAAGAAGACATAGACGAAGAAGCTCAGGAGGAAGAGGACGAAGAAAAAAAAGATAGAGATGAGGAAGAAATAGAAGATGAAAAATCTGAGGATAATTTAGAAGAAGAAGTAATAAAAAAATATTATAGATTTATGTGAGAATGACAATTGGAAAAAGCATTTGATTTTAGAACTTGATCAAGTGTAAATTTAGAAACTTTCAAATCTTGGTATGAAGAATTAGAATCAACAGAAGTTAAAAATATAAAGCAAGATGGTGATAAATATAATTTCAATGTAATACTAGAGTTTGAAGATAAGACAAAAGAAAAATATGAAGTAGTTTCAAAAGTGAAATGAGATAAGATAGAAAATATAAGTTCAGAAAAAGTTTCTATATTATATAAAGAATTGAAATTAGATTCTGTAGTATATGATAAATATAAAGAACTAGTTGGCAATTATTATATAAAAAATAATATTGTTTATCTAGCTTGAGATAAAATAAATGGTGCAAATTATAAAACTTTTAAAATAATTGACTGTTTTTATTCTGCTAAGTTGGGGTGATGATGTTATGCAAAAGATAAAAAT
>CAYMVT010000036.1:0-6757 GCA_964394325.1 uncultured Candidatus Peribacteria bacterium | reverse complement strand
TGACTGTTTTTATTCTGCTAAGTTGGGGTGATGATGTTATGCAAAAGATAAAAATAATGCTTATTTTAGATGAGATAAAATAGAATGATCCGATTCTAATAGTTTTGATACAATAAAGCGTATAGGGTTAGAATCTTATGCAAAAGATAAAAATAATGTTTATAGAAATTGAGAAATCCAAGAAGACAAAGATCCAGAAACTTTTGAAGTTTTTGAGGAAAGTTGAAATTATACCAAAGACAAAAATAGTATTTATTATGTATGAGAAAGGATAGAATGAGCAGATCCTGATACTTTTGAAGTATTAAGTTGATGATATGGTAAAGACAAAAATAATGTTTACCAGTGGTGAGAAATCCAAGAAGGCAAAGATCCAGAAACATTTGAGCCTTAGTATGGAGCCTGTTATGAAGTTTTAAAAAAATCGCTACAAAAGTCCTTATTATAATATATTTTCTTTACCAAAGAGAATGAAATAAACAGCAAAAAGCAAATGCAAACGAATAAAAAAGTTTTATTTACTAACACCAAAAAATATGATAAATAAGATTTTATCAAGCATCTTAATCAACTGAACAGTTTTGTATGTTATAATTAAGTACTTCCCTGAATTGGGTTTTTCTATAGAGCCTACTGCTGCACTTACATTAGAAATTATATTTTTGATGTGAGCAATATTTTGGGTTTTTGACGAAATAATCAAAAGATTGGTAAAGGTTTTAATCTTTCCTTTGATGTTGTTGATGTGAGGGATTATGAGTATTTTGATTAATGTATGAATTTTCTATTGATTTGCTTTTACAGTGAATTATATTTGAGTATGAGATGTTACAGTACAGTTGTGAACCTTTTTCCAAGTTGTTATTTTGTCTATAGTTGTTGCCATAGCTAATTTATTACTTAAAAAATTATAATTGATGAGATATTTACATTTGCTTTTATGAATAATAGCATTTATAGGCATAATAATTGTATTTTTTCAGGTCTTAACATTTCCTGTATCCCAGAGAATTCCTTTTTTTACCACTCGCCTTGAACTTGATATAATGTTTGTTTATATATCAATTATTTCTTTTGTTTCAGGAGTGTTTTTGACATTATGAATTAAATGAATTTTAGAATCTTGAAAAGATTTTGATGACTGATTTGACTTATAATATTTCCAGAGTAGATGCAGCCAAGTATATTTGAGTAAGCACAAGAACAATAGATAGATATGTGAAAAGAGGTAATCTTTCTTACAAAAAGATATGAAATAAAATAATGCTATCTGAAGCAGAAGTTTTTGAGCTTAAGAAAAATTTTGAGTCTCCACAGAGGAGCTATTCTCAAATAGTGGTTTCCAATACTTCTTCTCAAAACAATACTGAAACCAGTCAAGATTTGAATTCTTTGGTAGATCTTTTGAAGCAAAAAGATAAACAAATAGAGGATAAGAATGCTTTGATATTTAATATGCAACATAATATTTGAGTTTTGGAATCCAAGTTGAAAAATACCATTGCTTTGCCTGATCACACCAAAGAAAAAGAAGAATTACAAAAAGAAAAACAAGAAATATTTTTTGAAAAAAAGCAATTAATACAAGAGCTTGAAAAAGAGAAAATAAAAAATATTATATATGTTGCGATAGTTATTTTGTTATTCTTTTTGTTTGTTTTATTTGTAGGTTTTTCTTAAAAATATGTTTTGATGGATTACAAGATTTTTGGCTGTAGATTGAATAAATTTTATTTGAATGAATGGTTAAATTATTTCAAAAACAAGTCATCTGATAAAGATTTTTTGATAGTTTCTTGTGAAGTTACTGATAGGGCCAAATCCAAGTGGATAAAATTATTAAAGCAAAAAATTGATAAATGATTTTATGTGTACTTGACTTGATGTGCAAGTTTACAGAAATGAAACTTAATAGATAAACAGCTTTTTTATCAAATATATCCTGAATTATCTAATTATCAAGATAGAATAACATTACTACCACAGTCACCAAATTCTCAGGGTATAGATAATTTTCATGCACATGATAACCTAACCAAAAAGTTTTTGTTGATTCAGACTGGTTGTGATACCAATTGTACATTTTGTCTTACTGTCAAAAAAAGGTGACCCAGTAAAAACAGAAGTATTGAAAGCATAATAGATGAAATAAATCAGGCTGATTATCAGTGAAAGCAGGAGATAGTTCTTACTTGAACAAATCTGACTGCATGGGGGTGTGAAAATACCAGACAACCTTCTTGAAGTAAGTTTTCTTACTTGTTAAAACAAATTTTAAAAAACACTAATATTCCAAGGATAAGGATTTCCTCTCTTTCTGTGGAGTTTTTGGATGAAGAATTTTTTGATATAATAAAAGAAAGTAGGATAATGCCCTTTTTTCATTTTTCTGTTCAAAGCTTTTCCGATAAGATATTAAAGCTTATGAATAGAAACTATAATTTACAGAAGTTAATTAATACATTACAAAAGGTTGTATCTGCCAAAAGAACAGATAATATTCCAATAAATTTATGAGCTGATATAATAGTTTGATTTCCTAATGAAACTGAAAAAGATTTTTTTATTACTTATGATTGAATAAAAGAATTTGGTATCAGTAATTTGCATGTATTTCCATTTTCAAAACATAAAAAAGGTGAGGGGATAACGGCATGAAATTTTAAAAATCAAATAGATAAAAATACAATTATACAAAGACAGAAGACATTGATGAGCTTATCAAAAGATCTTAAAGATAGTTTTTTACAAAAAAATAAATGAAAAATGTTTAAAGTTTTGTTGGAATCAAATAAGGATTGAATTTTTTATGGCTGGAGCGAAAACTATATTCAAATGTCTGTTCAATGAAATTATCAAACAGGTCAAGTTGTTTCAAAAAAATTTGATTTTTAGATAATTATTCAATATAATATGTTGTAGTTTGTTAGATTAAGTCATTATTTTTCTTTATATATTTATTAAAAAAAACAAAAAACAAAAAATGAAAAATAAAATAAATGTTGGTGTTATGACAACGATGCAGGAGCCTGTATCTGATAATAATTTTGAAAATTTGACTAAATCAGAGCAAAATTATTATCACAAACTTTTAAAGAAAAAAGAAAATCTTACACAGCAAGAGTATATTTACTTGTTGTTTTTTCAATTATTGAATAGTGATTTTTCTAGAGATTTTTCAATACAGGTAGTGGATGTTATAAATGATAATTTACAAAATTGATACTTGGATGATCATTGTATACAATTTTTGAAAGAGTTTTATCAGTATCTTACAGAGAATTTTGATGATGACGATGAAAAGATTACAACCGAAGTTTTATTGTTTTGGGAGGCTATAATGGATTATGAATTTTTGTGGGATTGTGTAGCTTATGCAAAGCAAACATCTAACGAGATTCACTAGTTTCTTGAAATTAATAGTAAGCTAAACAAAAGTTTTTATCATATTGTTTATGATTTTCATAAATGCTAAGGAGGAAGGGCCATACCCTCCCTCCTTTTTTGTTTTTATAAATTACTAATACCTCACAAGTACAGAATTTCATAATTCTATGTCATGTTTTTCCACTTTTCAAGATTTTACCTCTAATACATAGTTTGCCTTTTCTTTTGGGTAATGTATTTTACATTCTTGTTGTTCCTCACAAGGTTGTACATCTTCTTCTATATGGATAACTTCTTTGTATTCATTTATCCAAATTATATCCAAAGGGATTTCCATATTTTTCATCCAAAATCAATACTTTCAAGGTTCTTGATATACAAAAAGCATTCATTCATCTTCTTTTAATTTATCTACTCACATTAATCATTTTTTTCTTGATTCTGTATCATCAGCAATTTCTACAAAAAAGCATTTATCATCAAAGCATGCTCTTGGCTGTGTCCAAAAATACAAAAATATTAATCAAAATATTATAATGAAAAGAGCTATTGTATAGGAAAAATACATTAAAATGTTCTTTTTCATTGTATGTGTTTTATATTATAAATGTCATTATTATTAACTAAAATGTTTCAATAATCAAGTATTTTTGGCTATTTCTCTATTTTTTAGTTTTTTGTTTAAAAAATTCATTTGCAATTTTGTTATACGGACACAAAAATTTCTTACTAATTTAATTAGAATTAAATGTTATTTACTTGTTAAATATAGTTGTTTGATGTATTTTAGTTTACAATATTTTCGGGCTCTCGGTCTATCTTAAATCATTTTTGTTGAATCTTTAGTTTTGAATAAGCGATATCCATAAAATTTTTTAGATTATCTCATTTTAGTATTATGTTATATCTATATTTTCAAAACATCTTGTAAATCATTGGGGGAGTGGAATATATTTGGATATCTGACAAATCATATTTTTCTTTTAAGAACAAAAGTTCTTTGTATAGGGTATCTACTTTTTCAAAAAGTTTTTGTTCTATCTCATTTTTGTACAAGATTTTGCAAACTTTCTTGAATGGTGGATACTCAAAATCTTTTCTGTATTGTAGTTCTATATCTTTGAATTTTTCTATATTCATTTCACATGCATATCTAATACTGTGATTTTGAGTTGCAAAGCTTTGTACCAAAAAATTTTTGGAATCTAATATTTGTAGACTTTCATACAAAAATAAAAAATTTCTATAACTAGAATTAAAATCAGGTATGTTTAGACCCAAATCCGCATTGAGAAAAATCACTAAATCAAATTTTATATTTTTAGTCTTACCAAGTATAGAAGTTCATATAATAATATTTTTGTTTTGCATTTTTTGTTTTGCAAGACTTGCTTTTTTGTAGGAATTTGTGTTTTTACTTTCTATTATAAATGGATCTGCTCAAAAGTTTTTTTTGATTGTTTGATGGATTTTTTCTATTCAATATCAGTATGTATTTATCTGTGTGCTTTGGCAATTTGGACACTGTCATATTGGATTATAGTGTCTTTTGCAAATATGACATAGTCAAAAAAAATTTCATTGTAGGTTTATATGATATGCTATTGATACATCACAGTTTTCGCATTTTGGTATATATCAGCATTCATTGCAAATAATTCCTGAGCTATATCATTTTTTGTTTACTATGATAGCTATTTTTTTGTTCTGTTTGAGATTTTTGTTTATTCATTTCCATGCTATATCTGAAAAAATTTTATTTTGCTCTTTTGTCATATCTACAAGAAATATTCTTTTGTTGTGCTTTTCAAAGAGTTCATAATTCATTTAATATTTTTGTTTCAAATAAAATCTGCCCAGAGTGGGATTTGAACCCACACGCCTATACAGGCACTACCACCTCAAGGTAGCGTGTCTACCAGTTCCACCATCTGGGCTAATAGTGATATTTTTTTCATGTATTGATGCTCCATGCTCTGTAGATTTGTTCTAATAATACTAATTTGGCTAATCAATGTGGCATAGTTATTTGGCCAAAGGATATTTGGGCATCTATATGTTCTTTGATAAGATATTTTTGTAAACCCAAATGTCATCATATAATAAATACCACTTCAAAATTTTGTTTGATTATTTTTGCAAGATTTTCACTGCTTGTAGCTATTCAGTGTTTGTCCAATAGTATTTTGTAATGGTTAAGTTGTTGGATTTTTTTGATTATGTTTTGGGTATCTTTTTCAATTATTTGCTCGGTTGTTCAGTTTTTGTGTGGTTTTATATTAATGATTTCAAGATATTTTCCAAGCCTTTTGGTGTATTCGTCTATTCAGGTTTGCCAGTGCTTGTCATTGTCTGATATACAAATTATTTTAATTTTCATATATTTTTATTGTTTTTGACTAAACTTATCTATTTATAAGAAAAAGCTTGTTATTTTTCAATATTTTTTGTCCAAAAAATAATTTGTAATAATTTCAGAAAATTTTCGTATTATATTTTACATTTATATTATAAAATTTTAAAAATGAAAAAAATAAGTTTGTCTCTTGTATTAATATTATTTTATTTCTTTTGAGGCTATTGTGTCGCTCAAGCGAACGAAGTAGCTTGTACTATGGAATACGATCCTGTGTGTTGAGTAGATTGAAAAACTTACTCAAACGCATGTGTAGCTGAACAACAAAACAATGTGGAAGTTGATTACAAATGAGAATGTTGAACACCTAAATGAAGTACTATAAGTCTTGATAATATAACAGATTCTTATGGAAATATAGTTCATCAAAATTGTAAAGTATGGTATGACGGTTGTAATACTTGTAAAGTTTTAGAAGATAGAACATTAGCTTGTACTGAAATGTATTGTTATGAAACTAATGAACCAAAATGCAAAGAATACCAAGAAAACTGAACAAATTGAATTACAGAAATTGATTATAAGCTTGTAAAGCAAGATCAATACAGTTATTCAGATATAAATAAATGATCTTATATTATTAAATCTGAAAATGACTTACAAGAAATTTGAATTAATTTAAGTGATATGGATTTCAATAAATATGTTTATGTACTTTTTGCTATGTGACAAAAAAACACATGAGGTTATGATATAGAAGTTGAAAGTATAATAAAAGATAAATATTGAAATATACAGATTAATAGAAAAGATTTATCACCATGACAAAATTGTATGGTAACTCAAGCTATAAATTATCCAGTAAAATTAATAAAAATTGATAAAAACAAGATTGAAGACGATATTAATATAAACACTAAAAAGAAAACATATGATTGTAATTGAGAAGAAAACAATGAAGAAAATAATGAAATTTTCTGTACTATGGAATATGCTCCAGTATGCTGAGTAGAT
>CAYMVT010000035.1:0-9927 GCA_964394325.1 uncultured Candidatus Peribacteria bacterium | reverse complement strand
AAACTGACAATTCTATTTTTGGAATCTTACTGACATTTTAAAGTTGCCATTACAAGATTTTTTGCTTACCTTAAATTAATTAAATTATCTGTCAATTTTGCAACTCAATTACATTATCAGCAAACTTTAACAAATTTTTATCATGCTCTATCATAAAAATACTATCTCAGTTATCCAAGAATCTTTCCATCACATTCAATAATTTTTCAATATCTTGTGGGTGTAATCAAACAGTTGGTTCATCCAAAAAATAAACTGTGTGTCACTTATAAGATTTTAACAGATGTTTTATTAATTTCAACCTTTGACTTTCTCAGCCAGACATTGTATGAGCTGGTTGACCCATTTTCAAATATCAAAGTCATATATCTACCATTAGTTGCAGTTTTTTTTCTACAAAAGATAAATCCTGAAAAAAAAGCAAAGCATCTTTTACATACATATTCAATATGTCTGCTATTGATTTTCAGTTCCATTTTATAGTAAGAATTTCTGATTTGTACCTTCTTCAGTTGCATAATTGACAAGGAACATACGTATCAGGCAAAAACTGCAATTGAATTTTTTTATGTCAGTATCCATCACATTCAGTACATGCTCATTTTTTTGAGTTAAAACTAAAATGCCCTTCCTGAAAACCAAGCATTTTTGCATCCAATGTTCAAGCAAATATTTTCCTAATATCATCAAAAACTCATATAAAAGTAGCAGGACAAGATCTTGGCGTTTTTCATATACTAGCCTGATCGACATATACCATATTACTTATATTTTCCACTCACCTGATTGTATCAACTTCTATTTCATCAAAAAACTTCTGCAAAGCAAGATTTTCCAGATTTTTGTATTCATCAGGTTGTATTATAGGCTTGGATATTATATCAGTCCAAGAATATCATCTTTTGAGCAAGTCAAGCCTAATATAACTTTGGACAAATTTTTCTTTTTCATTTAAAAATCTATAAAATATATCATACATCAAAGTAGTTTTACCAGCTCATGACGGTCAAGTAATAACTGTGAAACTTCCCAGGTCAAATTTGATATCAATATTTTGTAAATTGTTTTTTCTTGCTTTTTTGATTTGTACACTTTTTTTGGAAGGCTTGTGTCCAAAATTAACCTTAACAGACTTTTGTCATGTAATATATTGACAGGTAAGTGTTTGCGATTTAATGAAATCCTTGTAGGTGCTATTAAACACTATTTCACCACCAAAATCTCATGCTCAAGGTCATATTTCTACTATCCAGTCTGAATTTTTAACAAATTCTTCATTATGCTCTACTACAATTATAGTATTTCACATATTTTTAAGATTTTTGATGGCTTTGATGGTTTTTTTGATTTCTGCATTATCCAAACCTATAGTAGGTTCATCAAGTACATATATTATTCCTGTCAAACGATTTCAAAGCTGTTTTGCAAGCCTTAATCTCTGAATTTCACCACCGGACAAAGTTCATATTTGCCTACTCATTGAGATATGATGCAATCACAAGTCTGTAATGGTTCAAACCCTATCTATCAAAGGAGTTATTATTCTATAAACAAGATCCTTATTTTGGGTAGTATTTTTCATATATTTTTTCAAAACAGAAACCAAATTATCAACAGTTCTATTTTGCAAATCAAATATATTATATTTTTCCCCTTTTTTGGGAGATATAAAAACATTGAGACTTTGCTGTTTGAGCTTGGCACCTTCACAGCAGGGACAATTTTTCAAATTCAGCATAGCCTGAAAGTCAACTGTCAAAATTCATTTATTATATTGTTGAGTTAGTATATCTTCTATTCATTTATAATAAAGACTCAAATATTTTCATCACATTCATATTCTTAGCAAAGAACCATCTCAATTTATAATAATATCCTTGAACCAGTCAGAAAGGTTTTTCCATTGCAAATTAAAATCAATTCAGTATTTACTTGCTAATTTTTCCAATATTCACTGTCCCATAGAAGAATCTCTCCATGGCAAAATCGACTCCAAATATTTACTATCTGTATCTATAATCTTTTCCAAATCCACTTGCAATTTTTGTCATAATCAATGACAGCATTGACATGCTCATTCCTGTCTGTTGGGAGAAAAATGCTGGGTTGTAAATTCAGGATAAACGATATTACAATCTGGGCAAAAATTTTTGTCGGTAAACCATTCAAGTTGTCAATAATTATTAGAACGAGCTTGTAAATTTTGCTTTTTTTCATCATCTTCATTTTGGGATTTTGATTCAAAATCAACACTAAAAACTCATAATTTTTTCCCTTCCAGTAATATCCTTACTATCGCATCTTTTGCTCTAGATTTATTTTTGTCGTTGATAACAAAACGATCATATATTCAATAGATGTTAACAGGAAAATTTTCTATTGGAATATTTGGATCTTCTAAATAAAAATATTCAATATTCAATTTTTCGTTGGATTCAGGATCATCTTTTTGTTTGATGCTTGTCAAAAATCTTATATATCATTTACCTGCATCTACTTTTTTTCTATTTTTCCTAACAAATTTTAAAAGGTCTGACTGAGATTCAACCTTTCATAAGTCTTGTACAAGATATACTTTTTTGTCTTCAAATTTTTCATAAATCTTTTGTAATATATTATCAGTAGTTTGTGCTTGAATTTTTTTACCACAATTATAACAATATATATCTCATAATTTTGCAAACAAAAGTCTAAGATAATCATCAACTTCTGTCATAGTTCATATAGTACTTCTACTGTTTCATATTTTTTTGTTTTGTTCTATTGCAATAGCAGGTGAAAATCATTGACAATAGTCAAGTTCAGGCCTTTCTCACAAATTAAAAAATTGTCTCAAATAAGAAGACAAAGACTCTATATATCTAAATTGTCATTCCTTGTAGATAGTATCAAAAGCCAAAGTAGACTTACCAGATCCACTAACACCTGTGATAGTAATTATATTATTTTTGGGTAAGTCTATATCAACACTTTTTAGATTGTTTGTTTTTGCTCCACGAATAACTATTTTATTAAAATCATCACTTTTCATCCAAAATAGTTTTTATTTTTATAAAATAACATCCGTTAAATATAAACTTTAACCAAAAAAAATCAAGCTAAAACGGCTGTGTAAAAAAGACAATAAACAAACTTATGTGCTTAATTTTTTGAAGTTTTTATATCACCATATTGAAATTAAAACTGAAATTACAGTATAAAACAAATAAGTTATTACAACTGGAACCCAAAAATGACTCAATCACAAATCATTACAGTTTATCAGATTTTCATAATACTGCAAAAAATATAAATAAAAAATTCCTGCAAAAAGCAGTATTAGTATATTTGAAATTATTACTCACAACAATCAAGGTATACTTGTAGATATCTGTGATGGATTTTTTTCATAAAAATTGGGGTAAACATTTCACAAAGCAAAATAAAAACATACAATAAAAAGAGTAATTGGCAGAATCAACAAACTTATCAAGTTAGAACTTGTCTCGTTCATACCAACAATCATAGAATATGAAATACTTATAATATATGCAATAACCAAAAACAAGACAAAAAAGAAAAGCAATTTGATAAAATAAATCATTTTGAAACTTATCGGCAAAGTTTTTAATACCCAAAATGATTTTCACTCTATAGAAATGTTTGGGTATATAAATTTTAATGCTATAGCTGAGACCAAAAATCAAGTCATAGCAATATTTCCAACACTTATAGTGCTTGCTGCAAATGGTGTTTGCAACTCATGAACATTTATTCAATTTAATATTATCATATAGATAGATACCAGCACTGCCAACATCAAAAACTGAACCCACCAAGAACTATCTTTCAAATACAACAATAAATCTTTTGTAAACAAGTTTAAATATTTTTTGCTAGTAAAAAAACTTTTTTTGTCTTTTAAGTTTTTGTTGGTCAGAGAAAATTCTTCATAAATATTGTATGCTTGAAAAAAGAAGTTCCTTCATATATATCATACAATCTGAAATATCAAAACAGAAGTAATCAACAAAAATATAACTCACCATATAGCTACCATAAAATCAGATTGCATATATGCATGTAATGTAGAGTTTATCCAATTCCAAGGAAGCAAGATATTGTTAAATTCTATACTATAAATATATTTTTCAAATATTGTTTCAGTTTCAGCATCTCAAATATCAACTGTTTTACTTATTGGAAATGATATTATCAAAACAGCTATTATCACTGCATACAAAATAGTTTTGATCCATTTTCTTTTTAATGTTAAAATTTTTTTTATCAAAACAATTAATGTAATATTTCACAAAAAAACCGCTATCCATACTGTAAAAAAAATTGTCAAAAAACTTAATAGGTAATACTCAAATCAATATCAACTACTAATTCAGACTCATACAAACAATGGCAACAAAAAAACTACAACTCATAAACTTGCAAACATAGCTACTTTCACAAAACAATATTTATATATATCTTTGTATTCAAAAGCAGTATACAACAAAAATTTGACTTCATCATTTTTGAAACATGTTCATATACTAGCTATTGCTCAGGCAAAATACATCAAAATGAATGTTGTAGTAATTATCAAACCCAATATTTGCGGAACGAATATATATCACCCAGGAAAATTATCCAAAATATAACTAAATCAATAATAACTTACAATTACAATAGCTCACTGGAATATCAATAAAAATACTATTCCAAACACAAAAAACAACTTCTTTTGTTTCCAAAAACTTATTAGTGAATTCAACAATATTTTAAGATAATTTTTTATCAATATGCTCATTTAATGATCAATTCGTTTTAAATAATCAACATCCTTTTTTCAAGTAACTTCCAAAAATTTTTCTTCCAGTGTTTGAGTTTGTGATTTGTTTTTTATCAAAGATTTTAGTTGTCAATTGTGAATAATTCATACTTGATCACATATTTGACTAGCTACATGTATTTGATGTGTGGTTATTATTACAGTACTTCATTTTTTAGTTATGCTTCTTATTATATCTTTTATTACATTTGCAGATTGAACATCCAATCCAACCATTGGTTCATCTAATATCAAATATTTGGGCTTGTGCAAAAAAGCGGCACTAAAAGCAAGTTTTTGCTTCATTCCATAAGAATAGTTTTCAATTTTTTCGTTTTTAACTTCTTTTATGTCAAATAATTCAAAAAAATTATAACTTTTTTCCATTATTGTTTGTTTGTCCAATCAGTATGTATATCACATAAAATACATAAAATCCATTCATGTAAGTTTGTTGTATATATAAGGACTATCAGGAATGTATGATAATTTTTGCTTGATTTGTAAGCTATTTTCAAAAAAATCTAATCAATCATAAATTATGCTTCAGGCACTAGGGTATAGGAGTCACACCATCATTTTCATTGTAGTTGATTTTCATGCACCATTCCTTCACAACAAACCAAAACAAGTATTATCAGGAATATCCAAATTAACATCACTTACCGCTTGTTGTTCACCAAAGAATTTACTTACATTACTTAGTTTAATCATCAATTCATATAATTTTACATTGTAAATCTTCTTCATCAACATTTTCATCATCTGATTGTCAATTAGGTTCTGTTTCAGATCAGTTCTGTCAGTTTCAATTTATCTGTAATTCAGGCTCTTCCAAAAAATCTTCTCAATCAGCTTTTTCATATACAAAAAAGGGATTTTCTTGCCTTAGTAGTATCCCATCTTTGTCATATTCGTATAATGTTTGTATTTGACTACCAAACAACTCTCATTTTGCAATAAATTTTTTATCACTTTTTTTGGTAACCTTTATCGTATTGTAGTTTACTTTAGAAGAACTGCCAACAGAAACAACATCCAATATGTTTATTAGTTTTGTATCTGATATATCTCGTTTTATAAAAGGTAGTAGCTTACTAAAAATCATATCTATATTAAAATCATGTATATCCATAAGCTGGCTTTCTTTGGTATTGTATCTTTCATAATTTATCAATATCTTTTCTTGTCTGTGAGGATCCAGCTGTCATCTCAACTGAATATTTCATACATTTATATGGAAACTATCAATCTTTCAACTTTGGAAAAAACTTATCTGTCATGCTATATTTGAAAACATTCACAATTCATCGTCTGAACTTAATTGCAAATTTATATTATAAACATACATATCTGAATCTTTGTTTATTGACTCATACATAGTTCATATTTTTTGTTTTTCTTCGTTATTTAACCTTATATGATATGACCTTTGGTACTCTTGTAGTTTTTGTGTATGTATACTAAGTGTCTCAACCTCTTCTTGTGGTACAAAAAAAATATTATAAGAAAAAGCTACAAAACTAATTATTCGACACACAAAAATTATTAATATTTTCATATTGTTTTTTTCAAAGATTTATTCGTATAAGTAAGTTATCTCTTGTAACAACAAAACAAAAATTCATCACAAAATTATATAAAACCCATTTGTGTGCAACCCCTTCCAAGATTCTTCAGAATAAAATCACAACACCATCCCAAAGGCAATCATATTAGTTGCTACCCAAAATAACAAAACAGCCAAGCTGTCAAAAATAGAAATTTTTTTGTAATTTTCCAAAAAAACTCACAAAACCCATAGATTCACATACAAAGCTGATAAATAAAAAAAATAGATATATTCTTGATGAATTGCAACAATAGATTGGTCAAAAAAATTCATCAAATAAATAAAGACTTGAAAAATTAATATCATCAAAAATAACACAATCAAGAATCTATTGGACAATATTTTTAATAACATTTTTTAAAATTAAATATAAATTCTAAACAACACAAGGCATCATAATTAGATGCGCTAAATCCAAACTATATTGATAAAAATTTCAGTTGTTAAAATAGCTTTAATCTTCAGTATATGTATCTATATATCTTTTACCTACCATAAATATAGCTAATGACATCAAAACCAATGACCATATATCATCAAACAAAAACTCTTTCAAAAAACCTTCTTCTTGTATATCAAAAGGCTCACCAAAAGATATAAGCAAAAAGACAAAAATCAACAACATTAAGACAACAATAAAAACATTTTGAAACATTCTTCCTATAACAACTAAAAAATAAATTACTTAGAAACTATCTGCCATTTAAAAAATATTCAAACAATAATTCTAAAGGCAGTCTCTATTTAATAATAAGACAAAATTATTCCTGTTTGAAATAATATACATGTCAGTTTAATTATTTTTTTCTTGATTTCAAGTGTCGTTAAATGAATCTTAACTACTATCCTAGTCAGAAAATAAAAAAATCCCGATCGGAGATTCACGACCGAGATGAAAAATATGGATAAATTATAATTATCCATTGCAATTAAAATTCCTCTAGCTTAAGCTAAACATCTTAAAGCAAAATAGGAAGGGCAGTAGTCCTATAATTAGATTACTGCCCTTCTTACAGATTTAGTTAGGACTTTAGATTTCTTATAAGTGCTTGTAGTTCATTAGCCTGCTGGGATAAATTACTTATAGCCTGAGCAGACTGCTTCATTACATCACTAGTTTCAGAGGAGATACGATTCACCTCCTCAATATTCCTGTTCACTTCTTCGCTGGCAGCGGACTGTTCATCGGTAGCCGTGGCTATAGCATGAACTTGGTCTGTAGCTTGCTGGACCATTTCCACGATTTCAGTTAAAACTCTTCCGGACTCATTTACTAGGGAAGTAGCTTCGTCTACAAACTCCACAGATTTGTTTACTGAACTTATATTAAGATCAGTTTCTGCCTGAATAGTGGAAATAGCTTGTTCTACTTCCTTAGTTGAATTCATGGTCTTTTCAGCCAGTTTGCGCACTTCGTCTGCCACTACTGCAAATCCACGACCAGCCTCTCCAGCTCTGGATGCCTCAATCGCGGCATTCAAGGCCAACAAATTGGTCTGATCCGCAATGTCTTCAATTACATTCATCACTTTGGTAATTTCATCTGTTTTTTTCTTTAATTCTTCAGACCTGTTTTTTAACTCTTCTTCCTGTTGTTGAACTTTGTTAATAGCTTGTACAGATTTTTCTACCACTTCTGCTCCTCTCTGAGCTTTATCTTTGGCCTGAGTTGCATCTTCTGCCGCCTGCGATGCATTTTGAGCAACTTCTAAGACCGTATTTTTCATCTCATCCATGGAAGAAGCTGTTGCCTCAACTAACAAACTTTGTTGCTCTGCCCCACGGCTAGATTGTTCAACTTGAGTAGAAAACTCTTCTGATGCTGAAGTCAATCGTTCCGCCATTCCTTCCAGCTCATAAGCAGTAGAATGAACCTTATCTGCTTCTTTCTTGGCCTCAGAGCTCTTGTGTTCGGCTTCCTGAATCTTGGTCTTTAGGTTTTCAACCATTTTACGAAGAGCATCCCCAAGGATGCCTAATTCGTCTTTGCCCTTAACCGTAAGCTCCTCATCCAGATTTCCTTGGGAGATTTTTTCAGCAAAATCAACCGTTCTGTTCAAAGGACGAGTAATAGCTACAGTTAAGATCAGACCCAAGGCCAAAGCCAAGATCAAGCCAGATACAAGTCCAGCCTGGGATATCGCGATTGCCGCTGTAGCATCACTTTCAGCTGTTTCTACTGCAGCATAGGCTTGAGCTTCGTTAAGCTCAATTATTTTGCCTAAAAGTTCCCGGCTATCTTGTTGCATAGGAGTAGCTTCACTAACCAGGACTGAGTTCATATGAGCATAATGCTTGTTAGCCTCCTCAGCTATCTGAATCATATCCTGAAGATACAAGAATATATGGTCTGCATATCTGCCCATATCATCCCGAACTATCATTCTGGCTTCATCTTGTTTCCCAGCTTCCACTAATTCCCTTATAGTATCTACCTCAGCATGAAAATTGTAGTGAGGCTGGATAGCACCTTCAATGATATCCATTAATTTCTGATTGTCTGTCTCAAAGCTCTGCAACCACTGTCCGAAGCTACAGGCTTCAGGATCCTCGGCACTTTCAAATTCTACACCAAAATCAATGTAAACACGCATATTTTCCATAAACTCGTAATGATCTCCACGAAATCTCTGTAGGTTAGCTAAAAACTCTTCCGTATTAAGGATATCAAGTTGTTCTAATTCCCGAGAACGTTCCAAAAAATCTTCATTTATCTGCGTCCACTCCTGAACCAAAGCTTTGAATTCCTGCCAAAGTTGTTCCTCCTCTTGGGTTTGGGGCAAGTTCTCATATCTGTTCCAGGCATCTTGGTATCTCTGCCCAGAGTCCTCTATCTCCTGATATTGTGCTTGTCTTTCCTGCATGCTAAGGGCCGGATTAGTCAAAGCGTGTAAGGATTGCACTACTGCCTCAAACTCGGTCTCAATTATGCGAAGATTATTCACAGCGGGCAAGTTCACACCTCCAACTTCATCAATGTGTCCAGAAAGATTATTGGCACCCCGCCAACCTATCGCTCCCACAATTACAACGATCAGAGCCACGAGAATAAAGCCGCTAACCAGCTTCACTCCGATTTTGATATTGCTCATTTCCTACCTCCTTACATTACAAGATTGATTAATATTAAAAAATACGACAAATTGTCTACTCTAATTTACAAAGACTGTTAAAGAACAACAACACATTTTCCCTCTCACTTTAGACAACTAAAGTCAATTGTTTATACACACAAAGAAAAATAAATCAAGCAAATAATATTCTTTTTTGGTTGACATTTAAATAAATTGTCTAAAAATAATGTTTTAACTTAAAAAATATTCAAATAATAACTTTAAAGGCAGTCTTTTATTTAATAATAAGACAAAATTATTCCTATTTGAAATAATATACATGTCAGTTTAATTATTTTTTTCTTGATTTCAAGTGTCGTTAAATGAGTTGAAATTCTAAGGTTGCAATATCTCCTCAGTTTCTCAGTCTATACTAATTTCTACAGAATCTATACTAT
>CAYMVT010000034.1:0-9929 GCA_964394325.1 uncultured Candidatus Peribacteria bacterium | reverse complement strand
ACTATTGTAGATTCTTTAGATAAAGTATTATTATTAGTAATTTATAACTCATATGATATTTCTACTATTGTAGATGA
Organism: uncultured Candidatus Peribacteria bacterium; assembly: GCA_964394325.1. Classification (GTDB taxonomy): domain Bacteria; phylum Patescibacteriota; class Gracilibacteria; order Absconditabacterales; family Absconditicoccaceae; genus CAYMVT01. Next base: position 9,852 of record CAYMVT010000034.1, on the reverse strand, counting down.
AAGCCTCTCCAGCTTGTCAAGTACCTTATTTATAACTCATATGATATTTCTACTATTGTAGATTAATAGAGATTTAGTAAGTTATAGAGTATTTATAACTCATATGATATTTCTACTATTGTAGAGTACAGTCAATTTGGCAATTATACAATTGCGAATTAACAATTTGGGGTTTTAAAATTGGAGAATTGAAAAATTACGAATTGAGTATAATTGTAAATTGTAAATTGAAGAATTGTGAATTGAACATATTTCTTGAATTTTAAATTAAAATTGTTATAAACTTATTAAGTAATTAAATTTAACCTTTAAAAACATCCAAATGCAATATACTACAATTTTCACAAAAGAAGATAATGGATGATATACTGTAGAAGTTTTGGAACTTCCAGGTTGTGTAAGTTATTGAGATAGTTTGGAAGAGGCTGAAGATATGATAAAAGATGCAATACATGCATATATAAAATCTGTAAATAAGCACGAAAAATCGTCTATTTCTGATGTAAAGAAAAGGTTTATATCATCAGTTAATATTAATGACAGCATTCAAGCCTAAAGAAATTATTAAATTTTTGGAAAAAAATTGATGGGTTTCAGATCATATTACTTGATCCCATTGTGTAATGTATAATCCTGAAACCAAAAAAAGAACTGTTGTGCCAATACACAGAAAAGATATCCCAGAATGAACATTGCATGCTATACTTAGACAGACAGGTTTTTCTAAAAAGGATATTAATAAAAAATAGGATTCATAATCTTTTTTTTGACAAAACAATCTAACTAAATTATAGAAATTTTGGAGTGATGAATTAGGGCAGTGAAACAGCATTTAGGTATAATTAAAAAACTCTGGACTTATTTTTCCCAGAGTCTTTTTTTGTTAGATAGTTTCCAATATTTTACTACAATTTTACTACAAGGCCGGCCTTGAAAACTTTTCCTTTGTTGCAGCCATTTTTTCATATTTTTTCAAGGCCGGCCTTGAATGAGGATTTATTTTTTTTGAACAAAAAAAAGCGGATGACGGGACTCGAACCCGCGGCCTTCTGCATGGCAAGCAGACGCTCTAGCCAACTGAGCTACATCCGCAAAAAAACAATTATGCTTCTATAATTTCAACTTTTTCTTTTTCTTGCCTTTCTTTGCAAGATTCAGGAGTAATAATACCTATCAAGCCTAATATTATTATCAATACACCTATGATTCTAAGCATGTCGGACAAAAATAAATAACTTTCAGGAACATCTTGAATAGAATATGCTCCAAAAAATAACACAAAAAGACCCACCAAAAAATATCCAAGTCTAGGTTTTTTGAAACATATAGGTCTGATGGAATCCAAGAAAACCAACAATGCAAAGACAGTTGTTATTCAAATAACAAAAAGATTGTTAAAGTTCATAAACTCAACATCTCAACCAACTACAACACTTTCATTGATTATGATAAAACCTAAATATACAAGTAGTCATACACCTAATACAATCCTGAATAACTTGTTGCCGATATCTTTCATATTTTCAAAATACATTTTAATATATTAAAAATTTTTTACAAAAGTTAATTTTTTCTAATAAAGAATATGGTATAAGCAGTTTTTAATTAGTTTTTGTTTGTTAATCTTTTGTCAGTTTCTATATATATTATTCTATCATTAACTGATAATCATTGAGGTTGTCTACCAATATTATCTTGCCTGAATATAGAATCTTGTTGAATATCTTGTCGAATTTCTCTTTTGTTTTGTAATACTTCTAATTGAACTAGACTATGTTCAAATTTTTTGTTTTCTAATTCTCTCATTTCTTCTCTCAAAAAATATCACTTAGTGGAACTAATGTTTATAAAATATCAATACACTCACATAGTAAATAAAAGTATCATAACAGTGGTTATAAGTTTTAGTTTGTCGACGGTTTTGCGATTCCTTCTCACTTTGTTTTTTATATTTACATATTTTTTTGACAAACTTTCTACAAAAACCACTCTTTGCATTTATATTTTATAAAATTAAGTATTTAAATATAGAAAAGATTATAATTTTTTTATTATTCTTAATTTAGCACTCCTTGCAGCTCTATTTGATAGAGTTTCTTTGTAATTGGGTTTTATAACTTTTTTGTTTACCAATTCAAAAGATGTGTTTGCTAACTCTTTGAATTTATATTTTACCATTCTATCTTCTATACTGTGATAGGTTATGATCATACAAACTCCTCACACATTCAAATATTTGCCAAACTCTTCCAAAAAACTTTCCAAAAAAAATAACTCCTTATTTGTTTGTATTCTAAGGCATTGGAATATTACTGCGATTTTTTTTTGATTCAAACCAAATTCTTTCAAAGCTTCAACCAATTTACCAGTAGTATCGATCCTGTCTTTTTTGTTTTTCTTGCTTAGATAGTTAGCTATTTTCCAAGCAAATTTTGATCCAAAATCACCATATTTTCCAAAAACTTCTGCCAGTTTATCAGTAGAAAGATTATTTATCAAATCTTTGGCAGTAATATCTTGTTTGGTGTCATACCTCATATCCAATGGTCAGTCTGTTTTTATAGAAAAACCTCTTTGTCATTGTTTTAGATGTTCAAGATTGACTCACAAATCTAGCAAAATCACATCAAAAAAACCAACTTTGGATATATTAGATATATCGGATAAATCATGATAGCTACAATTTATGTATTCGATTTTGTCTTCAAAATTTTTTGTGTTTGTTTTTGCTTTTTGTAACATAGAATTATCTCTGTCTACTCAAATTACCTGTATACTATCAAACAGATGTTTTTCTTCTTTAGACAGTTTTGACAAAATATATTCAATATGTCCTCAATGTCAAACAGTTCAATCCAAAATTATCTTGGTAGTATTTGGTAATTTTTCATATACTTCTTGAGCTAATACGGGTATGTGCTTATAATTCATATTTTTTTGTCTCTTTTGTCTATGTAATTTTCAACATTTTTTCTGATTATTAATCAAACTATTAGACAACCTCTGTATAATCAAAATAGACAAAATGTCAAAACATTGTTGAAAATTAGTAGTTGCTATTTGAAGATTAGTATTATTAAATATTGACTAATAATTATTTATGTTTTATATTATACTTATTCAAGGCCGGCCTCGATGAGTTTTGTAAACTTATTTTTTATTTTTACTTTTTGATAAGGATTTTGCATTTTTACACTTAGGGTAGTCATCACAAGCCAAGAATGGTCATCTTTTGGATTTTTTTACTACCATTTTTCATTTTCAGCATTTATCACAAACTTGTCATCAGTATTGCTCATTTAGTTTTTCAATATTTTTATCAGGTATTTTTCAAATCCATTTTACTTCAGGATATTTGTCGGAAGCCAAAAAAGGTCAGTATCTTCATACTTTTACTACTATGTTTCATCATTCAGGACAAGGTTTTCACTCATACTCTTGTTTAAGTTGATCAATATAATTTTGTTCTTCTTTGGTGCTTGTTATATATTTACAATCTGGGTAGTTTTCACATCATATGAACTTTCAGGTTTTTCAAAATTTGTAAACCAATTCTGCTGAACATTCTGGACATTTTTCATTAACATACATTTTTGCTTTTTCACTTTTTGTTGATTTTTCAAGTTCTTTGGAGAATCATTTCCAAAACTCAGAAAGCATTTTTACCCAATTTTGTTTTCATTCAGATATTTTATCAAGTTTGCTTTCCATCTGTGCAGTGAAATTATAGTCCATCAAATTTTGGAAGTTTGAATCCAAAAAATCAGTTACCAAAAAGGCTATATCTGTAGGATGAAGTCTTTTGTCATCTTTTTTTTGTACATAACCTCTTTCTATTATTGTGCTTATTGTGGGAGCATAAGTAGAAGGTCTACCTATTCATTCGCTTTCCAGCTTTTTGACCAATGAACTTTCTGTATATCTTGCAGGTGGTTTTGTAAAATGTTGGTGAGCTGAAATAGTTTTTGATTTAATTTTTTCTGCTTTTACAAATTTTGGTATTATCGTTTCTTGCATAGGAACTTTTCACAAAAAATCAATCCATAATTTCATAAATCAATGATCTTTTATGGTTTGTCATTTTGTGATCCATTCTTGTTTTTTTCATTGTATTGTAAATTTTATTGTTTCATTATTAATTATTGCATCTGACATTTGACTGGCTACACTCCTAATCCATATAAGGTCATATAATTTTTTTTCATTTCATGAAAGATTGATATTTTGAGGAGTTTTGTATACATCAGTAGGTCTTATAGCTTCGTGAGCTTCTTGAGCTGATTTGGACTTGGTTTTGAAGTTCCTTGATTTGGAAAAATCTTTTCCATAATTGGAATTGATATAAGAAGCAGCTGCTTTTATAAAAGTTGAAGACAAGTTGACACTGTCAGTTCTCATGTAAGTGATAAATCAGTTTTCGTATAATTTTTGAGCAGTGGACATTACTTGTTTTACTCACCATCAAAGTTTGTTACTTGCCTCTTGTTGTAAAGTAGAAGTGATAAACGGAGCTGAAGGAGATCTTTTGCTGGTAGTGGTTTTTATCTCCTCAACTTCAAAATTCAAATTTTCATCAAATACGATTATTTTGTGTCAAGTTTTTTGATCAGTTTTGTTTTTTGGTTTGCTTTTCAATCATATTTTGGCAAAAACTTCTTGTAGGTCTTCTTCTTTTTTTAGGTTTATTTTTTTGCCACTTATTTTTTCAAGATCTGCTACAAAGCTTATATTATCTTTTTGGAAATTTGACTGAACTTTCCAAGACTCTTGGGGGACAAAATCATTTATTTGTCTTTCTTTTTCTACTATTAATTTTACTGCTACAGATTGTACCCTACCAGCACTGAGTCATCTTTTTACTTTTTCCCACAAAACCGGGGAAACCTTGAATCATACAACTCTATCTAATATTCTTCTTGCTTGTTGTGAATTTACCAAATTTTCATCTATTGTCCTGGGATTTTTGACTGAATTGTTTATAGCATCTTTGGTAATTTCATGGAAAACTATTCTTGGAGTTTCTTCTTTTTTTAGATTCAAGGCACTGATAAGGTGCCAGCCAATAGCTTCTCATTCACGATCTTCATCTGTTGCTATCCAAATTTTTTCATAATTTTTTACTAATTTTTTTAGCTGGTTGACAGTTTTTTTCTTGTCTGGCATAATTTCATAAGTAGGTTCAAAATTGTTTTCTATCTCTACTCAAAATCATTTTTTTGGCAAATCAATTATATGTCCCATGCTAGATGCAACATCTCGATCTTTTCACAAAAATTTTTTGATAGTATTTGATTTGGCGGGGGATTCCACTATTACAAGATTTTTTCATTTTGCAGTTCCTGAAGATTTTTGAGAAGTTTTGGTTTTTTTGGGAGTAGTTTTTGAACTTGTGTTTTTCTTTTTTGTCTTGTTTGATGAGTTTGTTTTCTTTTTTGTGCTTGTCGAGGTTGTCGTCTTTGTAGGCATAAATTTGTTTTTTAATTTCTAAATTGTTTTGACAAAAAACTTAAAGATTGATTTTATAATTGTTTTTTTTGTTTTTTCAATGTGAAATTATTTTTCGTTTCATGGTTTTGTTTTTGTAGGATTGTTGTGAGCTGTTTGTTATATGAAAGCTTTACGGTTTTTTTTGAGATTTTGTAATATATGGAAAACCTTTGTAAAAAAGCTTTGAATTCTTGCTAAGATTTAGCTAATATAGTTGAATTTCAAAGTTTTTTCATTATTATATGATTTGTAAGTAGGTATTTTTTTTGAAATCAAATTCAGATAATATACTCTCCCTCAAAAATTCATATATGTGAAATAAGCTAGTTTTAGTTTGATATTACACCAAATATGAAAGAAAATTTCCAACTATTTTTGCAAATTAACGAAATTGAATCAAGTGAAAATATTGATACAGCAGCACAAGCTTTGTACCAAAATCCTGATTTAAATCTTTTTGTGTTTACCAATATTGGATATGTTTTTGAAAATTTTCAGAATTTACTCAAAAAAGAAATTCAATTAGAGGATTTTTTTTCTTATGGTGATATTACTTGCAATAGATACAAATTTGATGATATACACTGAATTGATGCAATGTTTTTTGTTTTTGAAAAAACTCAACAACAAAACAAATATTTTGAAAATTCACTTTTGGTAGTGGATCAAATTTATTATGATTATTTTGTGAACAAAAAATGAATTGAAAGTTTTGAAACTATCAAAGAAAAGCTAAATAAAGTTTGATCGCAAATAATAATAGTTTAAGAACTGTTTTTAGTTATAACTTGTAGTTTAATAACTACCAAGTCTTTGAATGATTAAAGTATTATGCTAACAGATTGAATTTATTTTATCAAAACTAATAAATAAATTAATGCTAAAACCGGGTTGATTCAATGAGTATTCTCCAGATTTACAAAAAAAATATGACAATATACTAAAAATTATTGAAAACAACTTTCAAAGATTCAACTATGCTCATATACAAACTCCTGCTGTAGAAAAAAATTCAACACTTACGGCAAAATGATGAGATGAAATATCCAAACAAATATTTGGGCTTTATTGATTGGCTCAGTGAAAAAATGATCTTAAAAAATATTCACTTCGTTTTGATCATACGATTCCTTTTGCAAGATTTGTAATAGACAATTTTGACAAACTTGTTTTCCCTTTCAAAAAATATCAAATATGAAAAATACGAAGATGAGAAAGACAACAAAAATGAAGATACAAAGAATTTATGCAAGCAGATATAGATGTGATATGGGAAAACAAAAAATATGATAATGTATATTATTATGACAGTGAAGTGATAGTAGTTTTGTACAAATGTTTGGATGAAATTAATGCTGAATTATGAACAAATCTAAATTTTGTAATTAATATTAACAACAAAAAAATAATTCAGGATTTTGTAAAAGATATATCAACCAACAAAGAAGGACAGCAAAAAATATTAACATTAATAGATAAAAAAGACAAGTTATCATATACTCAATTCCAAGCTGAATTAGATCAGATATGAATAAAAGAAAAAGACCAAGAAAAGCTCCAAAAGTTTTTGAGTTGACAAGCTAGTATTGAAAATTTGGATGAATTTTTGGAATTATCAGATAGCAAAAATTACAGAAAATGAATTGAAGAACTCAAACAGACTGTATCAAACATAGAGTCGATTGCTAAAGCTATTTGATTGAATATCAATTATAAAATAAATTTTGGTATAGTAAGATGATTGGACTATTATACTTGATTAGTATTTGAAATTCAAATTTTGGATAATCCAGATTTGTGAAGTGTTTGTGGCTGATGAAGGTATGATAATCTTACAACTTTTTTGAACAAAAAATTTAATTGTTCTTGAGTGTGAGGCAGTATATGAGTAGATAGGATTTTTGGGTGACTGTTGGAAAAAGGCCTTTTGGACAAAAAACCTGTTGAAAATGAGCTGGATTACTTTTTTTTGAACTTTGAAGAAACATATCAGGATATATTGAATTTGATGGGGCAGTTTTTGAAAGAATGATATAATGTGGAAATGTTCCCTTTTGAAGATAAATTAAAAAATCAATTAAATACAGCAAACAAGAAATCAGCAAAGAATGTAATAATACTATGACCAAACGAAAAGACAAAAGGTTATTATATAAAAAAAGACATGTCTACATGACAGGAACAAAAGATGAATATAACATTTAAGTAAAGACTTGTTAACAACTATTAATCTTTTAATTCTTTTATAAAATATTTACATTAATAAAACAAAAAACAAAAATGGTAGATAAATTGCAAGAACTTACAGAACTTACACAATGAATGATAACACATGAATCAAGAAAAATAACAGAAAGAACTCAAAATAACATAAAAAAGACTTTATTATTGAGGAAATTTAATTGAATCTTGTTAGAAGAAAACTGTCAAGATTTTCTTGAGTGAGAAATTGAAAGTTGCCAGCCATTTTTTTTGGAACATCAGTTGCATTTTTTGGACAAAAAATGACTTATTGAAAATACAAAAACTATAAAATCAGATTTTTTTGGTTATTGCATTCGTACAAATCGATTTATAGGGATAAGTTCAGGTAAAATCAATTCTGAGAATGAAATACATAATTTTTTGATATCTCCTGATGGTGATTTGTTTGAATTCAAAAACATGGTAGGATTTGATCAAAAAATTTGAAACCTTTTGGTTGGAGCCAAAAACAATGAATATATCTTGAAAGGTTGACAGTTCATAGAAGATAAACTAATCCTGTCTTTCAAAAATTTCGCAACAATAGTCTTTGATGTTTGACAAAATCCAGCAGAGATGTTATCACATAGATGAAAATATGTATTTGATGGATTTCATCCTGATTGAACATTACATATAAATGTAAATGAAAAACTTACACAAGTAATCAATGTAAAAGATTTATAATATATTACAAGACTAACAAAATGAAAGAATTTATTTGATACAAAACACCTGCATGTATAAAAGAGGATAATATGCCTGTTGATTTTTGAAAAGATATATCAAAACAATTAAGTGAAGAATCTATAAATATGGAAATACCAATTATTTGTCAGTGAGAAAATGATTTGAAAAAATTATGATTGGACGAAGATGCTGCTAAATACTGGTCTCAAAGATCATGTTGAATAATGTGTGTTTGTATGGCTCTTGAATATTTTTTGGAAAAAAATGTTTATAATCTGCAGGATATAGAAAAAGACAAAGATAAATATTATAAGTTTTTTGATTTTTATTCATGAAAAGAAAAGTACTACAAATATTTTGAAGAAAGTTATTGATGGTTGCATTACTGATTGTTGAATATAGTTAGAAGATACTGACTTTATGGTAGTTATAGGAAACTATCTTCCCACAAAAATTCTTTTTTACATCATATAGACAAGTTGCTTACTCAAAATGCAGTAGTTGCCTGTTCTGTTAATTTCTTTGGTGATATAAAAAACGAAGAAAACAATACTTCTTGACACTTGGTGATAGTTAACTGATATGATATTTCTCAAAACTGTCTGTTTATTAATGATCCTTATAATTCTGAACCAATCAAAGTAGATATAGATGATTTTTTGGAAAAGTTTAATGAAAATATATTTATGATTTCTGAAGTTCCTCATGAGGACTTTTTGGTAAGGACACCATTTTTTGTTAATTCATATAATGCTGATTCTCCACAGGCAAATATTTTATTAGTTCATCAAAATGAAGCAAGTGCTGTGAATTATTGTCAGAAATTGATAGAACAAAATGAATTTAATATAAACATTTTGACACAAAATCAGGAAAGATTCATAAGATATCAGGTTGAAAATCAATATGTAAGGCTGGATCCAAATAGAATTTTTTCAAAAGAGTGAATCCAAAAAAACATTCAAAGACTAAATAAACATTTAACGAAGAATAACTTGTCTCAAGCTGTCAAAATATGACAGAGAATAGGGAATTATATAATTTCCAAAATTCAAGCTGATTTGCCGATAATTGCTTTGCATAATAATATATCCATGGATATACAAAAACTTGACAAAAAACATCAAAATGTAAGCATTACGAAAGACATGCCTTCTAATTGTTTTGTAATGACAACTTACAAGGAAGATTTTGATAGATTAAAACAAAAATGAATAAATGTTGTACATTTGGATAAAAACTGAGATGATGGGTCATTGTCAGATTATTGTATGAACAACTGAATCAGATATTTTAATATCGAGACTGGGTTTGAAGAATCAAGCATTCAAGATGATTTATTCTCAAAGGTAAAAGATTTAGTATAAAATGTCTTTCCTTAAAAACAGAAAATATCATTTGAAAAAAGAATCAAATTGATTATTATGGTAA
>CAYMVT010000033.1:0-10808 GCA_964394325.1 uncultured Candidatus Peribacteria bacterium | reverse complement strand
ATTAAAAAAATAGAAATGTCAAATAGATCTGGGCTTGATTCACTAGATGAAATCCGAACCAAAAAATTACCTACTTTTTAAAAAGTTTTTAAACAATTAAGGGGCAAAAAAACACATTTGCATTTTCAAAAAAAATTATTATAATGCACCAATTCTTTTCAAAAGCAAAATAGTAATCAAAATAAATCTTAATAGGAAAAAAGCATTAACAAAAACTATTTGTTTTCTATAAATTTTGGTTACATAGTGTTTTTGTAAAGTGCTTTATAAAATAATAATTAATAAATGACAGACTTTAATAATTTTTGATTTGATGAAAAAACATTACAAATATTAAATAAAAAATGATATGTTTCTCCTTCAAAAATACAAGTAAAATCAATACCAATTCTTATGGACACCAATAAAGATATGGTGTGACAAAGTCAAACATGAAGTTGAAAGACAGCTGCTTTTGGGTTGCCATTAATAGAAAGAATTCTTCAAAAGAAAAATAAAAACGACAAATATATCAAAGCAGTAATATTGTGTCCATCAAGAGAACTTGCAATACAGGTTAGTAATGAAATACAGTCATTTGTTGGTAATAGAGACCTAGATGTTTTTACAATTTACGGCTGACAGTCTTATATCAAAGAAAAAAGAAAAATTAAATCTTGAATTGATATCTTGGTGGGGACACCTTGAAGAATTATAGATCACCTAAATAACAATGTTCTTGATTTTTCAAATATAGATTATTTTGTATTGGACGAGGCAGATGAAATGCTTAATATGTGATTTATAGATGATATTCACAGAATTCTTGATTCTACTCCAGATCAAAAAAGAACAATACTATTTTCTGCAACAATGCCAAAAGCAATTATAAAAATAGTAGAAAAATTTATGAAAGATTATGAACTGGTAAAAATAAAATCAAACACATTAACAAGTGATACAGTGAACCATTATTATTATACAATACAAAAAAAAGATAAACCCGAATTGTTGTATAGGCTTCTTGATATTCAGAATGATTTTTATTGAATAGTTTTTTGTAGGACAAAGATAGATGTAGATGAACTTACAAAAATTTTGAAACAAAAATGATACAATGCAGATTGCATACATTGAGATATTTCACAAAATCAAAGGGAAAGAGTGATATCTAATTTCAAAAAATGATTTGTAAAAATTCTTATAGCAACAGATGTTGCAGCAAGAGGTCTTGATGTGCAAAACTTAACTCATGTTATTAACTATTCCATCCCTGAAAATACAGAAGATTATACTCATAGGATATGAAGAACTTGAAGAGCTGGTAAAAGTTGAGTTGCTATTACTTTTGTAGAACCCAATGAAATAGGAAAAATTAATAGCATAACAAAGAAGATCAAAGCAAGTATCCAAAAATGCGAAATTCCTAAACCGGAAGAAATAGTACAAATACAAAAAAACAATCTAAAAGAAAAAATATGAATAGCAATAGATAATAATGATTTTGGAGATAATCAAGAACTTGCAAAAGAGCTATTAAAACTGAATAAGTCTGAAGTAGTACTATCTGCATTGTTAAATATTGTCTTCAAAGAAACTTTTTCTACAACAAAATATTCAAAGATTTCAGAAACAAATATTAGACAGAATCATAAATTTGTAAACGATGATACCAAACTTTTCGTAGCAATTTGAAAAAATAGCTGAATGAGCAAAAAGGAATTAATTGAACATTTAAGTGAAGTTTCTTGAATAGATAGTCAAGATATCAATGATTTAAAAATGCTGAATGATTTTAGTTTTATAACTGTGATAAGTGAAGATGCAAAAAAACTAATCAAAGCATTTTACAAAAAATGAAAGAATTGAAGACCAGTAATTTCCAAAGCAAGACAGAGACAATAAGATTTTCTCAAATAATGCTTTAGTAGCATATTTTTACAATTAAATTCAAAAACTATTGCATTTTTGTCTTTTTTTTCTATTATTATAATACATCAACTTGATGAAGTTTTTGAATTAAAATTATTTTTGGGCTAAGTTTTATAAAATTAATAAACATGTCAGATAATATCAAATTACAAGATTATTCAGGAAATATAAAAAATAATCATCCAGCAAGTTCTATACTGGAGTTGTCTATTGCTAGTATATTAGAACTTTTTTTGGATACAAAGAAGTCCTTGAGAACAAAAAAAAGCTACTTTACTGATCTAAAAAATTTTTTTGAGCAATATAAAATATATGATTGAGACACTCTACTTAGGTCTTACTGAAATTATGAAATAACGGATCTAATTACAGAATATATCAACAATCAAAAAAAAATAGATCCTCAAGATCCTAATAGAATATTAAATCCCAGGACGGTAAACAGGAAGGCCTATGCTTTATCATCCTTTTTTAAATTTTTGCAAAAAAAATATAAATTAAACTACAATCCAGTATTATTTGAAGCTATCAACACTCCTAGACACTCAACCACAGCAAGTATAAATTCAGATGAACTCAAAAATATATTATATTTTGTAAAACAAAAATATCAAAAAAGTCCTCAATCAAAAAAACTAATAAATTTTAGGAACTACTTAATATTTTGTTTTTTGTCTTTGTCTTTGAGAAGAAACGAAGTAAGTAAACTTAGGTGGCAAGATATAAACAAACAAGAAAAGTATATACAAGTAATGCAAAAATGAAGTAGTTACAAACTGATTCCAATTCCTTCTAATATATATGAACTTTTGATGAGCTATCAAACAACCAAGTACAAGCTATGATACAAGTCGGATTATATATTTTCACCTTTTACAAATAACAAAACGAAAGATACATCAAAGCCACTAACTTCTGATTATATATATAATATCGTAATAAAAATATGGAATGAATTTCAAGTAGATAGTGAGCTCAAAGAAATTTCAAGCCAATTAAGCAAACTACAAAACAAAAAAAAGTATCTCACAAAAAAAATAAAAATTAACAATGATAAAAAAATCGAAGAAAACCTAAAAGATATAGACTCACAAATACAAAATCTCAAATCTATGAAAAAAGAGCTAATGAAAAACAATAAACAAATATCTTGTCATAGCTTTAGAAAAACTTTTGTAGAACAGGCAATATTAAGGTGAGATGATTTTGTGCAAATACAAAATGCTACAGGTCATGCAAATCCTAATATGATAAGCTACTATCAAACGATTAACAAAACCAGATACAATTCGATCAATAATTTGGACGAATTATTTTAGGTATTAATCTTATATGCTTAAAATTTTATTTAGAGGCTACTTAAAAAGTAGTAAATTTGGCCTCTAAATTGATCAAAAGGAAAAATTCTTTACCCTGTGGAATTAGATGAAGAACATTTAAATATTCCACAGGGCGAGTTCTTTGAGTTTAGTTGTTCATTATTTTGTCGTCTTTTTTATAGACTGCTTTTCGCAAAGCGAAACATCAAAAAAATTAAAGTTCCGTAATGTTGCCTTTTTTGCTTCTTTCTGAGAAAAGCGAAAAGATTGAAAGATAAAACTGCCCATATATGTGTTTTTTTGTTTCTTTTTTCTAAAAAGAAAATGACATATGGAAATGCATACTTTTTAAGCAGGCTCTATTTAGTGTGCATTTTTCATGTTTTTAAAATGGCCTTTAAACAGTATTTTGAATATATCACAAAAATACCGTTTTTTATTTGACAAAACAAAAATTTTTTTTATAATTAAGTATTATTTATAAATTTTAAGGAAACTAATGTTTGATATTAAAAAAAGACAAGTACTATATGATGATTATACTTATACACAAAAGATAAACAAACTCCTTTCTATGTTGGAAATGCTTAGAGAGGAGGGGAATATTTTTGATCAGTTATATTTGATCCTTTCTGAAAAGGAATTAGATGAGGAATATTTACATGAGATACATAACACACTTTTGAATGCTATGTATCAGATTGATGTAAAAGGCATAGAGGATTCTATGGAAAAATTAGAAAAATCAAAGGAAAATATAGAAAATATAAAAAAAATGGAAGATAATGAACAAAAACAAAATGACCCTGAAAAAATACTTAAAAATTTATAAATTAAACAAAAATATATTATGTCAACAGAAGGAAATGTAGAAAAACAAGATCAAAATAACTTGGATAGAGCTGAGGAATTATGTTTGGAAGCGTTAGGTAAAGATTCTCCAGAAAGACAACAATGTGAGGAAAACTTAAAAGATATATTGAACAGATTAGAAAAACAAGGAAAGTAATTTTCACCGTTTTTTAATGAAAAATTTTTAAAATATAATTTTTGGCTATGTTTTTTTATTTATCATCAAAAAGTCATCTGATTCTGTCTTGGCTATCTTTTTCGTTTGATCATTTTTGGGCTATGTTTATTATTCTATTTTTCTTTTTATCTTTGGATAAATCCAGTGCTAATACTATATTTCGTACTAATCCTATAATTAACAAAAATCAAGTAATATAATAACCACTTGCAATTGCTAAATTGTGGTCATAAGTTTGCTTAAGTATGTTTACTGTGTCTCATATACTTATATATGCTATTGTTATAAGCATAAGTATTCCAAAATTTATTATAGCTTCATTTTCTTTGAATCAAAACAACACATATATAATTTTTTTGGTTCTAAAGCTTATATTCCAAATAATCAAAAACAACAACAAAAACACTACTAGTAATGAAGTTGTCAAAGAATGTATACTGAAAAGGTAAAAAGAATTTATTACTTCTTGTCAGCTTCAAGAATATGTTTTGAATATTGGGAATGACAATATTGATATAAATAAAACAAAACAATAAAAAATGAATCATTTTTCTATGTTTGAATACCTATACCATTTTTTAATTGCTTTTGTTGGGAATTTGTTTATCATTTTTAAAAAATAATTTTAAAGATTTGGTGATCATGTTCCTCTTGTTGTAGAAGGGACATCTTCTCTTGATATGATCCTTTCTATAAGTTCTGATGCTTTATCAAAAATGTTTTGTGCAGTATATTCTTCATATCATTGTATTTCCAAAAACTGCAATATCATGGGAAATACAAAAAGTAAAAAAAGCGATAATATAATTCAAAGTATCATATATCTAATGTTGTTCCATGCTTTTTTGATTTTTTCTGATTCTCATCTGGAAAATATAAACTGAAAAATAGATACCAAAAAAGCATATATTGCTCATAAGAACAAAACTATTACCACTACTGCCATTACAATTAGCACAAATTCTTGAATAGAAGTAGAAGTTGTATACATGTTTTTAAAATTATTTTAATAAAGCACTTTTACTGCTTTTTATCAGGATTTTTCTTCTTTTTTTGTATATTTTTTTCGTTAAAATACTTTTTGAAAAGTTCATCTTTGGTTGACGAAAAAAGTATTTTGGCAACTCTTTCAGTTGGTTTTGCTCAATTTTCAATATGTTTTTTGATTTCTTCAGTGTTAACATCAGATGTTTTTTTATAAGGATTGTACCATCACAATATTGATTTAAATCCAGTTTGAGTTGGTCTTGAATGTTCTGTAAGAACTATTCTAAAAAAAGGAGTTTTTTTCCTTCATGCTCTTGCAAGTCTTATTCTTAACATTTTTTTGATTAAATTATTTAAATATATAAACTTTTCGTTTCAATATATGACTTTTTTTACAAATCAAGTATCTAAATGTTTATTTTAGTTTTTCTTTTGCCTTGTGTATAGTGTGTTTCCTTAGTTGTGGACAATATTTTTTGATAGTCATTTTTTTGTCCGTATTCATTTTGTTTATTTGTGTAACATAATTTTGAGCTCAAGTTTCGCTGCAAATCAATCAAACTAGTACTCTAGATCATTTTTTTGCCATTGTTGTATTGTTTGTTATATTCTTAAAAAAATAATTAATGACACCGGGTGGACTTGAACCACCGGCCTGGGCCTTATGAGAGCCCCGCTCTAACCTGCTGAGCTACGGTGCCACAGACTTAGCACGGTGAGGGAGGGATTCGAACCCTCGGTCCGGTTTCCCGGACAACTCCTTAGCAGGGAGCCCCATTCGACCGCTCTGGCACCTCACCTGATAAATATTATAACTTAAGCAGTATATATATTTTAGCTTGAAATTCAACAGAAAATAAGTAAAAATATTGTAGATTTCTATCCACTTTTATTTTATAATTTAAATATAGTCCAAATAATGAATTTTTTTAAAGAGTTATTTACATTCCAAAAGCTTTATATTTATAGCTTTATTGCCATAATACATGGCTTAGTACAGGCGATATTTATCCTTTCAATGATTTATGCAGCTTTCACAGAAGGGGAGTTATATCTTATTTTGATGATTATTCCAGTTTTTATCATTATTAGATTTATGTTTGAATTTTGGATAGTTTTGTTTTCTATAAATGATAAAATATGAAAAATTCTAGAAAATACAAAAAATAAAGGTGATTGACATGATAAGGAAACTGATGATTTAACTAAAGAAAGTTAGCTTTTGAATTTAGATCTTCAGATTTAATGTTGTGAGTCTAACATTCTACAGGTTAAGGAGTTGTTTTGATCAAAAAAACTTGTTTGTCTTATTATCCTTCAGTGTTGATTACAGTTTTTTAAAATCTTAATTCCTGTCTTGTTGTTTAGTGTAAGCACCATCTAAAAAAAGAAGCTATATTAAAAACTATGAACCTTTCATTTTAATTTAATTAGATAGCAAATTTGTTTTTTTATCAAGTGTTATTTAAGTCAAGGATTTTAATATTAAACTATTCTGATTTTATATATTATCATTAATGAGTAAATTAAGTTTATTTATATTTGTTAAAATTACAAAGATATGTCCGAACAAATGTGATGATTTTCTATGGAAACTGAAAAGGTTGAAGAAAAGTTAAAAGAAGCTACAAATGAAGAAATTTCTGCTGTTGCGGAAGATCAACAACAAGCCAAAAAAATTGCTTGACAGATTCAAAAACAGCAATGAAAAGATTCAATTAATGCAAAGATTTTGTCGATTTTATTGTCTGAGGTAGAAAATGACAATATAATTGTTAGTTTTTTTAAAATTCATAAAAATTCTCAAATAAATATTTTTGATTTGTTCTTTGTTTTTCTTCCTTTTTTGAAAGATAGTTTGGACTCATCTTTGCAAGAAAAATTTGGTGAAAAACTTTCTTTTGATGTAGATGGTGTCATAGATTATACAAAATATATTAACTCTTGTGTTGACAGTAAAAATCTTGATGGACTTCCCAAAGATGAGTTTATAGATTTAGTTGCTATGATTGCTAATCATTATAATCTTTCTACTGAGGATATTTCCAGTGATAGTAATTCTAATGAATATCAAGAAAGATTAAGACAAGTACTGTCTCAAGAAATATTTAATAATTAAATAAAATTAAAATGAAATATGCATTAGAAGTATCTAATCTAAAAAAAATCTTTTATCAAAATTTTAAGGAGTCTGAGGTCTTGAAATGAGTCAACATACAGATTGAAAATTGACAAATATATTGATTTTTGTGACCTAATGGTAGCTGAAAAACTACAACCTTAAAATGTATACTTTGATTTTTGAAGTACCATGACTGAAAAGTAGAAATTTTGTGAAAAGATCCAACTCAGGATATTAGTGTTTTCAAAAAAATCTGATATTCACCTGAAAGTGCTTATTTTTATGACCACTTAAATTGAATAGAATTTTTGATATTTATGTGACAACTTAGCTGATTAAACAAGCAAGAAGCAGAATTAAATTGATTAGACTTGCTTGAAAAATTATGAATTTCTTTTGCAAAGCTTAAACTTGTTAAGTCTTACTCAAAATGAATGAAACAGAGACTTTGATTGGCTGCTAGTTTGATTAATGATCCGGAGATTATTTTTTGGGATGAGCCAATGAGTGGTTTGGACCCTTTGGGAAGGGTAGTTGTCAAGGATTTGATGAAAAATTTGAAATCTCAAGGAAAGACTATTTTTTTTAATACTCATATACTTTCTGATGTACAGGAGATTTCTGATAAGTTTTGAATAATAAATAATTGACAGATAATTTATGAAGATAGTACAAAAAACATTCATCCAAATTTGGAAGAACTTTTTAAAGAAAAAATATATGAAAATGAGAAAAATTTAGAAATATCTTAAAACTTTTAATTTCTACATATTAATCTTTATTTTAGCAAAAGGATTTTTGTTTGTCACAAATTTGCTTGTATATCGTAATTTATGTTAACTTAAATGCAATATAATTTGCATTGAAAAATAACAAATATTAGTATTTGTTCTCGTAGATAGTTCTTTTTGCAAGTAGAATCTAAAACACAAAAAGAATTGTCGATAAAACAGCAATTATTTGTTATTTTATTAAAAGGATAAGTTAATAGTTTTGTTTCTTTTCTTAAAAGAAATGCTTACGTTTTTAATAACATAATTTTTTTGTGATGAAATTAAAGGATTATTTTAAACATCAATCTTGAATAAAACCTACTGATCAGGAAAAATTTGAGATATATCAAAGATTTGTCCAAAAGTCTCAAAAGGCTTCATTTTTCAAAAAGTTTTCTTTTTATGCAAAAATTGCTACATATACATTTTTTATTATTTTCGTATCTTATAGTTTTTATTTACCTTATAGTCAAGAAAATATAAATTCAGATAGGATTGCTTGATTTTTACCTGGATTTTTGATTGACCAAGATGTTGATTATCAACAAGATTTTGTTTGAAAAGTTCTAACTTCAAGTGATGATGTTTTGATTAAGCAAAATTGACAAACCGTAAACAAAGACAATATCCCTAATTGAGCAGAAATTGAGCTTTTGGAATGATCTTATTTGGAGTTTGAATTAACTTGAAAAGGTTCTTGAAAAATTGAATGACCGTGAAAAATTTCTTTTAGTAGGGTTTTTGACGAAGAAGAAAGTCAATTGTATATAAATTTGGAAGAAAGTGGTTTTTTTGAATTAGATTCGTGATATTTGGGTGACCAAAGAATAGCAGTAATTTATAAAGGTTTTCACTTGCAACCCAAAAATCCAAAAGATGGTTTGCATATCAAAATTTTTTCTGAATGAGATTCTAAACTAGTAGAGAATATTTGAACTGAATTAACAATTAATGATTCTGATTCACTAAAGTATGCTAATGTAAAAAAACACCAACTTGCAAAAATAAATGAAGAAATAAAACTTTTGCAAGAATGAAAAGATATTGCCAAAAATATATGAAGAACTGGCATTAGTCAATCTGAAGAGTATGAACCTCAAAGTGATTATGACTTTGATCATACTACTGTTTGAAGTAAAGAGTTTTTGTCAGATGAAAAATTATCTAAATTACAAAGCACTATATATTCTTCTTTTTTGAGAAGAGATGTCCAAAATTTAGTTGTTAATTATATGAATTGAGACGATCAGTGATATGAAATTTCTTATGATAATATATATTACAGGGTAGTTAGTTTATATGAAATATTTGATTTTCAACCATATTCTCATACATTGAATTTACCTTCTCAAAAATGAGATAAATCAATAGAGAACTTATTTATTATGCTTGATCAACTGCTTTTCAAAATTGATAGGTCTTATAGTGTTCCTGATGAGTATTTTTCAAGGCTTAATGTTATGTTGGCTTGGACATTGATATTAAAAAATTATGAGTATTGAATATTTGAATGAGATGATCTTGATTTGGAAAAGATTTTGGATAAAATAAAATTACCTAGTTATGAAAATAGTTTAACATTTAAAAGATAAAATGGAATTTGGTATTTATTGGATTTCTTTGTGAATATTATTGATTATTATTGAAATTTTTCTTTTAACTTTGGATTTTTTGGCCTTGGGGTTGGCAGCAATTATTACTTGAATTTTTGTTGTAATTTTTGACTTATGATTTGAGGAATGGTGGATTACAGGTATTATTTTTCTATTCTCTGGGGTTATAAATATAATTTTATTCAAAAAATTTCTCTTCCCATATATCAAATCTTCTATCAAAGAAAAAAGTCCTTTGAGTGCTGATAATTTTCAATGACAAAAAGAAATAGTTCAAATTGTAAACTGACAAAAAGTTGTTTTTTGTGATTGATCTTATTGGACTGTAGTAAGTGATGATGAGATTAATCAGTGAGATACTGTTGAAATTCAAAATATGGAATGAGGTGGTTTTAGAGTAAAAAAAGTTTATTAATTTTTTGGAAAATAGTGTTTACATAAAAATTTTCAATTACATTTTCTATTTATTAGCTGCAGGCAATAGTTTGAATAACAAAATTTCAGTTTTTGATTTTTTTTGTATTAAAAATAAATTGAATTATTCGTTTCAATGAATATAAAAAGACATATAAAAGTAATTTCTAAAAAACCAAACTTATGCCAAAAATATCTGTGATATTATAATCATATGGTGGTGTATTTTGAATTATAATTAGTGTGCACTGAAAAAATATCAAAAATGCACACTATATAATAAAATGTAAAAGTTCCTTATTCTGAGAGTGCAGTTGTTTCTTATACTTTAGTTTTTTAGTGGCTGCTGGCATTGCACAAAAATATGGAAATTAAGACTTTTTCAGCAGACACTAATTAAGGAGTGGTGAAAAAACTTGAAAAATTAATTTTATCGGTTATAATAGACATATAAACATATTTTATTTTTTTATCTTTTATAAATGAAACAATTGTTTGATAAAATAGATGAAATAATACCAAGACAAAAATATCTACAAAATATTGATAAAGTTTTGGATTTGTCTTTGATAAATGTAATAGTATGACCAAGAAGAGTTGGTAAAAGTTATTTTTTGTATTCTGTAATTGATTATTTAA
>CAYMVT010000032.1:0-10876 GCA_964394325.1 uncultured Candidatus Peribacteria bacterium | reverse complement strand
TGTGTTTTTTATCTTCTGCACCTAAATAATACTAAAAAGTGAGTTTTATAGATTTTTTCATTTTCAATGTTCCCATACAAATCAACAAGACCTACACAGATACCTTTTCTTATCTTGTCTTTTTCAGTTTTAACTATATGGTAACTTTCACATTTTGGACATATTTTTTTCATTTTTTAAAAAAATTAAGAAATGAAGTGGCTCTAATCTACTCAAACCTCTAATTTTATCAATACAAAACTTTAATTATACTAAAAAAACATAAAAATAAGCATTTTGAAAACAGAGTTTTATTGAAATTTTAAGGATAAGAAAAGCGTAAAAATATTACAAATTGAAAGTTAGCTTGTTTATAGTTTAAGAAATTTATCTACTTGATAATACCAACTGATTTTCTCATATATATCTTCTAAAGAAATAATCATCAGGCACCCAATATCACTTAATACTACTAAGACATCTTATAACATTATTTTGCCAATTGTAATCAGAAGAAGCATAAATAGATCAGTCTTCATTTCAATACCTTGAAAGTTGACTTAATTTAGTATAGTCTCAAAGATATTGATTAGTTAGTGTCAAATAAATAACTCTTGCTCATTGAGTAGGAGAATTATACCCTCTCCTATCTCACCTATCATTATTTCATACATTTCATACATTATAAGCAGTTGTAAGGTTTCTTCAAAGTCAAGATTCGGCTGCACCAATACAAATTCAAAGGTCAATATCTACATTGAGATTATCAGCAGCATCTTCCCAAATAGACAGGTCATTAAAATGACCAAAGCCATTTCTTTGAAGGTACTCTTTCCTTCTTTCCTCTACTGTGCTTCATTCCAGTTTTGTAATGTTTGAAATGTCAGTGCCTCTGTCAAGTAGATCATTTATATACTTATCACGATAAAGTGGTGGATAAGCATTTGGCGAAGGGAAAATGCTTAAATCAAGCAGTTTTAAAGGATCTATATATTCTCAATTTTTCAAAACTTCAAAATGTAAATGAGGTCAAGAACTCATAAGTCATGCTCATCTAGTTCAAGGTTTCCCTCATACCAATCATACTATCTCTCACCTTTTGACAAAATCTCATTCCTCAACAAATATATCCTGCATGTGTAAATAAACTGTTACATATCAATGTTTATGAACCATAACCATCCAATTTAATCAAGGTCAATCTTGATCAACTACATGATAAACTAAAGAATTAGCAGGAGCATATACTTCTTTTCATTGTTCAACTACCAAATCTACTGCCAAATGATCAGTTCAATGTTCTCTTTTATATCTTGGATCATCATAAAAAGCAGATATCCTTTGGATATCATTAACGGGCCAAGAAAAGAAATTTCACTCATCAGGTCTTTCATCATGTTGAAATAATTTTGAAAGTTGTGCTCAATCAAAGGCTTCTTCAGATCAATCAGACATTATTCTTTCATTTATAATTTGAATCCTATTTTGAACAGTTTCTTTATTATTAAAAAGATTTTCATACTCTGAATCCAAATTTTGTCTATCTTGTCTTACGAATTCCATCAGTTTTTGTAGATGTTGTCTTTGTTGTTTATATGTTTCAATTTCATCTTGATACTTTCTTACCTGCAAAGCATTTTCCTGCCTTAAATCATTTAATGTATCTGAATAATTAATATACATAGATTTTTTTCTTTCCATGCTTTCCATCAAGTCATCCATCCTAATCACTAAAGATCTAATAATTTCTTCTCCAGACAATCAATCAACTATATTATCAGACCTTACCAAAAGTTTTATCTCATCTACCACCATTCATTGTCAATAAAAATCATTATTTATTCTATACAAAAGTCTTGTATATTCTTCAATCTCTTTTTTTGTATCTTTTATATCATCATTTAATTCCAAAATTTGCTCCTGTAAAATTCAAATTCTTCTAGTTTGCAAGTTTACTTTTATTAATCTATCTTTCATATTATCTTCTGCCTTTCTCATACTTTGAAGAGTGTTTGATATACTATTTCTTATTTCAAAATATCTTTCATTGGTTATCTCTTTTCTATCTTTTAGATTCTCAAAATCTCTAATTATTAATTGCAACTCATCAGATAGCATATCCACTCTATCCCTTGCCCAATTTACTTGTTGCAAAAAGTTTGCATCTTCATTTTCATATATAGAATCTATTATTTTTTGTTGTCTTTGTCTAAAATCTTCAATAGGATTTATTTGTTGATTATCTTCAACTTTTTCTTTTGAACCAGATAATGACTCTTGTAGTTCAGAACTTCAAGACATAACACTACTTGCTTGAGACAAAGAAAAAAATCAGAAAAAAGCTATAACACAAATTCATAAATTTTTTTTCATTTTAATTTGCATATGTTAATTCACTAAATTCGTCATCGTCAACATCTTCAATATTTACTTGTTCAGCTATAACAAGAATTCTTTGAGCATCAGAACCTATTGGATAACATCACATCAAAGTTAGATATTTTCATCAAGAAGTATATTTTCTATATTTATCTGAGACTTGACTAGGCCGCTTTACGACACTTTTTGATACTTCATATTCATATAAATTACCATTCCATATTATTTGTATTTTATCTCAATTGGACAACCTTGGCATTCTTGCAAAGATTTCCCCAAAAGGATTGTTTCTCCACCAATAATAACTGGTATGTCAAAACAACATCATATTTCATTCTTTGTAAGGACCAGGAGTAAAAGGGTATTTAACAACTCATTCATAAAGCTCTTCTTCAAAATCAGCATTTGCCATCCTCTCTGGGCTTATGTAAGGCACGTCAACAATAGGAGCGTCTACTCATATAGAAGAGATTATTATTCTACTATCTGGAGGTAACAAATTAAAATCAAAATCATATTCAGATAAACTTGTTTTTAAATAATCTTTTAAATGTTTTTCATTTATAGAATCATCAACAAAATCTGAAAAGTCTGAAGAAATTTTATCATCTAGTAATTTTTTGTAAGTAAGTCTTTTTTCTTCACTTACATCATTATTTTCTTCTTCCTGTGAATTTGGAGTTTTTTTTGATTCTTTTTCAACAGCCTCAGTTTGATCAACATAATCAACATTATTTTGATAACTTGAAAAATCACTTACTGATGAAAAATTCACATCCTTTGTTTCGTATTCATATGAAAGAAAAGTTTCTTTAAAAGCATAAGAAAACACATTAAAATTTATAAAAATTATTCAAACAATAAATACTGTAGTTAAAACAACTCAGAACTTAAAAATTTCAGAAATAAATATGTAAACCTTTGAGTTTTGTTCAGCTTCAAATAAAAACTCTTTTTGTTTATTTTTGAAATCATTTAATTTTAGCGCCTTTTCTTGATTTATAGTTTTTTTCAAATCAGTAAGTTTTTCATAATTCATTTTTATTTGTTTTTGTTTAAGTTATTTTTTAAATATATAACTTAAGTAATTCTAATCAAATATTTTTTTTTGTCAAATTTTGAAACATTAAATTGATTTTTGATAAAATATATTTATTAAAGTATAAAATAAATTTACAAATAATCAAAAAAAATGATAAAGTTATTTTTAAAATGAATAATAATATGAATAGCTAATATAATACCGGGACTGTCATGATGAACAATGGCGGTAATTTTATGAATATACCAAAAATTAACAGAAACTATATGAAATTTTTTCACAGACACCAAAAATATAAAAAATAACACAAAATTACTCTGAACAATTTGATTATGATCAATATTTTGAATTGGAATATTTGTTACAACAATGGATTTTTTGCTTGAAAATTATTTGATATTTACACAACTTTTTTTTGCAGGTCTTATAATTGGTTCAATACCAGCTTTATTAAATTATACTAACAAAAAAATCAACATCAAAAAAATGACTCTTCTTTTAGGTTGATTTTTAATTGTTTTTTGATTTTTATATTTTTTTCAAACAGAACTACTTGGCGGAGAAGTGCAAGAGTGACTTGTTTATCAGATAAAGATTTTTTTTAGTGGATTTTTGACTGCATGATCTATGATAATACCAGGATTTTCATGATCAATGATGCTTGTGATAATGTGAGAATATCACAATATGATTTTATTTTTAAAAAAATTAGTAATAGATAAAATCTTAATAGCAACAATTTGAGGACTGTTTTGAATAGTAATATGTGCTCGTATAATATCATTTTTATTAAAAAAATTTAATTCATATTTTTATTATTTTATTATCTGAATGGTAATAGGATCAGTTTACTGAGTAATGCCAAGCATATATGAAATAATAAACCTACAAACAATTGAAATTTTAATTGTAAGCATAATTTTTATTATATGACTAACTAGCAGTTACTCATTAAGTAGTTATTTTAAATAATTTTTTCTTGCAACAAAAAATTAAAGTGTGACAAATTACAAAACAACTTTTAAAAACTACGTCTTTGTGAATTATAATCTCAGGAACAAACTATATATTTTAAAATAATACTTATCTCTTTGTCCACTGAGGTGCTTTTCTTGCTTTTTTTAGACCGTATTTTTTCCTTTCCTTTTGCCTACCATCTCTTTTTAACAGTCAATAAGGTTTTAATTGTAGTCTATATTCTGAATTAAAACCAACTAAAGCTCTAGAAAGTCACAACTTAATTGCATCTGCCTGTCACCTAATTCATCATCAACTAACCTTTATACTTACATCAAATTTATCTTTAAAATCTGATCATAATACATAAAAAGGATATAGTGCAGTTTCTAATAGATGTTTATGTCATGCAAAAAAATCATTTATAGAAATCTTTTTGTCTCAGTCTAAAATAAAAATATTTCAATTACCTCCATGAAACAGACAAACCAACGCAGTTGATTGCTTTCTTCTTCACAATCAATAATCATATTTCTGTGTTTTTCACATTATTTATATTTTTTCAGGATTTAAATAATTATACTTATCAGATTTACCTACAAAAATCTTTAATCTTTTCATTCTTTTATCTCTAAGTTTATTTTTGGGCAACATTCATCTTACAGCTTGCCAAATGGCTCTTTGTGGATTCTTTTTCAATAGTTCAGACAAAGTCATACTTTTCAAATTTCATTTATATCAAGAGTAATTGTAATATAATTTCTGTTCTAACTTTCTTCCAGTTACATTTATCTTTTCTGCATTCTGAACAACAACAAAATGTCATCAATCCCAAAAATCACACTTATAAGGCACATCCTTACCAGAAAGTTTATTTGCAATATCTACTGCCAACTTTCACAAAGTTTTACCCGTAGCATCAACTTCATACCATTTCCTATTTTTTTCTAACCACTGTGGCCTTACCAAAGCAGTTTTATTTAAATCATTCCTAGTAAAATCCATTTTTTAAAACAAATTAATTTTTAAATAAATATTAAACCAATTTTATAAGAACCTCTTCTGCTCAATCTCATTTTCTATATCACAACTTAAAAGATGCAACAAATCAAGTAGTTTTTCATTGTTCTTTATATTTAGGTATCAACTCATCTATTACTTTTTTTCAATCTTGCTCAGTATTTATAAATCATTTTATATAAGATATAGCAATTCTTCTAGCATCACTTTCTTTCTCATACTTTTCGAATAATGATATCAAGTGTGAAAAAAATTTATCAGCTTCAGATTTTAAAACTTTAGCTTTTTTGGTTGTAGTTTTTATCTGTCATCTTTTTATAAGATCAGTAACCATATTTCTAACAACCAAATCTCTTTTTTGAATTCATGGACTAAGTTGTTTAGTTCTCTTATTTCTATGCCTCATTTGGTATTGTGTTTATTAAAAATAAATAACAAGCAATAGATACAGTTTATAAATAAAGCTAATTAAAAGGGCTTTAGAATTGTATATAACTATCAAACCAAGGATTTTCATATATCCTGTAATGAAGTTATTATCTCATCCACTGCTTTTCTTCCTACTCACTTCATACTCAAAAGTTCTGACTTTTTCTTTGTTTCTAGTTCTTCCACATACAATATGTTGTTTTTAATCAAAGCATTTCTTGTTCTTTCACTAAGAGGAATAGCATCAATAGGCTTGATTTTTATATCTTTTTCAGAAGAATCTTGTTTGTCATCCTCACTCATTTCACTATATTCAGTTAAAAGTGACTTATCAACATAAGACTCATCAAATACCAACATTTTTGAATAAGAAGACAAAACTTCTCAAACAAATGAGATAATCTCCTTTGGAGAGACCTTGTCAGATATGGTCTTTATTTCAACAAACAATTCATCTTTACTTGATCATGTAAAATCATCTATATGCTCACTTATATCATAAGTTACATAATCAACTAACTTAAAATCATTATCAATCAAAAGTAAAGAAATGTCAGACTCTTGAGAAGATTTTTCTCTTCTTCTAAGAAAATCAAGAGAATAATAACCATATCACTTTTCTAGTCTAAAATCAATTATAAGCTCTACAGCTGGATCAGTGATTTCAAAAAGATGAACATCTTCATTCAAAAGCTCAATTCATGCAGGTAATTTTAATGAAGAAGAGTTATAAGTTCAAATTCATGCAAATCTTTGAGATATCCACTGCATTTTCTCCACATTAGAATCAACTTTAAAACGAAGTTTTTTAAAATTCAACATTATATCCAAAGCAGAATCTTTTAATCAGTCTATAGACTCATATTCATGAGGCACTCATTTTATCTTCAATCAGGTGATAGAACCTCAAGCATTATAACCAAGTATAGCTCTCCTTATAGCATTACCAAATGTATATCAAAATCCCCTTGGTAAATATTGAATTTGAAAAGTTGCTTTTTTGGGAGACTCCTGATCTACTACAATTTTCGGTTTACCTATATAATTTTGAATATCTAACATTCCATTAATTTAAAGAATTAAAAATTTAAACATAAGCAACAAAGAAAAACTTAAACTATGCTCTAGCATAGAACTCAATCACCTTCAACAAGTCTACTGGGAATTCCATCTCATCTGGTCTAGGAAGGTCTATCACATTTATTTCAAATTTATCTTTTTTCACATCCAACCAAGAAGGAAGCTTATAATTACCAGAATTCAAAGGAACATTGGAATAAAGTGGAGAAGATAGAAGTTTACTTTTTAATGTTATCTTATCTCAAATATTAACCAGATAAGAAGGACAGTTATGCCTTTTTCAGTTTAATAAAAAATGTTCATGTCAAACCATTTGCCTTGCCTGCATTATAGTAGAAGCTAATCAAGCTTTCAAAACTATACTATCTAATCTCCTTTCCAAAAATTGTACAGCCGCCTGATCATGAGCCATTCATTTGTTCTTAGCAAAATTTCAAGCTTTATCTATTATAATTCTTTTGAACTGCTTTTCAGATAATAGATACATTCTTTTCAAAACTTGCTTGTTTCTTAGTAGTTTTCAATATTCTGAAATTCTTGGCATAGTTCATCAATGCTGTCCAGGAGTTTTCTTCCTTTTTCTAATATCATATTTAGCTACCCCAAAAAGATTTATTCATTCTCTCCTACAAAGCTTAAATTTTGGTCAATTATATTTCATAATTAAAATATTAAAAATTAAATTAAAATAAAAAATTATCTAAAAAAAGATTAATTTCTCTTTTGTCTCACTCACTTACAACCTCAGAACTGAATAGGAGTAGACTCTCTTATATAATTTATCTCAACTCATCCAAGATCATTAATAGCTTTAAATACTCAATCCCTTCAGATTCACAATCATCTCACAATTATTCAAATTTCTTTCAAACCAAAATGATCCCTTGCTTGTCTTATAAGATTACTTGTTAGTATTTCTGCCGCATAAGGAGTTTTCTTTTTGGTTCATTTAAAACCAGCTACTCCTGTTCATCATCAAACAATTTTATTTCAAGCTTCATCAGTTAAAGTAATCATAGTATTATTAAAAGAAGTTTTTACATATAACTTTCAAACAGGAAGCTTTATGTTCTTTTTCTTCTTCGATTTCATCGTTTTTTTTGCCATATTAATATCCAGTTTATTAAATTATAAATTATTTTTTCAAAACAGGTCTTACTCTGTGTCTTCACAACAATTTTTTAGCAGTTTTTGCATGTTTCCTAGTGTTTTGGCCCCTTACAGGCAAACCTAGATTGTGCCTCATTCATCTATAACACTTAATTTCTTTTAACCTCTTGATAGCTGATGTTTGCTCTCTCCTTAAATCATTTTCAAGAACATACTTACTAACTTCATCAACAATAGCTTTTTGCTCTTTTTCGTCAATATCTTTTACCTTCTTTTCGTAAGGTAGTCATATAGCATCCAAGATTTTTTTTGATCTTGAAAATCAAATTCAGTAAACATATGTCAACCCTACAAATAATGTCTTTTTCTCAGGAATTACATGACCTTGCAATCTAAACATCAAATATTTATTAATTTATAAATTAAAAGTATACATTTTTTTGATACCAACAAACACAAAAAAGCTAAACTAGTTAATTATATTAACCTTGCCTTTGTTTATGTTTTGTATTACTACAAATTACATACAAGATTCCCTTTCTTTTTACTATCTGACAACTAGCACACATTTTTTTAACTCAAGCTCTTACCTTCATTTGATTTGTTTTATTTAAATCTGTAAATAATACGACCCTTTGAAGGATCATACTCATTTAATTCAACTTGCACTCTATCTCATTCTACCATTTTTATGTTAAATTTTTTCATCTTCCCTGATGCATAAGCTGTTACCACCATATCCATATCGTCTATTTTAACTTGATAATTTCATCATCATACTATTTTTTCAATAACTCACTCAACAACTATTGCTTCATTACTTGTCATCTATTTTTATATCTTCAATTTGTAAAACAGTTTGATGAGGTCTAAAACCATATTTTCTAAAATATCTATTCTTATTGTGAAATTTCACAACATCTATTTTCTTTCATTTTCAACTTGATAGAACTTTCACTGATGCCTTTGCTTTTTCCAAATATGGTTTTCACAAAGATACCTTTTTTCAAGAACCATCAAAAACGGCCATAACAGTTTCAACATCAAAACCCTCTCATTCTTTTGAATCAATCTTATCAACAACAATTTTATCTCATTGTTGAACAATATATTGGTGTCATTTTAAATCTAAAACAGCATACATAATTAATAAACTTAAGATAAATAAATTATATTCTTTTTCAAAGCTGAGCCAACAGATTATACTTTTCCTTATTTTTTCTGTAAGCATCAGAAACTATTGCTCTAATCCTTTTGTATCTCCTTGCACTAGGAAATCTATATTGAACAAATTTTCTATGCCATTTTGTTCAATAATATCTTTGCTTGCTAGCCTTATCTAATATATGAGAAGATCGTAGCTCTTTTTTGTAAAAAGCAACCATTCTCTCATTAGTATTTAATTCATCAGTTCTATATATTGTAAATCACATTTTCAATATTAATTTATTTTTTAAATAACTATTTCCTTACCCAAAACTTTCAAAATTGCCGGGAGCCGGACTCGAACCGGCACTCCAAAAGAATTGGAAATGGATTTTAAGTCCATCGCGTCTACCAAATTCCGCCATCCCGGCAAAATGCTCACCTCAAAAGCAGTAAACTTACTTTCTAATTTAATTAAAAGTTCCTTGACCACTCAAAAGCACTGATAGTAATACGTAAAAAGCTAACTAAATATAGACATCTTCAGTAAACACTACTTATTAATTTCCTTATGAATCTTATCAAAAACATCTGGAAAAATAACAGCAATATTTGACAAAACTTTCCTATTTAATTTTATGTTTTTTTGAGACATATTATTCATAAAAACACTATATTTACTAGCTCTTTGTCTAAGAGCAGAAGAAAGTCTTTCTATCCATAATTGTCTAAATTGCCTCTTTTTTAGTTTTCTTCCTATATAAGCATTTTGTCACTGTTTGATCAAAGCTAATCTTACTTGTTTGTAAACGTTTTTTCTACCAAGCCTAAATCACTTAGCTTGCTTAATAAACTTTTTATGTCTTTTGTGCCTAACATATCAATTAGTAACTCTTACCATTTTATCTCATTTTGTGAGGAATTAAATTAGTTATCTTTTTTGTCTCTTTTTTTGATAACTGCCTTCAATAAGGGTCTTTCTTGGTTGCATCACCTTTATTTGTTAGCAAGTGGCTTACATTTGACTTTTTATGAATCAATTTTCAGCTCTTAGTAACTTTAATTCTTTTAGAGGCTGATTTATTGGTTTTAATCTTTGGCATTATTTTTTCTTAGTAAATAAAATAACACTATATCATTTTTTTTCCTTTTTTATTCATTGACTCTTTCATATGTCCTCAAAGTCTATTTCAATCTTTTTAAGCCTTTCAAAAAGCTTGTTTGAATAAATATTTTCCCTTCATTTCAACTGACCGATTATTTTTACAGAATGTCCTTGCTCCAAAAATTCCTTAGCATTGTCTAGCTTTAACTGTAAGTCATTTTCTCCTATATTATAGGAAAACTTAACTTCTTTCAAAGATTTGGATTTTTGTGCTTTCTTTTTTTCATTTTCTTCTTTCTTTTTTAGATACAAATATTTTCCAATCTCCATCAATTTAGCAGTAGCTATTCACTCTTTAGGGTTATATCAAACTTGTATTAAATCTTTACTCTCTTCTTCAGCCTTAACTAGAGCTTCTTTTTTGGGAAACAATCAAATTTTTTCGCCAAATTCGTCAAGCAATAGTATTTTTTCAGATCTAATATATTCGTTGGTATAAGGCCCCCTATCCTTTTTTTGAAAATAAGGCATACAAACTATTAATAATGATAAATTAAAAGGTAATTTAAACATCCCCGGCGGGATTCGAACCCGCGATTTCTGGCGTGAGAGGCCAGCGTCCTAGACCA
>CAYMVT010000031.1:0-12071 GCA_964394325.1 uncultured Candidatus Peribacteria bacterium | reverse complement strand
AGAAGCAAAAAAACATATATAGGTACTTTAATCTTTTTGATATTTCGCTTTGCGAAAAGCAGCCACTAAAAAGACTAAAACACTGTGAACAACTTAATTTGAAAAATAAAGAACCTTTTCATTTTATAATTTAGTGTGCATTTTTGACATCTTTTCAGTGCACACTAAATAACATATAGAAGTTTTTCTATAAAATGAAAGATTAAATTACAACAACTTATAAATGTTTTTTTAGCTATGTACTTTTGATTTAGATTCCATCACAGTTAGTGTTGACATAATCGTTAATATCATTATATTATTTAATAATTTAATTTACTAAAAACAATTAAAATGGAAAGAATCAATAGCACACAAATTTATGATACACATTTTGTTGAACAAAAAATCCAAGACTTATGAATTGATTTTATGTGAAAGCAAGATATATACGAAATGCTTGATGAGATATACTATTATGCTAAGAAAAATAATATAACTACAAAGAAAGCCTTAAATTGATGGGCAAAAACCAGAAGTTTTTATGAAGAAGATTTTCAAAGATTAAAAGAACTAGTAAGATCTATTTTTTGATTGTCAAAAATTAATATTGAAAAGACAAAACAAAAACTTGCTTATACATTAAACATAACTCCTCAAATGCTCGCAGATGCAAGAAAACACGAAAAAAGAATGATAAGCACCATTCCCACAGGAGACGATTAGACATTAAATTTGAAAATTATTACATCACCATCTTGAACTATATATTCTTTTCATTGAAGTTTAACTTTACCTTTTTCTTTTGCTTTTTGCCAAGAAGCAGCATCAACTAAATCATCATATTTAACAATTTC
Source organism: uncultured Candidatus Peribacteria bacterium (assembly GCA_964394325.1). Taxonomy (GTDB): domain Bacteria; phylum Patescibacteriota; class Gracilibacteria; order Absconditabacterales; family Absconditicoccaceae; genus CAYMVT01. The sequence goes on along the minus strand of CAYMVT010000031.1, from coordinate 11,235 downwards.
AGCTTTAATAAATCATTTTTGAAAATCAGTATGAATAGCTCATGCTGCTTCAGGGGCAGTACTATTTTTTTTGATTGTCCATGCTTTGGTCTCTTTTTCTCATGTTGTAAAATAATACATCAAACCCACTTCATCAAAAGCTGTTTTTATCAGGCTGTCCAAAGTTGTAATATCTCCTCAATTAAAAATATCTTTCAAAAATTCTTGTTTTTCTTCCTGATCAAACTCTATCATTTCTGATTCTATTTTTGCACTTACTATGCTTACAGGTTTATTAAGTTTGGTTTCATAATGATCTTTGATATTTTTCCAGTTTGATAAATCTTTTTCTCCAACATTTATTGCGTACACAAAAGATTTATTAGTCAAAAAGTTGAAAGGCTTTATTAAATCTTTTTCCTTATCTGATAATTCATTAGAAAAATCACAAATAAGATATCAACTTTCCAGATTTTTTTTGAGTTTTTCAAGTACAGGATACAAATCGCAAGCATACTTATCTTTGCTTTTTACTTTTTTTTGAAGCTGTGGAAGCTTGTTTTCTATTTGCTCAAGGTCTGACATTATCAATTCCATATTAATTGTTTCAATATCTCTTAATGGATCTACACTTCCATCGACATGATTTATATCATCATCATGAAAATATCTAACTACCTGAACAATTGCATCCACCTCCTTGATATTTCACAAAAATTTGTTACCAAGTCATTCTCATTTACTTGCTCATTTTACCAAACCAGCTATATCCACGAATTGAATATTTGCATATATTTTATCTTTGGATCAAGAAATCTCAGCAAGCTTGTCTACCCTATCATCCTTTACATCAACTACTCATGTATTTGCATCTATTGTGCAAAAAGGAAAATTTCAGCTATCAGCTGCATAAGATTTTGTCAAAGCATTAAAAAGAGTTGATTTACCAACATTTGGAAGTCATACTATTCCTATTTTCATAAACTATTAAATTTAAAAAATAAATACTGTTTGCTAAAAAAGTTGATATTCCTATATTTTGTATGATACAAACAGATAACTAAAAAGCTAATCCAAAATATCTGATACATATAATATTTCCATAATTGGCAGTTCTTTTCAATTTTTATAAAGATCCGTAATTCATATTACTTTATCCTGCAAATTAATTTTTCATATTTTAAAAAGATATTTTACTCACAGCTCCAAATTTTCTGTATTGCTTCAATCAAAATTCATATAAATAGGTTCTATTCAAAACAATATATTCATATATTTAACGCTACTTTTTTTCATAGTAAATGCATATACTTGATTATTTGGTTTGTATGCAGCTGCAAGCCTTGCAAGTTTTCAAGATTTGGTAAGTATTATTATTGCCTTTGCAGATAAATTTTCAGAAACATACAAGGCACTTTTTATCAATTCTTTTTTTTCTATGTCTCTGTTAGTTAATCAATTGTTTTCAAATCATAAATGCTGGTAAAATATATTTGTTTCTGTTTGTTGAATTATTTTGGTCATTATATTAATTGCCTTGATAGGATATCTACCTATAGTTGTTTCAGTAGACAACATCAAAGCATCTGCTTTTTGCAATACTGCATTGTGTATATCGCTCACTTCAGCTCTTGTAGGGAAAGGATTTTCCACCATTGTCTCAAGCAAATGTGTAGCTATTATCACAAATTTTCAAGCTTGCTGACATTTATCAACTATTGTTTTTTGGTAATTAGGAAGTCGCTGTATTGGCATTTCAATACCCAAATCTCCCCTAGCAATCATTATTCAATCAGAATGATAAACAATTTCATCAATATTATCAATTCATTCTTGATTTTCTATTTTTGATATTATTTTTATATGTTCAGCATTATGTCTTTTCAAAAATCTTTTTAGCTCAAAAATGTTTTCCTTACTTCTTACAAAACTTAAAGCTACAAAATCTATTCAATTTTTTATACCAAATAAAATATCTTTTTTATCTTTGTTGGTAATTCATGGGAGTTGAACTTTTATATTAGGCAAATTAATATGCCTATACGAACCTATTACAGCATCATTCAATGCCTTGACAACTATATGGTCAGTTTCTTTGGATTTTACTTGCACATCAAAAAGTCAGGAGTCTATTCTTATAGTATCTCCAACTTTCAAGTTCAACAAAGGTTCATAGTCACAAAACAAGGATTTTTGTCATTTTTGATTTTTTTTGTTTACAAATATCTTAAAATATTCACCTTTTTTGTAATACAGTTCTTGAGATAGTTTACCAGTTCTGATTTCAGGTCACTTTGTATCAAGTAGCAAACTTAGATTCGTTTCTCAATAAAAATTTAAATCATTGATTCTTTCGATTATTTTTTGACAATTTTTTTGTTCAAAATGAGAAAAGTTAAACCTAACAATATTTACTCAATATTTATAAAGTTTTCTCAAACTGTTTTTATCACAAGTAGAAGGACCTATTGTAGCTATTATCTTTGTTTTTTTATTAACCATAAAAATATTAGTAAAAAGTTAATATAAATAGACTAAAAACACCTATTGAAAAATATAGTTTTTTAGACAAAACAAAAAACATAATTTATAAGATTATCAAGTTTGATATTTTTTCGGTATTCTCTAAATAGAATATATAAAAATTTAGATGTTTTACAAGACAAAAATTTACTTTGTAATACTTTATCAATTATTTTGTTTTTTGTTCATCAAATATACAGCACTTCATAACAAGTTTTTGTCATTTTTATCTACAGTAATAGTAGAGTGAGGGTATGGGACTCTTATATTATTTTCCGTTATAGCTTTATATACTATCTGGTTGATTTTTCATTGAATAAGCTTTGGTCAGATAGTAGTTTGATTTGGATCTATATGATAAACAACTCTTAATTCTACTCAATTTGAAGTATTAATTGAATTTGACTTGTCTCATCCACTATCTCAAATTTTATTTATCAAAACTTTTGTTTCTTCTTTTAGTACAACAATTGATGAGCTATTAATGGCTTCTTTTATTGCATTAATAGCATTGTTAATATCTTCATCATAATGAATAAGAACAAAATTATACATTTTCACAAATTCTTCCGAATTATAAGTTTGAACAGGACAATTAATCATATCCAAGTTTGGAACTATAACCCTCCTTTTTTCTGCAACGGTTCTTAAAACTGTATATCTAATAGTAATCTCTTCAATTGTTCCAAAGTATGACTTATCAGAAAACTTTTCAACTTCCACTCTATCTCAAAGCCTGATTTCTTTGGTAAGCAACAACATTACTCAAGCAAACATATTCCCAAGCACTTCTTTGAATGCAAATCACAAACCTACTGAAAGTCATCAAAGTAAAATTCATATATCAAATCATATTATCTGAAATCATACAAATAATGATATCAACAACAATGGATAAAAAACCATACTAGAAATTAAATTGCCTACCCTCTTTGAATAAACATCTCATTCTCAGTCTCATTCTCATACTGACAAAGTGGATTCTACTACCCTATTTCTAATCATATTTGCAATTATTTTTGAAGCTATTATCAAAAATATTGTAACAACTATAGCCAAAATAAGTTGAAAAAAAAAGTTAACAACAGGATTTTCTACAAGTTCTACCAATCCACCATCTCAATTTATATGTTCTTCCATTTTTGTTTTTATTTATAATTTAAATCTAAATAGAGCCTGCTTAAAAAGTCTTCATTTCCATATTCTTGTACAGTGCAAGCAGTCTCTAAAAAAGACGACAAGATAATAAACAACTAAACTCAAAGAATATGGAACTTTCCCTTTTAATAAATTTAGAGGCCAAATTTACTACTTTTTAAGTAGCCTCTAAATAGAGCCTGCTTAAAAAATCTTCATTTCAATATGTCATTTTCTTTTTAGAAAAAATAATCAAAAAGACTATATTTATGGAACTTTAATCTTTTAAATGTTTTAAACAACTGCATTATTTATGCTGCCTCTCAATATTGTCTCATATTGTTTCTTATGTTATTTCTCCTGTTATCTTGTTCAATTAAATATTCAGGTCCTTCATTTTTTAATTTTTCAAGCACTTGTCATACTTTGTCTTCATCTTTATCAAATATTTGTTTTAAAATTGATGTCAGATTATCTGTACTTCTTCCAGCAACATTTTTGGCAAAATATTCAGCAAGAACCTTAAGTCAGTTTTTAACATCTGGAGGCATCCTATTATCAACTCAAACTCCAAATTCTTTTGTAAACATCATTATAAATTCCTTTTTTATTTCTGAAGTATTATTGAAGTTCTTAGAAGAACGGATAAAACATCCCAAAAAATTACTAAAGTCAGTTCAATGAGTATCCACAAACCAAGAAGAATAAGTAGAAAGAATGAATTTAAAAGTATTTTCACTAGTATCACCTTTTATTCATTCAATTTTTTGTCTGTATATCCTCCATAATCCTTTTCAAAATTTTTTTCTGAAATCTTTTCAGCTATATGCAGTCATATAATTTTGAGCTAATTTTGGTGGCATGTTAAAAATAGCCCTTTTGTAAGGTATTGCTTCATTAGGGTCTAAATCTCAATCTATAGGAATGTCTTTTGCATTTTTTATGATTATTGATTCATAATCTCAAAGGACTTTTTTTAATTCTGTTTGTTTGTTAGTCAAATTTCTTTCATCTTCTTTTTTTAATTTATTTAATTCACCTATAGCTCATTTATCCAAGCTTTCATTATTCAAAAATTTAATTATACTTTCTCAATTACTTTCCCACCAAGGTTTTATTTTTTCTTGAATTTTTTTACTATTTTTTCATATATTGTCAAAATCAATTTTATCATTACTCCATCATATTTCCTTTGAAAAAGTTGTACTTGTACCAGGAATATTATCAATAATTGTAGCTATTTTCCTTGCTCATTCATTATCATTTACAAAAGCTCAAACAGGAAATGCATATGTTCATGCAATCTTAAAATACTCTGCTCTCAAATTGTTGTCCCAAGTTTTATATTCACCGGATAACAAAGGCATCAACATTGCCAAATACCAATTTTTGTAATGTCAATCATCATCTATTTTTTCTCACAAAGCTCTTAACATTCCTAATTGTGTATTTGATTGTGCTCACTTCATAGTTCCCAAAAAATCATTAAACAAATCTTCAAAAGTTTTTTCTTTGAATTTGTTGTGATTTTCCTTTACCTTGGATGGACTGAACGCATTAGCCAAAGCACCATCCAATGATGAACCAAACTTGGAACCAAATTTTTGTTTCAAAGAACTTTCATCTCAAATTCTTTCAACTATATATTTTAATTCTAATCTTGCTATCTCATTTTGAATGTTTTCTTTCTGCTTACCAGAAGATTTTTCAAGCTGATCTATCAAAACTTTTTCTCTTTTTTTGAATTCATTTTTGTATGGCTGTCAAAGAATTGCTTCTACCCATTTTCATTGACCACGATATTTACTCAAATCTCTAAAATATGAGCTACCTCACTCTTCCAATGCATATAATAGATATCAAGCAGCTTGATATGAATTAGGATTTTTCCTAAAAACTCTTTTTTCTATTAATTGCACAATTTCTTTGTCATGTACAGATCAATCACGAGAAAGTTCACTTTTGTATCAGCTTATTTTGTTCCAAATAGCACTGTCTTTTTCTCAAATTATCTCCTGAACCAAAGCAGTATCAAAAGGAATTATAGATGTTAATTGAGCAGCAAATATCTTTCATCTAAAGTCCATCTCTTTCTTCCATTTATCAATATAGCTTTGATAAAATTGTTTTGGTGCTGATAGAACTGATGTAATAGAAAGCATTTGAAATCAAAATCATCATTTGGGTTCTTTCTCAAACTTATTTTTTAAATTTTCAACATTGTCTTTATTCATAGGATTTAGTTGTTTTTCTGCACAAAAAAGCATAAATGCATTGTATGTCATTTTTTTATTCTTTGGTCAAAATTCATTGTTGTTTATTATGACTCAATCATCCTCATATCCTACAGAGAACAACAAAGGTTGTCTATGTGGTTTTGATTCACTGTCATACAGATCAAACTCTTTCCCTACATACTCGATAGGTTTATCGTTTTGATCAAGAAGTTTTCATCAGACTTCCTTGATGTCTGACCATCTATCTTTTCATTCCTTGATAGACCTATAATCTTTCAAATTAATTTCTTGCATATATTTCAAAAAATCTCACATTCATTGTATGGTGCGAAACTTCATTGCAATTCAATTAGCTTTTTCGTTTATGAATTTTTTGAAAGAATCAGATTTAATATAAAAAGTATCCTCATAATCATCTCAACTATCAGGAGAATATAAGCGTACTTTTAGTTCTATTCTTCAATCATACAAAGGCTTGGGATCTTGTAAAATTTCCATATATCACCACTGACATCATCATCATTTCCAAATAGAATCGCTCATCCTAAAAGTCAAAACTGCTCAAGCTTCAAATTTTTTGTCCTTGTCTCAATGTAGTTCATTCCATTCTTGATTAATTTTTTCTAATTCTTCTTGTGAATCTAGTGATTCAAAATCGGAATCATTTTGAGTATCTTGAATATATTTCTTCAAAGAAATTCATTCTGATAGTCTATTTGCCAAATAACTGCTCAAAAATTTTTTTATTCAGTCTTTTGTAAATCTGTATAAATTTTTATCTTCTTGTGCTTGTTCATTATCTCCTTGTACTTTTTCAATACATTCTAACTTTACAAGTTCTTGTATAAATTCTTTATTGTCTTTTTTTGAACGGATAGAAAAATCAAAACCAAAAGATGCTGAGTTTAAATCATCATAATCATTAAAAGAAGAATAAATTTTCTTTTTTTCAAAATGAATTTTTTGTTGTTGTCAATTTATATCAATAGTAATATCTTTTTTATTTGGATCAAAAAACTCTTTCAAAAATCTTTCATATCATTCTATTCAGTCTGATCTTAGATGTAATCACAACTTTTTACATATATTTTTAAAATTGTCATCAATTTTTCTATCCCATACACATTCCATAGCGTCTTTTTTATCTTGTTCAGGAAGATTCATAAAGTCAAAATTATTTTGAAAAATTTTTCTTAGGGCTAATTTTCTTTCTTTTGAAATTTGGTTGTCTGTTAGCAACAAAAGATTTGCTTCACACAAAATAGCCTTTTGTTCTTTTCTTTCTTTATTGAGATATTTTTCATCAGAAAGCAAATCAATATCAAACCCTTTATTTTTCAAAGTTTCCAAGTGTTTGTTTAACAAGTCAGTACGATTTTCCTTGTTTATAGCAGACATTATATCATGTCATATCAAATCATCTACAAAATCAATAGGCTCAAGTAAATTTTTGACTTGCAATAAGTATTTTTCATTATTATTTATCTCTTCTGAAAGATATCATGCAGCAGAGATCTTCAAAAAATCCTTTTGTAAAGACTCATTGTTTTTTACTGAATCATAAAGATCAGGATCTTTAATTTCATCTACCATTTCTTCAATAGTAAAAACACAATCATCCAAAAAATCAATTTGATCATTTTCTAATCAATAATCACCCAATGAATTGTACAAATTTTTTAAATCATTTATATTATGACAATTATCAATTAAATTATCAATCTCTTGTAGTTTATATTTTTCCAAAGGAATTTTTTGTATATTATTTTTTAATGTTTTTTTCTGTATTTCAAAAATTATACTCTGAATTCACTCGTTCAAGTTAGGATAAAAAAGGTTCAAAAAATTATCAGAAAATACATATTTGATCGAAATTGGTAAGCTTCTAATAGATTCATAATTCAAACTCTCTCCAGTAAGTTCTTCATATTTTAATTTTAAGTCATTAATATTTTGTTCATTATTAGACAAACTATCTATAAAACCTTGAAAATCTTCTAATCTCACAATGTTTTTTTGTGAAAAAATCTGACTTAATACTATATACAATTGATTCCTATTTTTCAATGTTTGCTCTTGGAAAGTAGGCATATTTTTTTCTGAATTTTCCTGCACTTCAAATCTTTTAGATCAAGAATTATTAGAATTGTTAGGATTAGTTGTCATCTAATGTTTATTACAAACTAAAGAGTCTTTTGGAATATCAAGTCCAATTAGAAACTACCTAAAAAGGATTCATTTCAATGTTATTGTAAAATGTAAGCAGTTTCCAAAAAAACAAAATTAATTGCTGTTTAAATTATATTCAAAAAGTTAATATTGTCAAATTTTTAAAATCGTAGTATTATCGTTTCAAGCTCAGTCTTTTAGCATATTCAAAACCTCTTGCAAACTGCTTTGAGTATTTGAAATAGCGGCACTAGTCAAATTGCCTTTTTTCACCAAATTATAACTTACATTTAATTTATTGAACATTCATCAAGTACCTCAATTAGATTTACCATCACAATGTTTCAACAATCAATCAATATCAAATTTGTTAATAGTAAGATCAGGAATAGGTATTAACTCTCACTGTGTATTTATACAAAAAGGCCTGGTAGAATAAACTATTCAATAAATATTTTTATAAAAATTTAATTGATTCATTAAATTTACAACATATTCAAAAAGATTATCGTTATCTTGAAAATGGCTGAGTGCCTCCAGCTCCATTTTATCAACAGCATCATTGAAGTTAACAACTGGAATAGAGTTTGTTTGTATGATTTCTTTGATAGTTGAAAGTATATTTTGATCTTGAGGTTCTTTGATTAATTTTTCATAAACTCTTTGGATCAAAACTTTGAATCTGATCTTGGAAACTTTTGAAAAATCAATACTAGGCATATAATTGACCAAAACTTGACCTACCGGCAGTCAAATAACTTCTTCCCAAAACTTTATAAGTTCAGGCTGTCAAATACTAGCAGCAGACTGAGATGAAATATTTTCATCATTCATTTTATTTTTTCATAATTTTGCAGCACCGGATGAAATTATTATAAGATCATTATCTTGGCCGTTTTCAGAAATTGTTTTTCAAATTTTTTCCTGAAAATAACTTACACGTTCTTCGTAATCACTCCCATCTGGAAAAAGAGCATCTGATCAAAATTTCGAAATAACTAAATTCTTCTTATGTTTGAATTCTGAAGAGTTCATTTTAATAAATTTTTATTATATATAAAAAATTGAAAGTTAAAATAATCATTTTTATTTATAAGTCAATATTAAGTTGCTCAGAATAAAAGAAAATAAGTTGACTTTTAAGACTATAAAACTATATTAAACTAAAATAAAATCAAAAACAAGGAGGCAAGTTATGAAAAGGTGCAATGTTTGTGATAGTTTTGTAAAGTCTGAGGAAAGATATGTGCTGGATGGTGGACCAGGAGCGAAGGCAGTAATATATTGTCCATATTGCAAACCCCGTGAAGCATCTCAAATCCAATTCATAAGGCTATTAACACTATTTACAAAATTATTTCAAAGAAAAAAGTGAGCTATTTTAAAAAAAGTCCTCGGAGAATTTCACGAGGACTTTTCTATATATCAAAAAAATTAAACTGGTTTTTATGAAATTCAAATTCTTTCAATCTTATCCTTTTGATCTTTTTTAATATATTTTATTTTTTTATCCATACAAAATACGTTATCATCGAAAGATTTTTCTTTGTTTAGCTTTTTGATAGCTCAAGAAAAGAATAACTTAATGGGATTAAGATTAGCTTTTCATCTTATTGTAAGTTTCCTTCTTCTAAAATATTCTTGTAATCTCAATAAGTTTTCATGTAATTCATATCAGTTTTCTATGCTAAATATTATAAATTCTTCTCATCACAATCTATAACAAGAATTTTCACCAAAGATTTCTCTTAATTTCGTGGAAAATAACTGTAGAGCTTGATCTCATACAATATAACCATAATTATCATTAATGGTTTTGAAGTCATCCAAATCCAACAAAGCTATCATATAATTATCATCACTTTTATATATGTACTGCAAATCTTCTTGTAATTTGTGTCTATTTCCAAGTTTAGTCAAACTATCAAACTTTAAGTTGTTTACCTGTTCTTTTAAATCACTTACACAAGCAACAGAATTTTTTTGTGACTTTTTTATGTCCTCAAAAGATTTTGATATTACATATGATATATTTTGAAAATGTTCTCCAAGATTATCAACAGATACTGATCAATTTTCAATTTTTCACAAAATTTCCTGAATATCGTTTGAAATAATATTTTCCTTTTCTAGTACCTGCTCCAAATTTTTCTTTACCTGATCACAGAGATGATTCAATCAATTTTGAACTTCATTTTTTAATTTACAACTCTCACTACAAGAATTCATCAACTCCTTGCAGTTTTCACATGAGCTTTTATCAGGGTTTTTTCATAATAAAAGGGGGTTATCATAATATTTAGCATTACTTACAGTATTCATTTTTTCCTTTTAAATTATAAATGGAGTTTGCTAAAAACATCTATATTTCAATATAAACATTCATTTTTTAGAAAAAATCTTCAAAAGATTGAACTATTTTCTGAAAAATTTATATCAATGCTGATTTTTGATATTTTTTAATGTACATTAAATACTGGGAAATAAACAAGACACAAATAGCAAATATTACAAGTTATTTAACAGTAGAAGTATAAGTTATATAATCAACAATAATATTATAAAACTCATTATAAGAAGTAATGTTTGACCTATTAGTATTTTTTATATCATTCATTGAATCGTATATAGCATCACTAATAGCTAACCAATTTTCATTGTCTTGTAATGAAGGGTATCTAGTTTGCAATCAATCAAACAACTCAGGCCACATATTATATACTGCCTTGAACTGTCACCATTGATAGTTGTTAAAATATACAAATTGTAATTTAGTATCAAGGGTTTTTCTGTCTTCCTGTAAATCTACATAAAATTTAACTTCTTCATATCAATTTCAATTATAAGAAAAACTTTCATCACAGGTTCAAATATTTTTTAATCTATTATTAGGAGCAAGAATCCTACAACTCAGAACTATATAATCATAATCTTTTTCAGCCTGAAAGTTTCTATTTACTTCATAGTTTCCCATACCTTTATTTTCCACAGACAAACAAAGTTGTCATTCATCAAAATCAAGACAATCAGCAGTTACAAAATTTAATCAAAATAAAACCAGCAAAAATAAAATAACAGTTTTTTTCATAGTAATTGTTATAATTAAATTAGATAAAAATTAGTCTTTGTAAGATAAAACATATAAAAACTCCCTAATCTACATCCATTAAAGTTTTGTAGCTTTGTTCCA
>CAYMVT010000030.1:3465-12228 GCA_964394325.1 uncultured Candidatus Peribacteria bacterium | reverse complement strand
GTTTTTTTCTACTTATTTTTTCTTACTGTGTACTTTTGATTTAGAATCCAGGAGATTTTTATGTTCCCATACAAATCAACAAGACCTACACAAATACCTTTGCTTACCTTGTCTTTTTCAGTTTTTCTTAGTTTTGCTACTGTTGCATTTTGTACATATTTTTTTCATTTTCAAAAAAATTAAGAGATAAAGTAGTTCTACTATACTTAATCCCTTAATTTTAGCAACACATTTTGTCTATTATGCCTAATTTTATTTGCTTATTGATAATTTTCGCTGATAACATAAACAAGTATCAGTAACATTGCGAAAATATGTTTAAAAATAAATACTAGCAAGATTCAGGGAGGCTAGGACTCGAACCCAGAGCACCGGCGTCGGAGACCGGCATGTTAACCATTTAACACCACCTCCCTAGATATTTAAATCATCAAAAATCTAAACTCCTTAACAAGGACCTTAACTAATATTATAATGTTTTATATTTTTTTTTCAAACTTTTTTGAACATTTTTTTATACAGGAATAAATGGAGAAAAAACAAGACGATTTTCTTTGTTGGTAAGTATAGTTGAGTGAATCTTTTCAAGGTTTAAATGTCTTTTCCAAACCCCATTGCCTCTCTGAGTGATTCACTTGTCGTTTATTCATGCCTTTAGTAATATATCAAATTTTTGACAATATCTTGGACAAGGTAAATCTTGCACATACCATTCCCTAGTTTTATCTACTATTCATGCTGTAGCACAATTCCTGCCATGGGCAACTGTTGCATAAGGATAATATATATCTACTCAAAAATCATTTTTTATTTCTTTGTTTAATCATAATCCAACATTATCTACTCAAAATCTACTTATTCAATATTTTTTAAATGATTTTGTAAATATATCCAAATTAATAGGATTGGAATCATAATATTCATACTGATTATTCTTAATTTTTTCATAAATTTCTTTTCACAAAAAAGAGGGAACTTGAGGATCTACATTCTCTTTTTTATCTCAGACAAGAGGATTTCTTTGAGCCTTATTAAGCAGTCTTCCCAAAATAGGTTTTAATTTATCATATTCCTTGTTTATTATATACAATACTCAAAAATCATTTACAACCACTTCTGTGCTTTCTCTTACATTATTTTGCAAATAATCAAATAATGTTCTTAATTTGCTAATTCAAAAATTACCAACAGGTGGTGTTACAAGTGTCATTGTTTTTTTGTTTGAACTATTAGGATCTTTATTCAATTTTAAGATTTCTTTAAAAAAATCATTCATTTCATCCAAAGTCGGTATCAGATGTTCACAAGTATCATTACCAAAATAAAATCATTTCACATTACTTTCAATATTTTTACCAAAAAACTTGCTATCTTTCAAGTTAGAAACCGCTTGATATAATGTTTCATATTGAAAACTTACTTTTCAGTCTTTGTATTCCAATTTTTTCAAAAACTCTTTTACATCTTCTTCAGTTTTTGTTTCAAATATATCTTGATAAGAATCAATAAATTGTTTTTTGTTAGCATACTGTATATATAATTGCATAGAAAAATATTAAAAATTAAATATTAAAAACACAAAATCATCTTATATTTTAAATAGTTATCAATTACAAAAGCTTATTTTCCGGATGATTATAATAAGAAAACTTTTGATTTTTATTATTTTCTTCAATAAATTTTTTGAGTCAAAATTCTTTATTTCAAATTCCTGTAATATAATCATGTATCATTTTTAAATCTTTTCATCTGCTTGCTACCTTCAAAGCATCTATATTAGGAATTTGTTTAAAATATTCAATTACATCCATTCAACTCCTATTCCACTCTGTGGTATCTACTTTGTTTACAAAGTCAATTCATTCATCTTCTATCTTTTCTTGGTAGTGTTTTATTCAATAAGAAATTTCTTTATATTTCATTTTAATAAAATCTTCTAACTCATCATAGATTTGATTATTATCATTATCTTCCAATTGAATTTTTTCTATATTATGTCTTAATCAATTTACAAACTTTATTATATTTTGATTATAAGAATGATTATAAGGATATGTAGGATCGTAAATCAAATTTATTTTATTTTTAAAAAAACTATAATAAGAATACAAACTTTTTGATGATACAGTATTTGATAATAAATATTCACCTACAGAGCCAAGATATCAATAAGGCAAATCGCCTAGCTGGTTAGACATTTTTTCTAATTGTTCTTTTGAATCGATTTTTTTGTTATTAATAATTTTTTTAAAATCATATTGAACAACCTTCCTGTAATCATATATTTTTTCTATAAATTGACAGTATGAATGAGGATTTCATTTAGTATTATGTTCTGTAAAACAGAATCAATTATTCCATATGCACTTATCACCACTTAAGAAAACTTCAAATCTCAAATCGGGGAAATTAGAAGTAATAGTCTGGATTTCTTTGACACTAAGCTCTCTTGGCAAAATGTATCTGTTAATATTATAATTTTCGGATAAAAAACTAATTGTGTAATTATTGTAAATATTAAAAATGGTAGAAACATTAATCTTTCAATTATATCAAATTTGATACAAATATTCAAGCACTCACAAATCAGAAATCACAAATCAATCTATGTTTAAATCAATTCAATCCTGAATTATTTGTTTAACTTTTTCCCAAACAGTTTCATTAAAAGAATTAGCATTTACTGTAAGCATAATCTCACAGCCTTGAGAATGTATATAATTTACCAAATCCTGTAAATGTTCTTTTGATTGTATTTGATAAGATGCCGATTGTCTTCAATTTGGACTAAGTTCAAATCAAAATTCCTGGAACCAATAATCTGGTACATATCCAACGAAAAATTCTTTAGCTCAGTATCATATTAGTTCCTGTATCTTAGAATAATCATCTCATGTTTTAGTGTTTCTTACAATATATGCTGGAGACAATCATGCTATTATGTGCATTTTTACTAGTTAATTTAAATAAATTCTCAACAAGGTTTTTGTATGAGTAATTTGAGGCCTTTTTAGCATCATTAAGAAAGTTATATTCTTTCATTTTTCAAAAAATTATTTAAACTTTTCTTATTTGTAATATAATTATACTTCAATTAAAGAACTTATTTAACGATCTTATCAAAAGCTCATCTTACTGAATCAAAGATTTCAGATCATACAACAAATTTTGTATTTTCTTTTAATGCATTTTGAGCAACTTTAAGCTGTTCTTTGGTAATAGCGTTATCTTTGAAAAAGTTGACTGCAGCAGTTGCCTCCAATTCGATTTCTTTTGCTCTAGCCTGAGCAATTCTTTCGATAGCTTCTGCTTCTCACTGTGCTTCCAAGATTTGTTTTTCTTTGTATCATTGTGCTTCTTGGATATAAGCTTCTTTTTGTCATTGAGCTTTAAGAATATAAGCCCTTTTTTCCTGATCAGCTATTTTTTGTTTACTCATAGCATCTACCAAATCTTGAGGAGGATCTATTTTTTGAATTTCTACTTTGTTTATCCTAATTCACCATTTATCTGTTTCTTTAGCCAAGTGAGTTTGAACATAAGCATTGATCTTTTGCCTATCACCTAATATATCATCCAAGCTCATAGTTCATATGATTCACCTCAAAGTAGTCACTCACAAACTGCTCACTGCTAATATTGGATCTTGAATTTCATATACTGAACTTTTTGCTTCGTATATCTGAGTAAAAATAACAGAATCTACTGTAACAGCAGCATTATCATAAGTAATCATACTTTGTGCAGGTGTGTTGACTACCCTCTCTCTCATATCAACTTTTCTTACCGATTCTATGAAAGGAATTATAATATGCCAACCAGCTTCCAATGTTCACACATATTTTGATAATCTTTCTTTTACTCATCTTTCGTAAGGAGAGATTTTTACTAATGTAAAAAATATGACAGTAGTAATGAAAGCTACAAGCACCAAAGACAAAAAACCTAAAGGTCACATGATTTTTTAGTTAACTTTTAAAAAGATTAAAATTATTATAATCAAAATTTAAACCAATTCAAGCAAAATAATTATTTCCTTAATTATAATTCAAAATGAACCACCATATGATTATAATAGAAAACCCTATTTAGAAGGTTCTTTAAAACCTAAATGATCTGATATTTCTTCAAAAGATCTATGATACAAAATTAAAATTAATCACATACCCAGCAAAAAACTTGAATATCGTACATCTCATGAACTCTATCACAACACTAGACTACATTATATTATTTAAAAGTTTTAATAAAATTAAAAAAGAGTGAGTAAATATACTTGAAATGTGAAATATTATAATTAGTATGTTCGTATTACCTTTTATAGAATTATTTTAATATGAAAAAAAATAAGTGATACTTGTGAGAAGAAATTGTCAAAGAACACTATCAATGAAAAGGTTATAATTTATTGAAAAAAAACTATACAATCAAATGAGGAGAAATTGATTTAATATTTGATGATGAAAACACTATTGTTTTTGTAGAAGTAAAAGTTATCGACTGAATAGAAGATTTGTTTGATTATATTAGTCAAAATAAGTTGAAATTTTTATCAAAAACAATAATATATTATTTGAATAAGTTTCCCAGCAATAAAATGTATAGATTAGATGTAGTTTTTGTAAAGAATCAAAAAATATACGAAATATATGAAAATGTAGAAGTCCAAACTTAGATAATAATTGAAAGTTGCAAGCTACAGATTAAATGATAAATAGTCTTTGTAGTTTAAGAATCAAATAAATGAATAATCCACAAAGAATAGATTTAATAATTAACATAAATAAAATTTAATAAACGCATGAATTATGAGACCTTGATAATAACAATCCTATCTATGAAACTTTAAAAAATTAAATTATATGAAGAATGAGTAAACTAAAAAAAATATACATATTAATTTTGTGAATACTACTGTGATGAAGCATCACATTTTTGTGATTTTATTATTTGAATGAGAATTATTGACTTGCAAATAATACCATCAGAGTAGATAGCACAAGCATGATAGATAATATAAAAAACCGTTTATCAAATATTTCTGTATGACAAATAACAGAAACAAAAAACTGAGAATATCAAGAAAAATTCAATAAAATACGAAGAACATTAGAAGAAAGATATTATTATGACGAAGATTTAGATTATGATAAAATGATGGAAGCAGCTATCAAAGCATTTGTGGAAGCAACATGAGACCCTTATAAGGTTTATTTAACTGATGAAGAAAATCAATCTTTTCAGGAATGACTTGAATGACAACAAGATTTTGAATGAATATGAGCAGTAGTAACCAAAAGACAAGATTGAGTTATGATAGAAGAGTTAATACAAGGATCGCCTGCATTCAATGCTTGATTGAAACCTATGGATACAATACTAGAAATTAACTGAACCTGAACACAAGATTTGTCATTACAAGAATCCGTGGATAAAATTCGTGGACCTAAATGAACCAAGGTCGATCTTAGAATATTGAGAAAAGAAAACTCTGCTAGAGAATTCTTGGATGTAGAAGTTGTAAGAGATGAAATAAATGTTCCGTCAGTAAGATGAGAAGAAATAAAAATTAACGATGAAGTCAAAGCCTGATATATAAAAATATCAATATTTGGCGAAGATACAGAAGATGCTCTAAGAGAATTGATTGAAAGTTTTGATATAGATGGACTGAATTGATTAATTATAGATCTTAGAGGAAATTGATGATGATACCTGCCAATGGCAGTAAACATTGCTTCATACTTTTTACCAGAATGAACTCCAGTGGTTGAGACAAATTATAGAACCTATCCTGCTGAAAGCTATGAATCACAATGACACAAAGACATTCAAGAATTACCTATGACTATATTAGTAGATTGAATATCAGCTTCCGCATCAGAAATAATAGCAGCAGCACTAAGTGAATGAAAAGGAGCAAAAATAGTATGACAAAAAACATTCTGAAAATGATCAATTCAAACATTAGAGAATTTTGATGACTGATCTTCTTTGAAATATACAATATGAGCATGGTATCCACCATCTTGAGAAAGTATAGATAGAGAGGGTATACATCCTGATTATGAAGTTGAATATGATACTGAAAAATACGAAGAAGAAAATATTGACACCCAAAAACAAAAGGCAAAGGAAGTGCTAAAAGAAATGATAAATAATTAAATAAAGACCACTTAAAAAGTTGCAAAGATTTAGTTTTTTGTTGCATTTTAACTTTTATTAGAGACTGCTTGCACTTTATATGAACATGCTTAATTCCATAATATTTGTTTTTTTGCTTCCAACTTGTGAAATAAGCTTCGCTTTTCTTAAGGCAGGGTTTCAATAGGCCTATTTCATCCAATAAAGAAGATAGAAGAACAATCCATAATTGTTAATATAAATCAAGAGCAAAGAAAACCTTAAAAGAGATAGCTTATAAGTTGATAAAGCTACTTTATCGTTATCAACATTACTCAATCATGTTCGCTTAATTTAAAAAGTTTATAATTTAATTGATTTTTTTTAACAAATTCATATAATGAATACATCTTATAATCATATTTATAAACATTGTCCAATAAAATAGAAATATTACTATTCTGAAATTGCAATATTTTTTGTAAGTACCTTACATAATCCATTTTCATGGCATCTATAAATACAAAATCTATTTTTTTGTGGATTTTTTTAAGTGAAAATCTTAAAAAATCAGTATTATAAATTATCAAGTTATTCAATCTAGATTTGATTATATTGTTAGTTGCCTTCTGATAGGCATCTGAAGATATTTCAAATCAGCACAAAAATCATCATCGTTTCTGTATTATACTTGCCTGAAATATGGTACTAAATCAAATAGCAGTTCAGACTTCCAAACAAACATTAGGTTTTTTCTTTTCCAATAACTTTTTCAAAAATTTTTGTGTGTTTTTGCTAATTATTGGAATGTTATTATCTTTTGCATATATTTGTAATTCGTCCAAAAACATATTTAAGTTTTGCATATATTTAATTTAATTAACTAAAAAATAAAAAATGAGTACAATAGTATCAAGTAATGCCAACAGTAATGTTAACATTAGTTTTGAACAAAAAAACAAAACTAACAACAAAAACATGAATACAAAAAATAACACAAAAATCAATACAAAGAGCGAAACAAAAACAAACAAAAAAAAGGAAACTCCTGTAAAGGTATGAAGTTTACTTTGACTGGAACAAGTTGGACAGTGTATTTATATAGAATACAAAAATGACATAATAATAGTAGATGCTGGTATGGAATTTGCAGCTAATGAAACCTTGGGTGCAGATTACATAATTCCAGACATCACATATCTTAAAAAAAACAAACACAAAATTAAATGAGTTTTATTAACTCATTGACACTTAGATCATATATGAGCATTGAGGCATATATTACCAGAATTGGATTATCCTACTATATATACTACTCAACTAACTTTGTGAATAATCAAAAAAACTTTTGATAACCCAAAAGATGCTAATAAAATAAAAAGTTATATAGTCAACCCAGATAGTGATATTATAAAATTAGGATGTTTTAGTGTAGAGTTTGTACCTGTAAATCACAACATACCCGAAACATTAGCATTAGCGATCAACACACCAAAATGACTAATATTTAATTCTTCTGACTTCAAAATAGACTATACACCTGCTATAGACAAACCAGCAGATCTTGGAAAAATTGCAAGAATCTGACTTGAATGAGTAAGGCTTTATATATGAGATAGTCTATGAGCTGATAGAAAAGGATGGGCAATGTCAGAAAAAATAATTTGACACAACTTGGAAAATATAATTAAAACTGCCCCATCTAGAATAATAATAGCAACTTTTGCATCAAATGTAGGTAGAATAATACAGATAATAGAAAGTGCAATAAAATATGATAAAGTTGTCTTTTTGGAGTGAAGATCAATGATAAACAATGTTGAAATATGTAAAGAACTTGGGTATTTGAATGCCCCAAGATGATGTGTACGCAAATTAACCGCTGATGTAGACAATATGCCACCTGATAGAGTTGTAATATTATCTACTGGAGCACAATGAGAAGAATTTAGTTGACTTGCTAGAATAGCTAGATGAGATCATACAAGTTTTAAATTAAGAAAAGAAGACACAGTTTTGATGTCATCATCTACTATTCCTTGAAATGAAGCAAGTGTTGGTATGATGTTGAATAGTTTAGTAGTTAAAAACATAAATTTAATTACAAATTCTGATTTAGATATACATGCATCATGACATGGTTATCAAGAAGATCACAAATTAATGTTAAATTTAATAAAACCTGAGTATTTCTTACCTTTTTATACCGATGCAATGTTCAGGTACAATCACAAAAATATTGCTATTGATATGTGAATTCCAGAAAAAAACGTATTAATGCCAATTAATAACTGAAGCATTATAGAAATATATGACGATAAAATTGTAACTTCTGAAGAATACTTGAAGTTGGATACAGTATTAGTAGATGGTAAAGGTATATGACATCTTTCAGGAGAATATGTGATGAAAGCAAGGAAAATAATGTCTGAAGGTTGAATTTTGGCATTAATATTTAAAATAGATTCACATACAAAAGAGTTAATCTGAAATATACAGATAGAATCAAGATGATTTGTATATTCTTCTGAGGTGAAAAAAATTCATACAAACATTGTGGAGTTCGCAAAAAAGAGATATTCTGAACTACATTCAAAAAATCACAATACCAAAGAGATTCTGAAAACAATAAAAGAAGAC
>CAYMVT010000030.1:0-3365 GCA_964394325.1 uncultured Candidatus Peribacteria bacterium | reverse complement strand
TTGGATCTTCCATTGGATCTTCCATTGGATCTTCCATTGGATCTTCCATTGGATCTTCCATTGGATCCTCTACTGGATCTTCCATTGGATCCTCTACTGGATCTACAGGTTCCTCAACACATGCAGTTAAACTAAATGTTAATAATCATATTAGTAATAAACTCAACTTCCTCATGTAATTAAATAATTTAGCATATAAAAATGTGTGAAAAAAATATATAAAAAAAACCAATAATATCAAGTAAAAAAACGAATAAATAGACTTTTTACTATTGTCATTTAGTTTCTATGTATACATAATATAGTTTTTGTACAAAAGATATTCATTTATTTTACCTTTTGAAATTTGGTATAATTTAAAAGAATAAATTATAGCTGAGAAAATTAATTTATATATTTAAAATATCAGTCCTTAATATTTTCCGAGAAATTTTCAACATCAAATGTTTGTTCTAAATGCTGTTTGTAAGCATTAACATCTCACCTAAACAAGCTGGTATTTATATCAGTTAAAAAACTTGTATGAGCTGATATTGATTGAAAATTCATTATCAAGACTCAAATGGATAAAACTCATAAATTTGCAATTTTTTTTCAAAAATTAACCTCATTAAAAACAAATCTTCAAAACACAACTCACCAAGACATCTGTAAAATTCTCTTAATTGCTGTAACTATCGATGCTGGTCAAAACATATATGCAAAAAGTCATATAGTCTGTCATAAACCGGAAAATATTCAAAATTTAATATTTTTAAAATATAAAGATTCTCTTATTCAAAGAATTCACAATTTATAAATAGTTATAGAAACAAATATAGACATCATAATCAAAGAATCTATCAATAATATAGTTTCTACAGAGACAAAATGTGTAATCAAGTATTTGTAAACTGTAATTCATATAGAAGCTACAATTTGTGCTCATATTATATATTTAATTCATTTTGTCGATATTGGTCATTTTCAAGTTGATAATACTAAGATTAAAACAATAAACAAAACTCAAATAATGTGATAAATATTAATATTGTATCATAACAATATATCTGAGATCAATAATAAGGGTAAGACCAATACAGAAAATAGTGAATTAGTTGATCTATCAGCTTTATTAATCGCATTCATTGCAAAATAAGTAAAAAGAATTCACAGAAGACTATACAAAACAATCAATAAAAATGAAAGATTATTTAAAGTTAGAGTCCATGTTCATACTGTTAGTAGTAAAAATATGGTAAAGAATATTTTACATAAAGTTAGGATAAATCATTTTTGATAAAAAGTTAACTTTTCTCAAATTTTTTTCATTCTCGAAGAAGCATTTTCACTAAGAAATGTTCAAAGTCAAGATAATATTATTAAATTTATCATTATTTTTTCTTTTTTATTTAAGTACTTAAAAAGTAAAGATAGCTTTATTTATATAATTTTTTATTAGTTTTTCAAGCCATTTTAATTTATTGAGTGATTAAATATATATTAAAAACTAACCTTCTGCACTAAAAAACAAAAAAATCTTTGAAAAGTCAATTACAAACTAATAAAAACAACGATCAAAAAAGTCAGAACCACTGGAAATTTATCTAAAAATATTTATAAAAAAACACTGAAATTGGTTTTCAGTGCTTTTAAATCATGATCTATAAGGAAATGACTTATATACAAAAATTATTAAATTTCAAGACTTTTGATCAAGAAATTTTCAGCTATTTAGAAAATGTTTATGATAAAGTGTATAAACTTACATCTAACTACAAAAAAGATCCAGCTAAACTAATAAAAGATATAGTACAGTGATTTCTGAAAACAAAAGATATTTCTTTATTAGAGATTAGCAGACAATCTTTCAAAAACAATAAATGAACTAAAAAGAAAAATATTGTTGCTGGCTTTTCTAAATTTTTAAAAAACACTAAACTTATAACAGACTATATTATTTGGTGGTAATAAAAAAGAACAAATGACAAAAAATGTTTCTGAAAAATAAAAAAGTATGAAATGTATAAGAAGCTATGGAAGTTATAAAAGCATATAGTTATAGATGGCTGATAGAAGAAACATACAAACATTTGAAATAAAAATATAATCTGGAAAAGACACACCTGAGAAGCGAAATTGAAAGACTGAATAACTACTATAATATACTATTATCATCAATATATATTGCTTACTTGAAAGTTTTTCCAAAATAGATTCCAAAGAAAATAGCTGTAGAATCAGCAAAACTCACTTTTTAGTCTTATTTAGGCGCAGAAGATTAATAAAAAAATTTTTAAAGTTGATTTTCAAAAGCAAATATTTAATATGCTTTAATATATTAATAATTTTATAATTAATAAAAATATTTTTCTGATGCTAGAAAAACTTGATAGCATATTAATTTATTCAATGTTTGGTTTCTTTTTAAGTTTGATGCTATATCCATTATATATAGCATTGTTACAAAGAATAAAAGCTGGAAAAACTCTCCGCAAGGACAGCACTAGTTGATGAGCAGCTACAATTTTTAATCAATTACATTGACACAAAATAGGTATACCTACTATGGGCTGATGACTTATTATAATAGTAGTTTGAATATTGATACTTTTCTCTTACGTATTGCAATGGTTGGATTTTATTACATTTTCTTTGATTACAAGAGAAGAAACATACATAATACTATTTGCTTTTTTTAGTATGTGAATATTGTGATTAATAGATGATTATCTAAATATCAAAGGAATTGGAAAAGTTAGCTGATTGACTGCCAAAATGAAATTAATATGGATGTTTTTATTCTCTGCATTTATCACATATTGGTTTCATTTTAGACTTTGAATTTCAACAATAAATATACGACCAATATGATATGAGTTAGATATTGGTTTTTTTTATGCAATATTTACATTCATTTTAACCGTAGCAATAGTAAATGCCATAAACATTACAGATTGACTTGATTGACTCGTATGATGACTTTGTATTATGGTGCTCTTCGTGTTATGAATAATAACATTTTTGTACGGATGGTATTTAGCAACCACTGTTATATGAATAGTACTTGGTAGTCTATTAGCATTTTTATGGTTTAATATAAATCCTGCAAAAATATTTTTGTGAGATAGCTGAGCATTAGCATTATGATGATTAATATCTTCTTTAGTCTATCTGATAGATATTCGTGCAGGCATATTGATACCATTTATTGTGTTATTCGCTATTTTTTGGATAGAACTTATTACAAGCTTTTTGCAAATATTTTGGAAAAAAATATTTAACAAGAAATTTTTTACAATAGCACCATTCCATCATTTGTTAGAATACAAAGGTAATGCAGAATACACTATAGTAATGAAACTTTGGGTTGTTCAATGAGCATT
>CAYMVT010000029.1:0-12350 GCA_964394325.1 uncultured Candidatus Peribacteria bacterium | reverse complement strand
CCTCTTATTTATTCCTCTCAAAAAACGTTCCCCATTCGTCTTGATTCTCCATTTTAATTTTGATTAGTAAATTTATTCTTGCAAAGGGTTTTGAAAAGTTTATATATTAATAGGTTCTTATACATTTTTTTCTAAAAGTGTCTGGATTGTTAATAATTTTACTATAAAACATCAAAATCAATGTTTTTATTAATATATATTAATTTACTTCTTGTCTTATTGTTTGCTTTTGGTCTTTATTTTGAAATTCCTTATTGAATACTTTACACACTCGCCTTTACCTTGTTTTTTTTTCATGTATCACTGCTTTTTTCTTTTTTGTATTTCTTTTTTGAACTTATTTGGGAATGAAAAAGTTTCGTTCCATTTGTTCCCACAAATAAAAAAGTTGCAAATTGTATGATAAAAGAAGCTAATTTAAAAAATTGACAAACTGTTTATGATCTATGATGTGGTGATTGAGCTATACTTTTTCAAGCTGCAAAAAGTCATAATTGTAAATTTATTTGAATAGAAAAAAAAATAGATGTTGCAATTATTGCAAAAATCAAATCAGTTTTTTATAAGAATATAAAAATCAAAAAAAAAGACATTTTTAAGGAAGATATATCAGATGCTGATATTGTGTTTTTGTATCTTTTCCCCAATGTTATGAAAAAATTAGAATTAAAACTAACAAAGGAGTGCAAGAAATGAACTATAATAATTTCTAATTGATTTAAGTTCGATAATATAATTCCCCATGATTCAAAAAAAATTTGAAAATACAATATAAGAAAATATATTTTGTAGAATTTTTTATATTTGGTTGAGATATTTTTGTACTTTTTTATTTTGAGGATCTTTTTCAGATGCTATTTGAAGCACATACTTTGCCATTTCTTTGTCTTTGTTTTGCAAAAAAACATATCATATCGTTAGCAGCACATTAACTTCTTCAACTTTATATAAGAAATCGTGATTGATTTTCAAAAGTTCGCTTAGATACTTATATGCTAATGTGTAATTGTTTAAGTCTAAATAGGCACGAGCTATATTATAACAGATAAATTGGTTGTTTTTATCCAGTGATAATGCTTGTTGATACACATCTATTGCTTCCTTGTGTTTTCATATTTTTCTTAGATGTTTTCAAAGTTCATTTAATCTTGATATATCTTCACTTGTTGCTTTTTTTCATTTTATTTGGATTGCTTTGTCATAGTATTCTCTTGATGTTTCTGGTAAATGCTCTTTTAATGTATCTCATATTCTTTGATATATGGTGGAAATTCTTTGCTGAGACTCTGTCTTTATTCTTTTCATTTCTTTTAGCTTTATTGTTTTTTTGCACATTTTAACAGCATCTTCAGATTTTTGGTCTATTTTTTCTTGGCAATCTTCATCTAAATTTTCTCAATAACTTGATATAATGTCAATTTTTCTTTGAATATTAAAAGGATTTATCTTATCCATTTGTTCCATGTAATATATCAATGATTTTGTATCTCACATTTGTTTTGCTAATTTAGCAAGCTTTTCCCAAGTAAAAATCCAATCTGGAGCACTATCTACTGCCTTTTTATAACAAATATGTGCATTTTCATAATCTTTTATTGCCAAATACATATCTCATTCTAATATAAAAACTTTTGTACTTTTTTGCATTTTGGTTTTCAGTGTGTTTATCATTTTGGATATTTCTTCCACATTTTTTTTATTTGGTTTGTCTTCCTGTTGTAATACAGAATGGATTTTTTCTTGCACAAAATCTATTAATTTAGAAGTTTTGCTATCCAGAGGATTTAACTGATAGTGCATCTTTTTTAAAAGATTATTAATACTGATAGGTTTTACTATAAAACTTTTAAATCAGTACTCAGTACAATGGGATATTTTATTTTTTGTGAAATTATCTGAATCTGAAACAAGTATAATAGTATGCAAGTTTCATACTTTTTGTTGTATATCATATAAAAGTTTTGCTTCTTCTTCATATAATAGTTCTTCTATTTCCAAAAAAAACATATATCAACCTCATTTGCTGTATTTTTCATTTTCCAAAAGATCTTGTAAATTATCAAGTTGTCACAAACTCTTAACAAACTCTTTGCTTTGAATTCAAGCTTGACTTCTTAAATTTTGCAGCAAATAACTGAAACTAGTGTCTTTAGACAAAAATATTATTTTTCAGTTTCATTCATCTATAAAATTTTTTACAGTATTTTTATATGTATGAGTATCCTTTTCTATTTTGTTGCTTGTTGATTTTAATTTTCAATTATTCATTGGTTATCCTTATATTAATTTTAAATTGAGAGCACTTAAAAACAGTTGACATTTTTTATAATGATTTGATAAAAATAATCAATAGCTTTCAGTTTGATTTTGAAATAAATTTTCACTTTTATTTTGATTATAACCTGATTTAAAGTTTTCATTCCCATATTTTGTGCAATGAAAGCAAGCAAAGAACAAATTAGGCATTTTTCATTGTAAAATAAGCGCTAGCCCAAGTAGCAAAATATGCTTTCTAATTTTTTTTAAAGAATACATTGTATTGAAAAACAACAAAAAATTAATATAAAAAACTAAAGTTTAATTTACTAATTCAGAAAAATGTCTACTATTTATTCGTTTTCTCAAGTTCAACTTTATAGTCAGTGCCCTTTGGCTTTTAGGTACAAATATATTGATTGAATAAAATTAGAAATCCCTGAAGAATCGGCTGATTTGATCTTATGAGACATAGTTCACAAAACATTAGAAAAACTATATGAAGATATTAATAATTTCAGGAATGTTGAACTTGATGCTTTGATTGATTATTATCATAGCCTGTGGACAGAAAAAAGAGATTCTGTATATCAATCTTGAAATGATATTGTTGTAAAATGAAAATGACAGATAGATGATTATATAAAAAGATGACAGGAATATATCAAATCATATTTTGAAAAACACAAACCATTTGATGACATAAAGGTTGTAAGCACTGAGCAGAACATTTATTTTAATCTTGATGAAAACATAAAATTTAGATGAATAATAGATAGACTTGATAAGTCGGGATATTCTTTTATAATTAATGATTACAAGACTAATAAAAACCTACCTACCGAAAAAAAACAACAATATATTGAACAACTTACTCTTTATTGACTTGGCATCAAACAACAGTACGGAAAATACTTTGATAAGATTTTTGGTAAAATTCACTTTTTGCATTTTGATGTATTAGACACCCGAGAGATAACAGAAGATTTATTAAGCAATGTTGTAGATAAATACAAAAATATTGTTCAAGAAATTCAAGAAAAAAGGTTTGCTCACAATATGTGAAAACTCGATGTTTTTGAGCCTATTGAAAATGTTGGTTGTAGATTTTGTGAATTTAAAAGTATTTGTCCATTATTTTCTCATGCTAGTATGGATGATGAAATAGTAGATAAAATATGACAAAAAACAATCAAGGGCATGATAGATGAATATGCCGAAATTTCTATCCAAGTTAAAACTTTGGAAAACAGCAAAAAACAGCTAAAAGAAGTAATATCCAATTATGCAAATAAAAAGTGAATGAAAAGATTATATTGAAATAAATATCAAGCAAGCATATCTAAAGGTATATCTTATTCTATCATTGACAAAGAAAATTTGCAAAAATTACTTGAACAAAAATGATTATTAGAAGAAGCCTTGGATATTAGCAATTCAAAAATTTGAAATTTGGTTAAAAACTCAAAACTATCTTTGGATGAATGCAAAAAATATGTAAAACAAAGCAGTTATAGTAAAATAATTACTTCTCCTCAAAAATAAAGTTTTAACATTTATATAAAAACAACCATGAACAACAAATATTATATGATCTGACTTTTGGTGGTTTTAGTTTGTGCTTTTTGATTTTTGTTTGTATTAATCTTTAATATACTATCTTATACCGATCATTTTCACTGACATGAACCTTTACAAGAATGATATGAATTTATAGAATTTAATTGTACTAATGAAACATATCCAGATTTTAATGTTACAAATCAAAAAGAATACATAGTGTCTACAGAACAAGAATACAAAGATCTTTTTTGAGCTTATCCATCAGAAAATATATTTGATTTTGAAGAAAATGTTTATTTATTTGCCTTTCAGTGAAAAGAAGGAATTATTGTGATTGATAATGTCTCTTACTATGAAGATGAGATAATTGTAGATATATTTTACAAACACCCAGAAGACACTAAAAAAGGCGATTTATTTGATAGTCCTTATAAGGTAATAAAAATTCAAGAACCTTATAGATCTATTAGTGTTAATTCAGAAAGTTTATACAAATCTTTTTAATTAGAGAGCACTTAAAAAGTATCAAAAATGATCTCTAATTTAGTTAAATGGAAAAGTTCCTTGCCCTTTAAGGGTTGGTTGTTTGCTGCATTCCCGCCTTTTTTAGAGACTGCTTGCACTTTACAAAAACATGATAATACAAACTTTTTAAGCAGGCTCTAATTATAGTTAATATAATCCTGAAGAATTTTCATAGCTGCTATTGTATCTTGTGATTCGTTTTTTCTATAATTTCAGGTTATTTCACCAGCCTGTGTAGTTGTATAATCTTCATTTTGCTTAACTATTTCAACATCTCATACTAACATATTCAGCTGTCAGATAAAATTATCTATTTTTTTTTGTATTTTCTCTTCTGAGTTGGGGTATCATATTATTATCTTGGTAATTTGGTATCTGGTAAGTATATCAGCAAAATTGAAAAAAAACATTCCGTCATTAATCAAATATCCAATAGGCATTATGACATTTGAGTCTTCGTTTTTGTATGCAAGCCCGATATAATGACTTCACCAATCCAGTCATAATATATTTTTGATCTTTTTGGGCATAATTATTTTAGTTATAATTTAAAAAAAGATTATTGTGCAAAAACTAGTTTAGCAAAGATTATAAATGATTAGTTAGCTTTTAATTTGAGATTATTTTATTTTTTAGAGTTTTTACTAAAACCCAAAAGGATTTACTCACCAAAATCTTGCCAAATCCAAAAATATTATATAAATTCAAAGCGACATTAGCAAAACAAAGAACAAAACATTAAAATAATTCTCGATTATAAAATATTTTTCAGGTTTTAGTCTTACAACTGTTTGTATCAAAACTCATATGGTTCTTCATCAGTCTAATGCTGGTATAGGAAGGATATTAAATATTGCTAATGCTAAACTAATCATGCCTCCAAAAGCAACAAACTGCCAAATTCAAAAATTATCTAATATTATTTCTCATACTTTAACTGCTCATACCGGTCATGCAAGCTGCTCAACTGCCTCTTTTGCCTGTTGTCTTTCAAAAGTTAATAACCTAGAAAAAATGTTTCCTAATACATGAAATGTTAATCTTGTTTGGGCATAAATTTCTCAAGCAGCAGCTTTTGATCATTGTACAAATCAAAATTTTATTGGTAAAACTTCAAGATTGCCTCATTGAGGCATTATTATGCCAAGAAGACATCTTTCTCTTTCACATTCAAGTTTTTTTGTTTGGAGTTCATCATTTCTTTTGTAAGTAAGCTCAAATTCTTTCCCTATGTTTTCCCTTAATGTGCTTCATAGGTTCAATGTATCTACTGGATTGTCGTTTATTTTTTTAATTACATCTCAAGTTTTTAACCCTGCATTGTATGCCAATTCATCAGGAATGATTTCTTTAATTTTTACTGGCTCAGCTTGAATCTCACCACTCAAAAATCACTGTTCATCCAAAAATCCTTGTGTTGGCATTAAGTAACTATTTGTTTGTATTTGCAAAGCACTATCAGGTAGCACTCAAATAGGTTCAATTCATTTCCAAAAAGCACTTGCAAAAAAAAGCCAAGCAAACAAAACATTTACAGCAACTCATCATAAAAGTATTAATAGTTTTTTTCCAACAGTTTGTGTAATGAAGCTGTCTTTGGCATAAAAAGTACCTTCATCGTTTGGATCTTCACCTTTTAATCTTACAAATCATCACAAAGGTATCCAATTAAGTGAATACTCTGTTCAGGATTTGTCTGTGTATATTTTCATTGCTCTGGGTGGTATTCATATTCCAAATTCCAAAACTTTTACTCCTGATCTTTTGGCTGCTATGAAATGACCTAATTCATGAACAACTATCAAAAACATAAAAAGTAAAAATCCTAATATTATTGCTGTCCACATTAATTTTTTATTTTATTATATCTAAAATAAGTTTGCCTTATCGTAGATAGTTCTTTTTGCAAGTAGAATATAAAAAAGACAAAAAGAATTATCGACAAAATAGCAAGTATTTGCTATTTTATTAAAAGAATAAGTTCATAGTTTTTGTTCCCGCCCTGTGGAATTGGGTAATTACTGTTCTTATATTCCACGGGGTCAATTTTTTTAAAAAGAAATGTCTACGGCAATCAAAAAACTTAAATACAAAGAAATCTTTGATTAATAGTTTTAAAACTTTATAATATTTAACTAAATGCCTTGCCCTACTAAATAGAAAATAAATGATACGACAAACCAGCTTATTCACATAACTAACAATGCAATAGCTCAGTTTATTACAAACTTTTTTGCTTTATTAAATCACTCTTCCTGTTCTTTGCTGAAAAACATCATATAAAATCAATATATAATAACTACCAAAGCAACAAATGCAACTATTGCCAAAAAGTAATTTATGACAGTTTGTATATAACTTGCAGCAGAAGCTTCTTGAGTAGAATAAGTTTGTATGTCAAATATGCCTAAAAGTTCGCTCATAAGGCCACTATCTCTTATATGAGACTCAGCTATATCACTAGTTTCTGTTGTTATTCCTCCTCATCAGTCATCATAATGAGGCGAGTCATCAGGTCATAATTGTCAATGCACTATATTGCTTCCTATTATAATTGTAAAAATTAGCAAACTTAAAATGACATATTTAGCTTTTGTAAAAACATTATTTAATTTAAGCTCCATAATAAAACATTTTAATATTAAAGTTTTAAACAATTTTAGTTATAAAATGCTGAAGATCTATATTTTTTATACAAATCTCTTTTTTTGATAAAAGAAGAAATAAAACAAAATAAGTATTAAAACTTATACATTTTAATATTTTTAAGCTACCATCTTAAGTAGCATAGTCCACAACAAAAAATATTAAGCTTATTATAAATCGAGATACTCATATTCCTACCAATGCTATAGTTCAGTATTTCAATCATCAAAGTCATTTTTTGTATTTGTCTTCATTGCCAGCTGCTGTTATAACCAAGAAGCCATGATACAAAAGGTATATTAAAGCAACAAATGCAGCTATTGCAAGTATGTAATTGATGATGTCGCTTACATAATTCAAAAATCATCCTTGATAGTCACTGTCCTTTTCAGCAATTCATTCTATATTATCTCAAATTCATCAAGCTCATTGTCTAATTGGCTCGTTTCAAACCTCACCCAAAAAATCACCCTTTTCTTTTGTATAACTTCTTGAGTCGGTTGTCCACTCAGGAAGAAAACCAAAGACATATCAAACAGTCTTGTTAAAAAACACGATCAACAATAATATTATTTTTTTCATTTTTTATTAAGTGTTAATATTTAACTTAATTAGTCATGCAACCCAAAAACATCTTACATAAAAAGCTTTTCATTATATACTACTTATATTTTAATTTATTTTTATTGATTTGCAATAGATTTTATTTATTTGTTTGTATCAATTTTGTGTTGAAGTATGTAAGTATCTTTTAGGTCTTTTACTACATATCATTGTTGGTATAGCTTATCTCTTAGCTCATCTGCTTTTTCAAAATTTTTTTCTGATCTAGCCTTTCGCCTTTCTTGAGCCAATTGCTGAATGTAGTAAGGAATTTGTGCTTTTTTGGACTGATTCCTTATGTTTTTAATTTCAGCAAACAATCCTATTTTTAATAAATTTTCATCAAACCATGAAAGAATTTCAAGTCATTCATAGTTTAGATCATTGATTTTTGTGTTTATAACTGATAGGACTTTGGGAGTTTTCAAGTCATCAAGCAAAGGCGCAGTTATTTCTTGCAAAAATTCTTTTGATTTTGAATGGTTTAGTTTGTTTTCTAATTCAGCAAAACTAAGTCATGAAGTATTAATAGAATTTATGTGTTTGTTTTTCAGCAATTTTTTGATGATATTTTGTCTTGTTTTGCTTGCTTTGGAAATAGCCAACCAGTCAAAATTCAAAAAACTTCTATAATGTCATGTTAAGTAAAAGTATCTTAAATCATGTGGTGAGTATCATTTTTTTATCACATCAGGTAAAGACAATGTATCTCAAGCAGATTTAGATATTTTGTCTCAAGATATGTTCAAAAATTGATTGTGTATCCAATACTTTACCCAAGGTGTTGGTGCAAAGCTACATTCGCTTTGAGCAATTTCATTTGTGTGGTGTGTATTTATGTGATCTGGCCCCCCGGTATGAATATCAAAAAAATCTCATAGATATTTTCTAGACATTGCAGAACATTCTATATGCCATCCAGGAAATCACATTCACCAAGGACTATCTCGTTCCATGTGCCTTTTTTGTCATTTTGGAGAAAATTTCCATAATGAAAAATCTGTTGGATTTTTTTTACCTTCAGTATCAACTCTTGCTCATTCTTTTAATCATTGAATATGCTTTTCATAATTTTTTCACATAAGTTTCCCGTAATCTTTTATATTTGATGTATCCATATAAATTCAATCTCATGGTATTTCATAAGTAAGTGATTTGTTTTGTAGTTGCTGAATAATGTCTATTTGTTCTTGTATATTTTCAGTAGCTTTTGGGAAATGATCAAAATTTAATTGAAGCTGTTTTATATACTGTTTAAAATTATTCTCATATTTTTTTGCAATTTCCCATGCTGTAGTTCATTCTTTTTGGGCTCATTTTTCCATTTTGTCCTGTCATGCATCACCATCGTCTGTAAGATGTCCAACATCTGTTATATTTAGAACATGCTTTGTAGGATACTGTAAAACATTTCTTATAAAATCACCCAACAATCATGCAAACACAAAAGCCCTCAGATTTCATAAATGTGGATCAGAATATACAGTTGGTCCACAAGTATAAATACCAACAAAGTCTTTTTTATTAAAATCATAGTAAGGTTCAAATTTTTCTTTCTTTCTTGTAAGTGTATTGTATATAAAAAACTCCATTTGCTTTTTTTTGTAATTGTAATTAAATTGTATCTACATTATATAAATTTTGTAAAAATAATCAATAATAATGTTATTTTATTTTATTGTTCTTAAATTTCACAGTAAAAAAGGGCTTGTAAAATAATTTTTTATCTTAACAAAAAAAACAGCAAGAGACAAGACTATGCCTTTTGCTGTTTGTAGCTTTAAATAGTATTAATAACACACAATTCAGAATCAATCTCTTGAATCAGAGTCATCATATTTATAAGCAGCATGCCAGTGATCTATATAATTAGTTCTTGTGTTATAATAAGTTATATGTGAATTGTTTCTTCATTGTTGCTCAAATATCAAATCATAATTACTTGGAATAATTTCTTTTGTGCTATTGTTCAAATCAAAAGTAATGGAAGAAGAAGTTAACTGTTCTTTTTCTAAAAATCTATATCAATCATTTAAATTTCAAATTTGTTCAAATCAATTTTCTAAACAAACATCCTTTAATACATTATTCACATATTTTCTATCTCACACTACATTGTTTACAAATTCAGGAGAAAAGTTTCAACTAAAAACTAATAAATTTTTTTGAGAATTGTCATCAAAATCAAGCTCATAATTGTCTTTTAAGACAATCTCGGCATCTTTGGGCAAAAATCACTTAATAGGAGCAGATAATTTTTCATCTTGTTCTTTGCTTTTGTACTGAAAATCTTGTTTTCAATGTTCCATTAAATCTACAGCAATAGAGTATCATAGCAGATTTGAAAAGCTGTCTCAAAGCTCAAAAACATTCAATAGATTAAAAGCATTGTCAAAACCAAATATATTATTTCACAAATCAACAACATGCTCCTTTCAGTCTAATATATATTCTATGCTTCACTTACTTAGATGAGTTAAGGTTTTTTCTTGATCGCTGTCCAATGTAAATTGTGTTCATCTAATAACCAAAGCTCAATTATTATTATCTGTAATATTATAATTTGAATCTCAACCAAGCTTTACAAAATCATAAGCTACTCTTCAAACATTATCTAAAATAGCAAAGGCAGAATCTTTTCAGTCATACTCAAAATCTTGTATTTTTAAAGATGCTTTTCATTCAGAATTTGGACTTATGGTTTGTTTGTTCCCATTTGGATATACTATTTCATAAACAAAACTATCTCAGTTCATTGAAAGATCTACCTCGTCAACATTTCTTCCCATAGGCAGTTGTATATATCAATCTTCATCAAATTTTTCTTGTATCAAAGATTCCTGGATTTGTGTGCTGTCTTCTTTTATTGTAATTTCACCTTCTCAACTAAGCAGTCTCACTTCTATTTTATCTGACATGCTTGGCATATAAGGCAATGAAGAATTGTCTTTGTTGCTTACTAATCTTTTTGAATTGTAAGATCTTGTAATACTATCTGCTGTGGTTCCTGTCAAATTAGCAACAGTTGTCATTCAGTCATAACTAATATATCCGATCTGGAAATCATTTTGGTCATTAGTTACTGAATAAGAAAAACATCTTTGATTTGCTCAAGTGCTAAATCTAACATCATGATTGTTATTAATAAACTCCTCATCTTCCGTGTTTATTCAACAAGTTGTTCATTGAATTACATACAAATCATCAACCTCATCCAAAGATTTTGTCCTATCTTCTAGATGAATTTGATTCATTCAATCATCTAGCAAAATCAAATCTCATTCCGGCATAGGATAACTTGATTCATAGTTTTTGGTAAGGTAAGAAATTGTATATTCTACATTTTCCAAATTTTGTTTATCTAACTCTTGTTCTTTTTGTTCTTGGAAATATCAGTGTCATATTATTCAAGCTCATACAACAATTACTCAAATTAGACCAGTAATAATAATATATGTAATTTGTTTCATTTTATTTTTAATTTAGATTATAAATTTTCTTAACTATATTTTTAAAAAAAATCCTCACATTTACTTTTTGCTTGTCAATTTTTGATATTACTACAGTGTCAAGATCTCAGCCTTCACATTTCATACAATTCTTCCAAAGCATCCATAATCGCATCTTTTTGAACATCAGTTTGCACCTCTTCAAATATTTCTGCAGGGCTTGATACATATTGTTCTAAATAGTAAGAATATTCAAATTCTTCATATTCTCATTCAGATAATACTTGCTTTAAATCTTGCACATTTTCCATATTTGACCCTGCAAGACATCTTCATAATGTGCCAAAAGAAGCTGCATCTTCACATCTATTATCAGTAATTTCCATAATCTCTTCTTTTTTTTGAATATAAGGAGAAGGTTCATTGTCTGCAAGAGCTTCAAGCATCCTTTCATCTTGTGTAATTCATTCTTGTTGTTGTTTTTCTTCTTGTTCTTTTAGATACTCTTTTGTTTGCTTCCACTCTTCATTCATCTCATCAATAACTATTTCAAATTCTTCTTCGGACATTTGTCATACCTCTTCAGAGGATAGATAACTTCTAGATAGGAACTTTTCTACAATGTATTTTGATTTTTCTTTTTCTGACAAGCCTCAAGTTCTTTCTTCAAGGTATTCTTCTGACATTGTTTCCAACTGTCTCTGCCAAAAAGAATCAATCGTTTGTCAAAAATCTGTTTTTTGTTCGGAAGAAAGATGTTCAACATGAGATTCAGGGATATCAGCAGATTCAAGCAAATCAGCTCACACTTGTTGGTAAGTTGTTTTGCTTGCTTGTACATTTTCGTATCATGGGATATTAATCTTGTGTCAGTTGTCTTGTTCTGCTAATGTTCATAGGAAAAATACTCCTCCTACTGCCAAAAACACAACACTCAAAGTAATTATTATATATTTTCACATTTTATTAAATGTTTTTAGTTTTAAATAAGCAAATATAATTTTAATCGTTATTTATCTTTCATGCAACGAACGGAATATCTTGCAATATCAATATCAACATAAGATCTCCTTAATCAAAGTTTATTATGTTCTATTCATCTTTGCCAAAGATCACTTGCTCGATATCTTCAAGAAATACCATAATTCCGCCAAGTTCAACCAGAATGAGGAGAAAGAATTCATCAAAAATTAAAGTTTAATTGATTTTTTAATTTATTTTTAATATCATAAGATGATAATCTATCAAAATTTTCAGTTAAAAATGAATTATCAGTATCTAACTCACTAGCATCTTCATCAATTCAAG
>CAYMVT010000028.1:0-12760 GCA_964394325.1 uncultured Candidatus Peribacteria bacterium | reverse complement strand
ATGTGGATAGTGTATCTTTGAATCTTCAAAGATATGATTGAGATGATTGGGGTGATTATGAGACAACTACAGTTAGTACTTGAGATATAAATGATCAAACGGCAGAATTTAGTATTTCTGATATAGATGATTATGGTAGATATAGATTGCAATTTGAAGTAAGTGATAATGCTGGCAATACTGCTAGTGAAAATGTTGTATTTTATATAGACCGTTTTAGTATGAGTATTGATAACAATAATATTGATTTGTGAATTTTAAATCCATGAATTACAAGATTAGCTGATCAATATGTAACAGTTACTATTAAAACAATTTGAGCTTGATTTACTTTGAATCATAGTCATGATGATGAATGAATTAGTGTATGGAGTGAGAATAAGTGATATTGAGCTTGTATTATTTGAGTTACTTGTAATGATTTGGAAAATTTTAAGTCAAAAGAAATTGTAGGTAAAGAATGAGAATTACAAACTTCTTGAGAATTAGAAGCTTATACTTATAATATTAGATATTGAGCATTGATTGGTGCTACAAAACCTGCTTGAATTTATACTACCAAAAATGATTATACGATTTCTCTTAAGGGTTATTGACAGTAATTTATTATTTTTTTTAATTTCCTGAGTGCATTGTTTTCTATCTGTCTTGCCCTTTCTTTTGTGAATCAAAACTGTCTTCCTATATCTGCTAATGTTGTTTCTTGGTGTCAACATAATCCAAAATGTTTAGATATTATGATTCTTTCTTTTTCTCTGAGATGTTTCAAAGACTCTTCAATATTTTTGGATTTTTCGGTAGATTCTAAAACTTGTTCAGGAGTCTCTGTATCTGATCTGATTGTTTCAATTAGTTTTATTCAAGGTAGTTCTTCTGAGTTTGTTATATCATGTTCTAAAGAAAAAACTATCTGTGACATTTGTGATAGTAGGTATATCTCTTCAATTTCTATATTTGTATACTCTGAAATTTCTTCTATACTAGGATAACGATTTAGTTTTTTGAATAGTTCTTCCTTTGCTTTGGATATATTTTTTATTTCTTCATTTTTCAAAGGAGGAATTTTTATCGTATTATTGTGATTATTCGCTCTTTGGATATTATTTTTTATCCAGTGTTTTGCATAAACTTTAAAAGA
The DNA here is from genome assembly GCA_964394325.1 of uncultured Candidatus Peribacteria bacterium. Taxonomy (GTDB): domain Bacteria; phylum Patescibacteriota; class Gracilibacteria; order Absconditabacterales; family Absconditicoccaceae; genus CAYMVT01. The sequence continues at coordinate 11,622 of CAYMVT010000028.1, read as the reverse complement.
ACATCCTTTTGTATAGTCAAATTTTTGGGCAGCTATGATAACTCATATATTTCATTCTTGTATCAAATCATGAAGTCATAAATTACGATAATATTTTTTTTTGTGATATTTTTTTGTTATCATAATTACTAGTCGCAAGCTTCTTACTATTAGTTCTTGTAGTGCTTTTTGGTCTCATTCAGATATTTTTTTTCAAAGTGCTAACTCTTCTTCTTTTGATAGTTTTTTGATGTTTTGTACATTTTTTATGTAATTAGCCGAAAAAACATTTTGAAAATTATTGTATAATTGATGTTTTGTATCTTTTGTATTTTTTTCACAATTTGAAGTTTCTTCTACATCCTGTTCTTCCAAAGTTATTTCTTTATTTGTTTTCATATTTTTAGTATTAGATAAATTTAAATATTAGCTATTGGAAAGTTTCTTTTTTATATTCTAAAGGTTGAGAATCTGTAAATAAGTTTTTTTATCTGATAAATATTCTATATAATAGGTAGGATAAAACTATATTTATAAACATTTTAATCCTTACTATTTCTTCAGATACTTCATAAATATCTCTTTATAAAATTTTAATTAAAATAGTCAATAGAATTTTACTATAATTTTAGGTGCAGATTAATAGTAAAATCTATTGATTTTTTATAAAAAATCTTTATTTATTGTGTTACTCACTTTTATGATAATTAACAGCATAACAAAAAAAATAAGGAGGTTTATATTATGTCAAAGGCTAGATTTTCTTACGTGTTGATTTTTTCTATCGTGATCGTATCTGTTGGCTTTCTTCTGATATCTGTATCCAACGGCTCTCTTAATGATGTAAAAGAAGAAGTTATAACCAAATACGAGCCTGCCGAGGATAAAGATATGTTCCTATACAGAAAAGCAAAAGAGCTTTATGTAGAGGAGCCAAGCCTTAGAAACTGGGAAAGACTTTATTTGGCTTATTCAGCATTCAAAAAGATAAGTCGAGATACACCTAATTGGAGAGAGGAAGTAAAGTCAGAGATTGGTAGGCATATGAGTTTTCGGGTCTTTGTGAAGGTATATCGTTTAATTGAGACAGGAGAATATCCAGAACTGGAAGAAAATTTTCGATATGCTCTTAATGCATTTGATGTTAGGGACAGATTTCCTGTTAATGAAGTTGCTGTTTTGCATCATAAAGTTGAGCAGGGAAAAAGTATAGGTGATGCCAAAGATGCTGTTGGTTTTGTGTCTGAGAATCTATATTATGCAATATTGGAAAAAAAGGAAAGAAATCCAATATTTGCAAAGCTCTTTCGGCAAAAATTTGAGAAAATTGAAGAGTGATTTAGATTGCAAACAAACCCTGAGAGTATATCTCTTGGGGTTTTTCATATAATTAGAAATTAGGCATAATGGAAAAAATGTGTTGCTAAAATCAAGGATTTAAGTAGATTAGAACCACCTTATCTTTTAATTATATAATTTTGGTTTTTTGATTATAAAAAAATTTATTACCTACACTAATAATTGATTTTTTAATTAACTAACAACTCTAATTTTTAAGTTGAAAAAATTAAATAAATAATTATAAAAAGGCAATGGTATTTTATATTTATAATCTACTTATCCGTGCCTAGGAAAAAAAGAACGAAAAGAAAAAAGATTTCTATAAATAAGTTTAAACTTGGTGTTCCAATGATTGCATTGAGTGCATCGTTTTTTTTTAGTAATGCGATGGCTCAGTGATCACCTTTGTTTGTATCTTTGTCTATTCCTGCTTATTTTATGTTTTGAGAGTATGGGAGTTTGTTTTTTTTCTGAATATTATTGTTGCTGGGAATTTATATAATATATGATGAATCAATACTAAAAAAATGAATATTCAAAAAAGTTATATTGTTGATAATATTTGTTACATGAATTATTAGTTTCCCTATTTTGGAGAATTGAGGAGTGAATGACACTGATCCTGACACTTTGTGAGGATGGGTTGGTAAGTTATCAATTATATGAGTCTGATATTTGTTGGGTTATCAGATGGATGCTGTTCAGATTAGTTTCATAGTTTTGTTTTTGGTTACATTATTTTGGATAGGTTATACTTTACAAATCAAAATTAGACCTCCTCAATTTTATCTTGATATACAAAAAAATCCAAAAACTACAAGCTCAAATAAAAAACAAAAAATTAATAATACAGAGAAACTTCAACCTACACAAGATCTTTCAAAAAGCACTACAAACGAACAAATTACAGCTGGAAACAAAGAACCGAGTCAGGCTTCAAAATCAATAATAGGTTCTTTATTAAAACAAAAAGTTCAAGATAAGTTTGATGAAAAGATCTATGAAAAAGAACAGGAGAAAATGCAGATAAGATTTCCTGAAGATAAGCCAAGTTTTGACATTAGTTTTTTGCAAGCAGCTTGTGATCCTTCAGAGTATGAAATTGATGAAAAATTTTTGGAGGATAAAAGTTTTTCAATTCAAAAAAAATTAGAAGAATTTTGAATGCCTATCAGTATTGAATGATATGATATATGACCTACAGTGATTCAAATTAAAATCAAGCCTCAAGCATGAATAAAATTATCCAAAATAGAAAACCTAAAAAAGGATTTAGCTCTTTCTCTGAAAACGAAGTCATTGAGGGTGATTGCTCCTATTCCTGGTACTGAATTTGTAGGAATTGAAATTCCTAATCCAAAACCTCAGGTGGTTACCTTGAGAGAGACCTTGTGATCTGCAGAATTTGGGGATAAAATTTCAAAATCGTTGACAAATCTTACATTGTGAAAATGAATCAAAGGAGATATCAATGTAAAACCTTTGGAAAAAATGCCTCATTTGTTGGTGGCTGGGGCTACCTGATCGGGTAAGTCAGTATGAATAAATGATTTTATAATGTCTTTGATATATCAAAACAATCCTACTGAACTGAAATTTATAATGGTTGATCCAAAACAGGTAGAATTGTGAATATATGATTGAATTCCATATCTTTTATCGCCAATAATTACAGAACCTGAAAAAGCTGTCAAAGTGCTAAAGCGAGTAGTTGAGTTTATGAATATCAGATACAAAAATCTAAAAAAAATGAAAGTAAGAAACATTGACCAATACAACAAAAAAGTACAAAAAGAAGAAAAAATGTATCGCTTGGTGGTGATAATTGATGAGCTTGCTGACTTGATGATGAGTGGTAGTAAAAAAGATACAGAAAATTATATTGCAAGGATTGCTCAAATGGCAAGAGCTGTCTGAATACATCTAATAGTTGCAACTCAGAGACCTTCTGTAAATGTTATTACATGAGTGATAAAAGCAAATATTCCTACAAGAATTGCCTTTGGTGTTGTTTCTATCGTTGACAGCAGAACTATCTTGGATAGTAAATGAGCAGAAGATTTGGTTGGAAAATGAGATATGCTGTATATGGATCCTACTACCAAATTTCCAATAAGAATTCAGGCTCCTTTTGTAGATACAGATGAAACAGAATTAGTTGTTTCCAAAATCAAAGAAAAATATATGAAATGATTGGACGAAAAGCAAATATATCATCCTGAAATAATTAATATACTTGAGTCAAAACCTGAAAGAGGCACTGGTTGAGGTGGTGGAGATGATGACGAGCTAGTTCAAGAGGCTATACAGATAATTTCAGAAACAAAAAAGGCCAGTGCTACTATGCTACAAAGGAAATTGTGAATATGATTTGCAAGAGCTGCCAAAATTATGGATATACTGGAAGAGCAGTGAGTAGTCTGACCAGCTGAATGAGCCAAGCCTAGGGATATATATGTTTAGATATTGTCTATTAAACTTTATTTGGATTGTGTATATTTATTTTTTTGTTTAACTCCCAGCCAAATAATAATAATATCACGATCAACATTATAAGTGATAAAAATAGTGCTCATTGTCAAATTCAAGTACTAGGAAACAAAAATCAACTAATAATTATAACACTAATTGTATATCATAAAATCTTACTATTAAATAAAGCCATGAATAATTGAGTAAGTAAGATGGTAATAATTATGGAAAAAAATCATACTATTAAATAGGCATCTTGCATGTGTACTAATATGCTATTGTATAATATATGTATCCAAACTCACAAAAAAAATCATTCATATATAAATTCAGAAGGTGAGTGTCAGTGTTTTGTTTTTTTTCATATTATTATATGATTTGTAGTTGTATCCAGTATTAATATTTTTCTTATTATATTAAAAGTTTCTTTAATATATTTTTTTGTCTTGTAGCAAGCTGTTTTTATCAATCCAAATATACCCAAAATTCAGTCAAAATTATTTTTTTGGTTCAAAAACACAGTAGGCATTATTTTGTCTAATTCTTTTGAGATTCATATCATATATCCAAAAATTCCTCATGTAAGTGGATGTAATATCAAGCCTCATACAAATATTGATCTGTATAATATAGTAAAAAAATCATCTATTCATGCCCATATGTATATTATGTTTTCGTATACTCAAAATCCTAGTCCAACTAGTATTCATACAGAAGTAATCCATTTTGTTCATTTGAATGATTCATGAAAATTTTTGAATAAGAAAAATATTACCAAAAATTTGGCTAATTCTTCCAAAAAAGGTCATATAATTCATTGATAATAGTATATTTCCGATACTGCTGAATAATTCAATGCATAAAGTAAAGTGCTTCATGCAAATATTCAACCCAAAAAAGCTATTCATCACAGCATAATATCTCTGTGAGTTGTTTGTCCTATTAATCATCTAAACCAATAGATTGAAATTATTAGTAGTGCAAATCCTAATAACAAAAAAGTTTCCATTTTACTTTGATTTTTATTCAATAATAATATCTTTTGCTATGTTTTCGTAATTGTCTTTGTATTTTATTACAAAATGCTTTTCGCTCTTGGATCATTGTTTGTATATCAGATTTTCTCATCAAATAAGATCTGAAATTTCATTTTCTGTTAGGCCAGTTTCACATTCATAGATTTCTAGGATAGCATTGTTTTCCAAGTTGTCTCTGTCTTGTCGTGAAGTTGAATTAATTCTATAGTTGCAATCTATTCAGTTCACTCAAAATGTCTCTGCAGGGCTTATTATCTCTCCTGCATATACCATGTCTTTTGGTAAATATATATTAAATCATCTGTTTGATTCCATTTTTTGTTTATCTTGCGTGTCTATATCATAAACTGCATCTGTTTGTCAATTACTTGGTTCTCTTTGTTGATTATTTTCTTGTGTTTGTTGTGGTTGTCATGATCTTTCTATTTCAATTAGCTCAGTAACCAGATCTTCTCAAAGAATTACTTCAATTTTGCATGTGAGATTATTTAAATCTCTGTCTTGTCCAAGTATTGTAGCTTTGATGTTTCCATCTTCTTGATGTTCAATATTAATATCATCAATTATGCTAATTGTGTCATCTTCATCTTTGCATATATTTTCTATATTTTGTTCTATTTTTGTTTCTATATTTTGTTCGTCAAATAAATGTATATATGGTGATATATTTATCAGTTCATCTTCCGACCTTGGAGTTGCATAATATCACCAGTTATTTTCATTGAAAAATATCCATTGATTAGTCTCTGATATGTCAAAAAATTCAATTCAATTTGCACTTATGAAACTATTGGCAGTAAATACATTTTTTAACGTTTGACAGTCTTTGGTGGAACTTCATTCCTCACAAACAAAAGGTGATATGGTTAATATATTTTGTATTAATTTATCTTGATTTTGTCATGTTAGAATATCTTCCTGTATCTCATCATTTTCTATCTCACCATCTATATCTCATGTATAGCTTTCTATCTCATCTTCTCAATTCTCAATTATTTCATTTATATGAATTCTTCAATCTTCTTTGCTTGCTTGATATCAGGTATAACCTTCAAAATCAAAGTATATTCAATCTTGACCAAAATAATAAGTAGTTTGTTCTGTTTCTTCTTCGTTATCCTTATCTTCGTCTTTATCTTTTTCTTCTTTTAATTTTTCAATTCTGCTTATTTCTAATATTGGTAAACCTCTTGTAATGTCTTCTACTTCTCATTGTACGAATACTTTTTTGTCGATGTAATTACTCAAAGATATTGTTCTGCTTTTAACTCAAAATTCATAATCATCTTTATCAACAAAAAGGTGTGTGTAATCTCTTATTTCATCTGATCATGTTAATATTCATTCTTTGCCAATTTCATCTCATATATAGTATCTTTGTTGGTAGTTGTTTTCTTCATGTCATGTTCAATTTGTCTGTCAATTATCAGTATGACTAGGGTCAGTCATAAAATACTCATTTCACAAATAAATTCACATTGCTACAACTATTGCAACAGATATTATAGATATTATGTGTGGAATTATGTTTTTTTGCTTTTTTGTCCTTCAACGTTGAGTTTTCATTGTTTTGATGTTTTTTCTTTTCATAGTTTCAAATATTTATAGTTGTAAAAATATGTGTACTTTATAAGCATATTTTTTTTAAAATCAACTAAAATTAAAAATAATTTACGAAATAAATTTAGACTTTTTGAATTCTTAGTATATGGAAAAATTAACACTCTTTATTATATAAAATTATATTTTTTCAATTGTGTGTTATAATTTGTATTGATTTTATTTTATAAATTTGTACACTGTTGATTATAATTTAAAATATATGTAAAATATAGTTGATATATGGATACAATTAAAATATATACAGATTGAAGTTGTCTTGGTAATCCTTGACCATGAGGTTATGCAGCTATTTTGATGTATAAGGAGAATACAAAAAATATTGTATGATCTGAACCAGATACTACAAATAATAGAATGGAGTTGATGTGAGTAATAAAGGCACTTGAATCTATCAAAAAGCAGAAAATCCCTATAAAAATTTTTGTAGATAGTAGATATATAAAAGATTGAATCACAAAATATATGACCAAATGGAAGCAAAATAATTGGAAACTTTCCAACAAACAACCAGTCAAAAACAAAGATTTATGGGAATATTTGGATAAACTAATCAAAAAATTTGATTATATCGAACGAAATTGGGTAAAAGCTCACAATGACAATCCAATGAATGAGCTTGTTGATAAACTAGCAAGAAAAGAAGCAAAAAAAATAGCCCAACAAATTTAAATTATGATTTCGTGTGTATTTTTTGATACTTTTTTAAGTACATAATAAATATAGAAAAATTTAAAATTATAAATCTTTTAAAAATTATGTTAAAAACTGAAAATTTGGATGTTCAGATTAATGATAAAAAGATTCTAAAAGATATAAATTGTGATTTTGAAGAATGAAAACATTATGCAATACTTTGACCAAATTGATCGGGAAAATCTTCCTTGTTTTTGAGTATAATGTGACACCCTCAATACAAAGTTACTAATTGAAAAATTATGTTGAATTCTACTGATTTGTTGAAACTTTCACCTGATCAAAGGGCTGGGGAATGAATATTTCTTGCTTTCCAAAATATACCAGAAATACCTTGAGTAAAGCTCTTTGAGTTCTTGAAAACAATATACAATAGTAAATTATCCTCAAAAGAGCAGTTAAGTTTCATAAAATTCAAAAAACATTTAGAGCCGATTGTAGAAAAAGTTTGACTAACAAAAGATTTGCTGTTTAGGGACTTGAATGTAGGATTTAGTTGATGAGAAAGAAGGAAAGTTGAGTTCTTACAAATAGAATTATTAAAGCCAAAGTATATCATGCTGGATGAAATAGATTCTGGACTTGATATAGACTCACTCAAAAATTTATGAAAAAACATAAAGTCACTTTGAAAGGAATGAAAAACTTTTATAATAATTTCTCACAATTTTGATATTTATAATGAAATTGATTTAGACAAGATATTGTTAATGAAAAATTGAGAAATTGAAAAAACCTACAACTGAAATATGATCCAAAAATTCAAAGAAAAATGATTTCATAAAACAGATTAATTTAGAAAATTCTAATAATATTTTTTCCTTTCTCAAAATAAGACTTTGTTTTTAACAATAATAAAAGATCTCTTAAAATGTCAAAAAAAGATTTTTTGGAAATTCCTGAGGATATAAAGTATGCTGTCTTGCTGAAGTGACTTAATGAAAATGTAATTAAGAGAATTTCTTGGGAAAACAATGAACCTGCTTGGATGCTGGAACACAGACTTTTTTCATACAAAATTTTTCAACAAAAAACCATTCCTACTTGGGGACCTGATATATCTGATATAGATTTTGATAAGATAGTTTTTTTTGCAAAACCTGAGGCTATACAACAATATGCTACCAACTGGGAAGATGTAGATCCACAAATCAAAGAAAAATTTGAAAGATTATGAATACCTGAAGCAGAGAGACAACATCTTGCTTGAGCAGGGTGACAATACGATTCTTCAGTTTTTTATCATAAAATCAAAGAAAAATGGGAGAAGTTATGAATTATATTTGAAGATATGAATGAGGCTGTACACAAACACCCAAAATTAATTCAAAAACATTTTATGAAAATAGTTCCTCCTGAAGATCACAAATTTGCTGCTTTGCACTGAGCAGTTCGAAGCTGAGGAACTTTTATATATATACCATCTAATGTAAAGCTACAAGATCCATTACAAGCCTATTTCAGAATGAATGCTTTGAATTGATGACAGTTTGAACATACTTTGATTATAACAGAAGACAATACAAAATGTGAATATATTGAAGGGTGCTCTGCACCTAAACTTTCAGAATTGTCTTTGCATGTAGGATGTGTAGAAATATCAGTTGGTAAAAATTCTGAGATGAAATATTCTTCTGTAGAGAACTGGTCCTTGAATACATATAATCTAAATACAAAAAGGGCTATTGTACAAGAAAATTCTATTATGAATTGGGTCAGTGGTAACCTTGGAAGTTGAAAAACTATGCTTTATCCTATGAGTATATTAAAATGAAATAATTCAAAATCATATCATTTGTGAGTGGTTTTGGCAAGTAACTGACAAAATCAGGATATATGATCCAAGGTTTTACATATATGAAAAAATTCTTCATCAGAAATCATAAGTAAATCCATATGTAAAGATGGCTGAATTAATACTTATAGGTGAATGGTAAAAATACTACCAAGTGCTACTTGATCTATTAATAAAACTGAATGTGATGCAATGTTAATTGATGATAAGTCCGTAAGTGATACCATTCCTAATATTGAATGCTTGAATGCCGATTCAACAGTTGCTCATGAGGCCAGTTCTTGAAAAATAGATGAAAAAACTTTGTTTTACCTTATGTGTAAATGAATTGAAAAACAAAAAGCAGCTGGAATGATAGTGAATTGATTTGTCTCAGATATAATAAAAAAACTTCCTCTTGAATATGCAGGCGAAATGAATAAATTGATAGACATGGAAATGGAAGGAAGTGTTTGATAATTAGACTGCTTTTCACAAAGAGGAATGTCAAAAGAATTAAAGTATATTTTTTTGTATTATTTTATAATCAAATAATGTATTTTTCAAGAACATTTATCAAGTAGATTAAAATTGTATGATTTTTTTGCTCCTTTTCTAAAAAGAATATGATATATGGAAATTAAGACTTCTTAAAGTGACCTATAATAAATAGCTTGTAAATAATACCAAAAAATATATAGATATGTTTTATACTTTAAAAAAATTACTATGAAGAAAAACATTATATATTTATGATTGTTTTTTATGTTTTTGATGATATGATTTTGATATTATATTTTTGTTTTGGAATGAGATTTAGAGTATTGGGATTCAGATTCTGAAAAATCTGATAAAGATATAAATCTAACATCTAATATTGATTTTGAATTGGATATGCCAGCAGAAGACTTAAATATGATGATTAATATTGAAAATTTAGGTCTTTTATCACAAGATAATGCATTACAACAAAGAGTGTCTTTTGATAGTTTTAATATGGAAATTGATGACCATTGAGATAAAGAGAATATAAAAGTATGAGAATTGGATATAATTTCAGATGAAGAAAAAGTTTATTATAAAATTCCAGAGTCAGATTTTATTAGGGAAATCTCAGAAAATATTGAATTTAGTGAAGATTATATAAAAATAGATAATTCAAAAATACCATTGGAAATATTATGAGACTTGTGAAATAATGAATTAATTCAATGAATAGTAAAGTGATTGTCAACATCAAATCATACTGCATATTTTGAAAAACATTGAATTGACGAAGAACTTTCACAAGTTTTTTTTAATAAATGATTTTATGAGTTACTTTTTGAAGAAGTAGATAGTCAATGAGATAGAAAATATTTGGAGTTAAAAGAGGATAATTGTAAAATAGCTGTTGACATTTATGAATGAGCATCTGAATTTTATCCAGAATTAGAGTTTGTACCATTTGATGAACAAATGTGTAAATGAATTATATGAACTACTAATAACTTTTTGGATGGGCAACTGTATGTATCACATGATTGAGATATAGAAACTATTACATATGAATGAGTTTTTAATTTTGATATATCATATCAAGGATGAGAAATTATATCTTATAATTTAAGAACTCCTGTGTGATTAAATTCTGATTATGAAGATAATAATTTATCAGTAAGATTTTCATCTCCATTTTTGCAAATGGCATGACATGATTTAAGTTTTCAAGCGAATTTGGATTTTGAAAATAAGACATCATGAAATATAAATTTTGAATATAAGTGAGAATTGTGAGAAGCTAAATTTGATATGCAAATAGAAGACGATAAGATTGTACAATATGAAACACAATGACAATTTCAAGAAAGAAATAATTTAATAAGATGGCAATGATCTTGAGATGAATTAGAAGGAGATTTTAAATTGATTGTAAGAGAAAGAAATATTACACTTGTTAATTTAAATTTTGATTACAAAGAAGATGCATATAATTTTAACTTATCTATACCTGATGTTGAAATGTCTTTTGAACTTGAAGAAAACAACAATGTTTGGGAAATTGATACTTCATTTGAAGTGGATGATGAATTTAGTTTAGTATTTTTTTGAGAAACTGAAATTGTTGATAATTGGTTACAATTTGCTGATTTAGAAATGGATATTTCCAATTATAGAACTTGGTTATGAGCCAAGTACATTGATAAATTTGAATTCTCTTTAGTATATGAAGATAATAATATAGATATCAAATGAGATTTATATGAAATAACTGTAGATTCAGAAACAAAGGAAGAACTAGAAAGAGAACATTATATTGAATGATATATATCTTGATCTATATGAGAGAATAATACTAATTTAGAAATATTTATACAACCTGGTGAGGAAGACCAAAAAGATGAATGATATATTAGATGAAATGTTGTTCATAAAGATGATTACCTAACCATTTCTTGAGAGTTTAAAGATAAGCCTGAAATCCTTTATATTGATCTTGAATGAGATTTTATAATTTGAGAAACAATTGATTTAGTTTGATCTATGTGAAGTAAAGAACCAGAAGAAATTGAATTTGCTAATTTTAATCTTTACTTTTCTCATATTGATAATGAAATAAAATCTTTGGTAGATATAGAATCTATGTGAGAAAAGATATTATCAAGTAAATTGTATATTGATTATAGTTATGGAGATATGCAGTATGAAATACCACAAAATTAT
>CAYMVT010000027.1:0-13547 GCA_964394325.1 uncultured Candidatus Peribacteria bacterium | reverse complement strand
AAAATTACTTAATTTTTCAGGATCTACCTCACTAAAAGAAAGTATTTTTTTATATTTTAATCTAATATTTTCTATTTTTGAACAATGAATTTTTTTTCAATTTAAAAGATATGTTCAATTATCAATAAAATTAGGGATTAAAAATCATTTATTTTTGAGATATATATAATTTTTTTTTCTTTTTCAAAGAAATTAAATCTTGTGGTTTGAGGTAATCACAAATAGCTTATAAAATCATTTGAAAAATAATATTTATATATATATTTCGATTTTTTTGGTATAACAATAAATCATACATTAGAAAAAATAATCTTTTTTTGTTCAGTGTGTTGATTTTTAATAAAATTTTTTATTAAAGTATCTTTTTGAATATCTTTTCTTATAAACTGTAAGTTAATCATATTTGGGGTAAATTTTTTATTAAATATAATAGATACTATCTAATCATTCATGTAATTGAGTATTTTTCGGATTTAAAAAATTATTTTTGAGGAACAATATAAGAAATTTTGTATCTAAGAGTAATAATCAATAATATCATGTATCTTTTTCATTTCATATATATTTGAAATAATTTTCATCTTCTTTAATAATTTCTTTTTTTATAAGATAGTTGATTTCTTCCTGAAAATCTTTTTTAAGATCGACTCAAAAAAAATCTTTAAATTCTTTTTTATTTATTTCGGTTTGAAAAGATTGTAATAGATAATAATACATTTCTGATTTAAAATTTGAAGGCTCATATAGATGTAAGGTTTTTCTGTCATTTATTTGCTGGCATTGATACGATCACCAACCCCAAATTTTTCAATATGCTTTGTATCAAACTCAAAATAATGATTCAGGGTGAGAAGAATGACCATCATACGTTCTCTTCTCAAAGGATTTGTTTTTTAAGTATAAATCCATTCATAAAAGATTACTCCATTTATCATAATTAAAAAGTTTCTTTATCTCTGGTTGATTTTTAATTTTTTCTTCTAAAATATTAATATTTTCATAAAAATTTTTTTCAGAATTTTGATACAATGGACTTTTTTTCCTATTTTTTAATATAGTATATAAAACTACATGGTGTGGTTTTATATAAGTTATGTTCTTTATGCTGTTTAAAATTTCTTCTTCAGTTTCATCAGTTAATCACATAATAAAATCAATGTTAATATTTTCAAAATATAACTTCTTTGAATAATCTATGAGTTCTTTTATTTTTTTAGGAGAAATGTATGGCCTTTTTTCTTTTTGAAGAGTCTTTTTATTAAATGATTGGACTCAGAAACTAATCCTGTCAAATCATAGAGAATTTAAAATTTCAAGCTTTTCAAAAGTTGTGGAATAAGGATTTAGTTCTATTGATTTATAATAATCTGTCCTAAAATAAAAATTGTTAAGTATATATTCAAAAAGTTCCTTCATCTGCTTATCCTTAAGTATACTAGGTGTTCCTCATCCTACATACAATCAGTTAAATTCTAAATCTTTGAATATTTTTTTGAAATTATCTAAATAGTTGATTATATTATTAATATAGTCTTGTATTTGCTTGTTATTTTTCATTTTTACACTACTGTACATACAATAATTGCAAGTTGATATGCAATAGGGTATATGTAAATAGAATTTAATTCAAAGTTTATGTGGCTTGTTTCGTTCTATAAAATCTTTCCATCTTGAGTATATAAAATCTGTGTTTTCCATATTTTTTGAAAAAAAATGGAAATGATCAAACATAATGTTGTCAGTGTTTTTCAAGAATTTATTAATAATTTTTTTCTTCTTTTTAATATTTTCCATTAACTTAATTTTAGGGTTTAAAACTTAATATTTTATCGAGAAAAAAGAATCATAATTGTCTTTAAACATATTTGGCATTCAAAAACATTTTTTTTCCATCTTACAGTTATAGCATTTTTTAACCTTAAATCTTGATCTTGGATCTATTTTATCTCTATCTTGTTTTTTGACTTTATCTTTAAAAAATATCTTTGAAATACTTTTGTTATCGAAAAAAACATCCTGACAATTTTTATAAAAACTTTTAGGAGTGAAACAAAAAGGCATATCAGCAAGTACAATTTTTTTCTTTTGTTCTTTTGAGATTTTTTTTCATAGCTGTAATAAAGTTTTTTTGATTTCATCTGGGTAAATAAAAATATATTTTTTTATCCTTGTATCTTCAATTACTGTAATATCTGGATAAGTAAGAGCTATTGATTCATATTTTAATCAAGAGTTTTCTATAAAGTTTATTATGTTTAATATTTTATTGGAATTTAAATTGTACTTATTTAAAACACAGTTTATTCTTATGCTTTGTCAATTTTGATATTTTTTAATATTAGATATTATTTTAGACAGCAAATTGTCTCGATTATGTATATTAGTTTGTGTTATTTTTTTAAATTTATCATTATCAATTGTATGTATAGATAATGTGATTCGATCCAGATACTGCATAGCATTCTTTGTAAAATTTTCGTCTGCAAATTTTAGTCAATTTGTAGATATTTGGGTTCACATTCATAATTTTTTTGCTAATTTAATTGCCTTTGAAAAGTTATCTTCAATGGTAGGTTCTCATCATACTATCGTTAAATGATTGTATCATTGTTTATAATATTTTATTAGAAGATCATAAAAGTCTTTAAAATTTAATGATTTTCAATTATGAAAATTTATAAATTCTGTTTCACTGCAAAAAAAGCAGTTTTCATTGCATTTCCATCATAAGGGTATCTCTATCCTTTTGTATTCTTTCATTATATTAGTATAATAGTTTCTTTTTATAATAAAAATTTTTGTATTCTTTTTTTTGCATAATCTTTTCAAAAGTACTTCAACCATCATTTATACATTCATGAGCAGTACTTATTATAATTACAGTTTTTACATTCTTCAAGCTTTTCTTTTTCTTTCCATAAACTTTTGAAAGATTCTAAATTTTCACTATCAACCATTTCTTTTTTTTTGTCTTCTTCTAACTTTTTTAATCTTTGATATTCAAGATTGTATTCAGGATAAAATAGTAAACATAAAGGTGGTCATACAAAATGTATATCAGGTAAAAGATTATTTTTTTCACAGAAACTGATTATTTTTCATATAAATTTCTGCTGCCTATTATCAAAGGATAGTAATAACTCATCTCTGTGTTCCCACGCAAATCCATTGGGTTGTACAAATCACATTGATATTTTTCTAGTAATTTTTTCTGCATCTCACTTATTATCTAGATGGTGCCTTTCTTCTATGAGATCTATAAATCAAATTTTTCTTAGATATTTTAAAAAATCTAATACATAAGGTAAATTTATTTTTGTTAGTACTATGTTTAGATAAATTGATATTCACTCTTTGTTTTCTGAAGTAACATTTAATTCATTGTCTTTTACATATTTAACTCGTTCTTTCAGCTTTTTCGTATCTAAGTAAGTTCAAAGCTCTTTGTTTATCTTAGAGTATTGACAGTGTTGAGCTATAAATAATTCATCCAGTCAGGCTTTTAATAGTTTATTTAATTTATATTTATTATTGAAAAGTATTATTCAATTAGTTTGTACCTCTACTGTTCATATGCCTATTTTCTTTGCCAATTTAATATATTTTTCTATATTTTTATTTAATAGGGGCTCTCATCAGGAAAAAGAAAGAGTAATATATTTTAGTTGTTGTTCTTTATATTTCTTTCCTAAATGTAAAATTTCATCTATTACTTTTGATTCGTTTATATCATCTTTTCAATAATTATTTGTAAATTTTACATTACAAAATTTGCATCATATGTTGCATTTGTAATTGGTTCTTATAATCTCATTTATATATTTAACCATAGCTGAAGTGGATTTATTCTGAACTAGAATATAAATTTTAAGTTATTGAATTAAATATAAATATAACAATCAAAAAATCAAATGATTAAGTGGTAAATTTGGCCTCTAATTAATCAAAAGAAAAAGTTCATTATTTTTGAAAGCACTTGTTTATTATGCTTTAATTTTTTAGAGCCTGCTTGCACTTTACATAAACATGATAATACTGACTTTTTAAGCAGGCTCTAATTAATAGGTGTTTGCTAAAATTTGATAAAGTATTCTATCAAATAAAAAAAGGGAGTTTGTTACTTTCTCCCTTTTTTGTTTGATGTTTAAGAAATCTATTTATTACATCATACCTGGCATTCCTCACATACCTCACATTCCTCATCATCACATCTCATCTCATCCTCAACTTTCACCATCTTTTTTTGGAATATCTGCTATTACCGCCTCTGTAGTAAGCAACATAGCTGCAGAACTTGTAGCATTTTGTAATGATTCTCTTACTACTTTTACTGGATCAATTAATCATTCTTTTAACATATCTTTGTATTCTCCTGTTTTTGCATTGAATCAGTAATTGATGTCATTGCTTTCTTTGATTTTTTCTATGATTAAGTCTCCTTTGTATCCTGCATTGTTAAGAATTTGTTTTGCTGGATATTCAATAGCATTTTTGATTATCTCTACACCAATTTGTTCATCTTTGTCATCTAGTTTAAGATCTACTAATTTTTTGGATATGTTCAATAATGATACACCTCCACCTGCTACTATTCATTCTTGAACAGCGGCTCTTGTTGCATTAAGAGCATCTTCAATTTTGTATTTTTTGTTCTTCATCTCAGTTTCTGTAGCAGCTCAAACTCTAATAACTGCAACTCATCCTACTAATCTTGCTAATCTTTCTTGTAATTTTTCTTTGTCATAATCAGAAGTAGAATTATCCATCTGAACCTTTATTTCCTGTACCCTTGCATCTATATCAGATTGCTCTCATTTTCATCATACAATTGTTGTATTATCTTTTGTTGATACAACTTTGTCTGCCTGTCATACTACATCCATTCAAACATTTTCTATATCCATACCAACTTCTTCTGTAATAACTTGTCAACCTGTTACAGTTGCTATATCTTTTAGCATTTCTTTCTTCCTATCACCAAAACCTGGAGCTTTTACTGCCAATACATTCAATACTCCTCTTAGCTTGTTAAGTACCAAAGTAGCCAAAGCTTCTCATTCTATCTCTTCAGCTATCAATACGATATCTTTTTTACCAGTATTTGTAATCTTTTCAAGTAAAGGTAGTATTTCTTTGATAGAAGATACTTTTTTGTCTGTAATAATTACTGAAGGCTTGTCAGATATTGATTCCATCCTAGCAGTATCAGTTACAAAATATGGGCTTAGATAACCTTGATCAAATTGCATACCTTTTACTACATCTTTTTCTAGTCATATAGATTTTCATTCTTCTACAGTTACTACTCAATCATTCCCAACCTCTTCCATAACTTCTGCAATTAATTCACCTACATCCTCATCTTGAGCTGAAATAGTTGCAACCTGTTTGATTTGATCTTTGGTGTCTACTTTTTTTCATTGATTTCTTAGTTCTTGTACAACATTATCACATGCTTTATGCATTCATTTGCTAAGTGAAAAAGGATTTACTCATCAGCTTACATATCTTAAACCTTCTCTTGTAATAGATTCTACTAATACTACAGTACTTGTAGTTCCATCACCTGCTGCATCATTTGTTTTGTTGGCAGCTTCTTTTGCAAATTCTGCTCAAATATTTTCTATTTTATCTTCTAATTCTATTTCTTTAGCAACAGTAACACCATCATTTGTCACATTAGGCGCACCAAAAGACTTTTCTAATATTACATTTTTACCTTTTGGTCACATTGTAATTGCTACTGCATCAGCAACTTTTTTGATTCATTCATAAACTTTCTTGGTCCCAGCATCTTGATATTTTATCATTTTTGCCATTGTTGTATTTGGTTAAAATATAAATTAGTTTCTATTAGGAAATAAGTATTTGATAATTTTGAATTATACTTAAAACCTTTAGTTTACTATGTTGAACTTATTCTTCTTTTGCTAATATTGAAGAGTGTCTTATTACAAGGTATTTGACTTTTTCTCCTTCCTCCTCAACTTGTATTTCATCTGGAGAATATTTAGTAAAAAACACCACATCACCTATATTAACATCCATTGGAGCTCTACTTCCGTCATCCAAAATTTTTCCTTCTCATATAGCTACTACTTCTCACTTTCATGGTTTTTCTTTGCTTGTCTCAGGAAGTACTATTCCTGACTTTGTCTTGCTTTCTTCTTGAATAGGCTTAACAACTATATTGTCTTCTATTGGTCTTAATTTTGCCATTTTTTTTGATTTTAAGATATAAAATAAATCAAAGCATTATAGTTAACTTTGATTAAACAGGTATCTTTTTGATAAGGCACCTGTTTTTATTTGGTGCCATCATAATAAAAATTTTTTTGAAAATTTCAAGAGAAAATATCACTTTTTTGTGTTTGGTGCTACAAAAGGTTTTATTTATCTGAGATGATTCTATTCAAGTGATTTCATCATATTTAATGCCTCAACTAAGTTTCTTTTTTGTTTATGAGTTATTTGTTCCAATCTTGGTCTTGGATCATCTTTTCTTAATTCATTAAAAAATATCTTTTCTCAATTCAGTTTTTTGTATAAAACTTGTCAAAAAAACAAGGGATATTTAATGTCATTTTCATTTATTCATAAATCTTTTTTTAATTCATCTACCAATTGCATGTCATTTTTATCAAATTTGGCAAAATAAAAATCTTTGAAAAATTGTTCAAAATTTTCTCAATTAGCTCTTGCAAAAGTATCTTTCAATCATCTCCAGTAAGCAACATCTTTTCTATTTGCTCAAGTATTATCAAATGGATAAAACCTTTTTACTCTCAAAGCTCTGGAATATGCAAGTTTGTTTGCTTTTTCTGCATTTTCTCAAATTAATAAGAAATATATTCTATATAAATTTAAGCTATCTTGAAAATCATATTTTTCTCAAATAAATGTAGTAATGTGATGTATTGTTGGCTGAATATTTGTTTGTTCCAAATTTCAACTTACTAATTTTTCATTAAATACTGCCATTCATTCTTCTACTTCCAGGTAATTTGGAGAAGATTCACTTACCGTTTTTGATTTGTTGTATCATCTATAAGCATGTGTAGAAATTTCATGATCTATCAATTCCAAAAGTCTTTTTATAGTAACTGAGCCAACTTTCTCTGGCATTATAATAGCTTTTGCTCATAAACTTGCTGAGAAATTTGATGCCGATGCAGAAATTTTTACCTCTTTCCAAATGCTATCTATGCCAGTAATTTTCAGTATTTTTTCAAGTATAGGTTTGGCTTGTGTCAAAGGAATTTCTTTTTCAAATATTGGATTTTCAATTTTTTCACTCTTATTCTCACTTTTATGTTCTGTTTTCTCTCATTTTCTAAATTTATCCAAAAATGTTTCAAAAACTTTTCTATCTTGTGTAGATAGCTTGTCTCAATTTTTCTCTAAAAGTGAATCCAAACTATTTATAATGGCGTTTACTTCATTAGGATTTTCAGATATTTCCGGTCAATAAAGTATAGTTTGTAATCTTTTTATCTGTGACAACAAAAGCTTTTTCTTATTAGTACTCAGTTGATACCCTCATTTTTCTGCTTCTATAAAAACAGCTTTTTTCAAAAAAATAGCTTTTAATCATATATTATTTGCCTTATTTAACAAAAATTGTCTAAAACTTCCTTTCAAATTTGGATTTTGTTCTATATCAGCTTTTATTCTCTTAATTCTTTTTATAATTTGAGAAAAAAATAAATTGGCATTTTGTATATCTACTTCATTTATTTTTTTTCCATGACTTCTGTTTCAGTTTTGAAAAAAATTTTTGGAAATAAAAAATCTTTCACCAGATTCAATAATTTCTTCATAACTTAATATTCAACTAAATAATCTACCATAATCACTTGAAACTTCTTTAAATTCTTTGATATAATCTTGAAATTCCATTCAACAAAAAAATAGTATAATAAAAAAGGTTATTATAAATTATAATGCTTATTCTTGTTTCTTAGATTGTTCTTCTTGCTCTGTAGCTATTTGTTGTTTTTGTGCTTGTTCTGTTTCTGAATCTTGTTCATCATGATCAGATTCAGGTTTTTCACAGGACTGTTCCAGTCTTTGTTGTTCTTCGGGTGTCATACCCCTAGATTGTTTCTCATGGTTATTATTGTTTTATGAAATAAATATAAAGCACTTATACTCATTCCCCCCGAGTTTGTCAGTAGATTTTGTCTGTACTTTTTGATTTATTCAAAAGTTTATTTCTCTGATAAGGCACTTATCACTTGTTCTTTAAATTCGCTTATAACGCTGTCATTAAGTCTTCCAGTTCTGTTTGCGTTATTAACTTTTTTCTCAAGCTCGGGCATTTGCTCTTCTATATCTGAAACATCAACTCAAGCATTTCTTGCATCTTCTATAGTTGTTTTTAGAATATCATAATAAGATTTAAGTAAATAAGCTTGTGTGTTTCTTAGTGCTTTTTTTGCTTCATAGCGATATACTTTTTTCTTAAGCTCAGAATTATCTGCTAATTCTTTCGTCAGTTCTTTTGCTTTTGCTTCTTGTGCTTGTTCTGCTTTTGAATCTTTTTCCTTATGACCAGATTCAAGTTTTTCACTGGACTGTTCCAGTCTTTGTTGTTTTTCAGATGTCATACCTGTAGGATTTTTTCTCATGGTTATTATAATTTTATGAAATAAATATAAAACACTTATACTCGCTTACCCGATTTTGTCAATAGATTTTTTTTATTTCTTTTCCTAAAAGAAATTCCTACATTGTGGTTTAAGTTATAAAAAGATTATCATAAAAAAATACAGTTTGTTATAGGGTCAGAACTGCATCTTACAATATTTTTGGTTATTATTATAGACAGGGTAATTGTTTACTGTCCTGAAATACTGAAATTTATTCAATACTGCTGCCATCTACAAAAAAGCCATCATTGTAATTATCTTTTCTAATTTTTCATACAAGATTGGTAGACTGTTTTGGTTTTATATAATCCAGTTCTTCTCATTTTCACCAAAAAATTACAGGAAAGTTTATTCCGTTTTGACTGGTATATGCTTTTAGATGTCATTTTCAGTTTTTACCTACTTTTTCAATATTTTCAAAAATCAGATTTTCTATCAAAAACACTGGTTCCGGATTTCATTCTCAGTATGGAGATAGTTTTTGTATTTTGGAAATATTGTCTTGGTTTATTTCATGTGGATATATTTTGGTATCTATTATAGTTTTCTTTTGGATGTCTTCTTTTTTGATATGTTTTTTTGCATATTCAACAAAAATTTGTTTAACTTTATCCAGATTTTCCAGTTTGACTGTCATTCCTCCTGCCTGCTGATGTCATCAGTATCTTTCCAGATAATCTCATGCATTATTTAACATATCAATTATTGAAAAGTATTCAGGTCACCTGAGGCTTCATACTGCCGTTCATTCATCTTCTTTGATAGTTATTATCACTGATGGTTTGTTGTATTTTTCGGTAATTTTTCAAGCAATGATTCATACAACTCATTCGTGTAGTTCGCTTGATTGTCATATTAATATTTTTTTTCTTTTATCTATTGATTTCTCCATTTGTTGAAATCAACTTTCCTGAGTTTCTTTTCTCAAATTGTTTAATCACTCTAGATTTTGTAGATATTTTAACTGACTTTCTCCACTACACAAAAGGCAACTTAGACTATCATAAGGATTTTGCATTCTACCGCTTGCATTTAATCTGGGAGCTATCATAAATCATATATGAAATGTATCTATATTATTTTTTATGTTCAAATATTTTATAAAATTAGCTATTGATTGAGGAATTCATTGATTTTTGTTCATAGCATCTAATCACATCTTGGTCAAAAGTCTATTTTCTCATAACAGGGGAACACAATCTGCTACTGTTCATATTGCTACTACTGGAAGTAGATAATTTAAAACTTGTTTTTTCTTTTTGGGATCATTTATGTACTTGTTAATAAGTCATGTAATTATTTTGAAAGCTACTCATACTCATGCTATTTGTTTGAATCAATAATTAGGACTGATCTGTGGGTTTACTACTGCAACTGCTTTTGGGATCTGTTCTGTTGCTTTGTGATGGTCTGTGATGATCAAATCCAGTCATATTTTTTGGGCATGTTCAGCTTCTTGTATTCAAGTTATTCAATTATCTACTGTTATTACTAGACTTGCTCCTGTTTTTTTGATTTCATCTAGGTGATAATCTCTCATTCAGTATCCATCTTTTAATCTATTGGGTAGTCTTATTGAAATATTTTTGTGGTTCAAAAATTTACTAAAAAATTTATAAAACAAATAACTTGAAGTTATTCAGTCCACATCATAATCTCATAAAATTATTATTTTTTCATTTTTTTGGATGGCTTTTTGAATTCTGTTGATTGCTTTGTCAAAATCATTTAGTAAATAAGGATCAATCCAAGAATTAGAAAAAGAAGGATTCAAAAAAGATTCCATATCTTGTTGAATGTGTCTTATTTTAAATAATCTTGATAATAGATCTTCTTTTGGGTTGTCATAAAGTATTTCCATTTTATAATTTGTGCTAGTTTATTACTTAGAGCCTACTTAAAAAGTCTGTATTGTTATTTTTTGTCCACTGCAAGCAGGCTCTAAAAAACTAAAGTATAGTAAATAACTGCTTTCAAAAATAATGAACTTTTTCTTTTGATTAATTAGAGGCTAAATTTACTGATTTTTAAGTGGCCTCTAATTATACTTTAAATTTTTTGGTAGGTATCATATTTATATTGTTTTTATTTTTTCATCTTTTCATTGTACAAAGGTATCTGATCATCATCACTTTAATCATTTTTCTTTTGCGAATTCTTTTGCATTTATATCTCACCTTCATACAAATATAACAAAATTTCATGCCTCGTTGAAAAGTATGATATTTTTGTCTGTAAAAGTTTGTTTTGCTTCATTTGCTATGTCCTTGAATTCATATTCTTGTAGCTGTTTTATGTCTGTTATATTGCTGATTATGTCAAATTTTTCTGATGAAACTCATTTTAATTGCAAAAGGTATGTCTGGATCAAGTTATTTTTGAGCTTATCATAATTTGATTTGTATTGCTCTAGCTCATTCTGGATTTTTTCTATTTTTTCATTTATTTGTTTGGTCGAACATTTCAATTTTTCGGATATTTCTTCCAGTAGATTTTCTGTTTGTAAACAATATTGGTATGTCTTGGGTCATGTATATGCCATTATTCTTCTAATTCCACTAGCAACTGCTTCTTGTCATATTATTTTGAATGCTCATATTTGTCAGGTATTATCAAGATGTGTTCATCCGCATAATTCTATTGAAATAGTTTCTTGTTTGTCTTCCTTGTAGTCAGTAATAGTTACAACTCTTACAGTTTCTCAATATTTTTCTTCAAAAAATGCTTTTGCCCCAATTTTCAAAGCTTTATCAAGACTCATTTCTTGTTTTTCTACTGTCATTGATTTGTAGATAATTTCATTTATATTTTGTTCAATTTGCTTGATTTGTTCGTTGTTGAGAGGTTCTTTTGCTGTAAAATCAAATCTTATATAATCTTCATCTACTAATGATCATGATTGTTTGGTGTTTGAAATTAGTTTGAGTAATTCTTTGTGTAGTAGGTGAGTAGCTGTATGAGCTCTTGCTTTTGCTGTTCTCTGATTTTTGTCTACAACTGCTTTCATTAGATTTAAGATTATGAAAAAATAAAAAATTCTGCTTTTTATAGTATCTAATTAATATAAATATATTTTTTAATAATTCAAGAAAAAACCCCACACAAAAAAAGTGAGGTTTTGAATTCTTCTAATTTATCAGTATAAACACTTTTTCTAAAAAATATCAAAAATGTTGTTTACATCTGTTATGGCTGAAGAGAATCTTCTTCACCCTCTACCAATATTTCAACTTCATTTACAGTATCAAACTGCATTAATGTTTGTTCTATCTGTTCCCTAATGGAAGTAACCCAAGCTGATCCACCTCCCGGATCTATTTCACCACTAAAATCAGCGGTAGCAACACCATCCTCTAAAGTAAAAGAAAGAAGTTCTGTTCCTTCGGGAATGGAGCTGGAAAAATCTCCGCCTCCTGGAACACCCTCTACTAAAGCGCTTAATGCCGACTCCTCAATCCCGTTTATCATCTCAATCTCTCTCTCAAAAGGAACAATCTCTTCCATTCCATCTACCACTTGTACATAATAAATATCTGCATAAGCAGTATCTTGGTCGTCATCATTATCTTCTTCAACAGTCGGTCATTCTAGACATCCTGCCAAAGAAAGTACAAGAATACTAATAAATAGAAATGTTGTCTTTTTCATTGTGATAAGTTGTTTTTAGTATATAAATGAATTTATGCTCTAAAAGCATATGTAATTATATATACGGTTTTTTGTAAAAAAAGTAACACATTTTTTGTATAATTTGTAGTGTTGGATATTTGTTTGCTGATAACGGTTTGTCACAAAGTTATACTTGCAAAAAACATCAAAACCATTATTGTAAAATTAATCTGTATTTAAAATACTAAGTTTGTTGATATATGTTGATCGAGTTTTTATTACAAACAAATCAAAGAAATCAATTCATTGATATTACAAAAAAGATAGATAAAGAAATAGTTAAAAACAATTTCAAAAATTGATCTTGTATTGTATATACAACTCATACTACTTGTGGAATTACTATAAACGAATGATTTGATCCTGATGTTTTGGATGATATCAATAGTTTTTTGGACAACAAAATTTGGGAAAATCCTATTTACAAACATTCTGAATGAAATTCTGATTCTCATATCAAGTCTAGTCTAATATGAGTTAGTCAGCAACTTATAATATCTGAATGAAAATTGTTGCTCTGAACATGGCAAAAAGTAATATTTTGTGAATTTGACTGACCAAGACAGAGA
This sequence comes from uncultured Candidatus Peribacteria bacterium, assembly GCA_964394325.1. Taxonomy (GTDB): domain Bacteria; phylum Patescibacteriota; class Gracilibacteria; order Absconditabacterales; family Absconditicoccaceae; genus CAYMVT01. The sequence goes on along the minus strand of CAYMVT010000027.1, from coordinate 658 downwards.
AAATGTTTTTTGAAGATTGTTTAGGAACTGTTTAAAGAGTAGGTATTTCCATGTTTTTGTACAGTAGCAGAGTCCGGAGCACTAATCAGATGAAACCGTTAACTTTTTTTATAGAAAATGAGTATTATGATATAGACAGACTATATAATTTCCAATACAAGGACTTTGCTAACTATAACTCGTCAGACCTAGAAAAATATTGATTAGACGATTATAAATACTAGTACTAAACAACTTTAGTATTATATTTATAAGAAAGTACTAAGAATCTTAAACTTACTAATAAAATATCATAACAATACCATCCCTCTCAAACACCATGCCCCCATATACTAAAAATTCAATTTTTAAAAATATATTTATCTAAAAAAAAGCATAGAGAGTTCTTTTTGTAAAAAGTTATAAAAAAATTTCAGCCCATATTTATTTGTTTTTTACTATCTTTTAATATTGAAAAACAAAATAAATTGTTTATAAATCAATTAATTTAATAATATAATTTAAAGAAAATGAAAAAAACACTAATATTAATGTTTTTGTTTACATTACTATCAGGATGTTGAAATGTTGTTGATGATGACAATGAAAAAACATCTGTAAAACAAGAAAATGACCAGTTAGTTCAAGATGATGGAGAAATTAAAAAAGAAGAAAATGA
>CAYMVT010000026.1:0-13630 GCA_964394325.1 uncultured Candidatus Peribacteria bacterium | reverse complement strand
CGAGCAAGAAGTTCATCCATATCAAAAGGTTTTCAAAGATAATCATCAGCTCAGGAATGAAGCCCATCTACAATATCATCTTTTGTACTTCTGGAAGTAAGCATAAGAATAGGAATATTTATCTGCTTTTGTCTTAATCTTTCACAAATTTCCAAACCATTCATATTGGGGAGGTTTATATCAAGTATAATCACATCAAAATGCTTGTCTAGTATTTTTTGATAAGCCCTTTGTCAATCAAATTCAGTTTCTCATTTAATTCAATGCAGCTTGAGAAATTTTGATAAGTTTTGAGATAATCTCACATTGTCTTCTACTATCAACACTTTCATAAAATTATTTTAAAATTTATAAAAATCTTTTTATTATAATAACGATTTGTAAAAATAATGTAAGATTTTTTTAGTTTTTTAAGTGTATGTTAAAGCAAATAGAAGAACTGTTTTATGTTAGTATTTTGTGAGTGGATAAATAGTTATAAGGCCTATTTGATCCCTATCTTAATTGAAAGGAAAAGTTTTTTATTCCCAAAATTTTTTGCTGATGCTTATCCTGATAGTAATCTTGAACTAATAAATAAAGATAATTTTCTTTAAGTTTTTTAAATCTAAAAAATTTCTTGTAGCTTGTTACAGGGTAAAAAAGGAAACGAAGTTTCCTTGAAAACAACCTCAAAAAGTGTATTATCGTTTTATGAGTGAATATATAAATAAGAGGCAAAATGTTTTATAATTATAGTACACAAAACATGATACAAGTAAATAGGATTGTTCTAGGTTGACCGTAGATAGTTCTTTTTACAAATAGAATAGCAGAGATAAAAAGAACTATCGACAAAATAGCAAGTATTTGCTATTTTATTAAAAAGTTAAGTTCAATTTTTTGTTCACGCCCTGTGGAATTTCGTTAAGATTATTTTTTTATTCCACGGAGTTAATTTTTCTAAGAGAAATGTCTACGAAGGTCAAATGACCAATATGTCATAAGTGCGAGGTTATTTATTTTTTAAAACTTATCCAAAAATGAAAACAAATATAGATATATCAGTAATTCAAACTTTGGAAAATATCAAACAAAATAATTTAACCAAAGCAAGTGTTCAAAATTTGCTTGATGTTTTGAGTGATAATTCAATAGCAAAATTGATTCCCACAACTACTTTCCAAACCAAAGCAGAAAGAGATAGGTTTATAGATATGATAATATCTACAATACACTCCAATAATAAATTTGGAGATATTGCTGAAGAAACACAAGTTTTGCAAGAAGAATTTTTCCAAACTCAAGAGCAAAATTTTCAAGATATGCTTGAAAAAGGGAAAATTTCTAGACTCAGAAAACTTAGTCCTCATACCAAAGCAGCAGCATTGGACAAAAATGATTTGATCTATCTATTGCAGTGAGTACTTTCTCAAAGATTTTTTTACCAAGATAATGATGATCAATCTGTAGAAACAGAAACCAAAAATTTGTTTGATAAAATAGATGATTCCATGCATAATGATGAGTTTTTACCATGTGTATGGATATATCCAGAAAATATTCCCAAAGATTTTTTGATAAAAATTTTTGCTATAGATGAAAATCAGATCAGATGAAAGCAAGAACTTATGTATTATAGGTTGAAGTTTGCCGAAGAATTTAGAAATCTTTTTTTGTCAGCAGTGCCTTTGAAGTTGTTATGATCCAGGCCAACCTACAAATGTACTTTTTTGCAGTATAGAGAACATAAATGAAAAATTATTGATTTTTCCAAATTGAGAATGTTTTATAGAAAATGAAAGGATATACCACATAGGAGAATGAAACCATTTGATAATGTTTATGAATATATTGGACATCTTCAGCAAATACAAGAATTTAGTATTGATCAAAAAGAAGAAATCAAAAAAACTGTAGATGAATTGAGTGGGGCTATATTGAAGATAAAGTTACCCCAAAGTGATAAAAACAATTTAATACAGTTAGTAGAAGATCTGAAAGATAATTTTCAAAATTCAACCAATCGAAAACTGGTAAACGTATCTTTTATGAGATTTGCAAGATTTTGGCTAAATCATTCTGAAAGACTCCAAAGACAATTTTCTTGAACATATCAAGATTTACACAATAGGATATGAGAACTTAGCAGGATTTTGCATCATACATGACAAGTGTACAATACCTTGCAAGAGATGATACAAATACAAGAAAAAAATCTATACTTACTTGATACACAACTTCAAACACTTACAAACCAAAAAAATATTAATAGACAGGATTTGATAGCTATTTTAAAAAATTGTTTCGATAATTTCCCTTATTTTTGTGTGAGACCATTTTGTAGTATTTATGATTCAATTTATGAATATGTATGAAAAAATTTTGAAAAAATACCTGACAATGTCCCCAAAGATTTTGTTGTGAGTTTGAGAGAAAGTCTCATAAACCAAAAAACTTCTTTGTGATAGAGAACTAATTTATAATAATGCATTAAGTTTGTTTTTTCTGTAGTATTTGCTTGATATTTTATGTGTTAATAATGAAGTTATATTTTACAAGTACTTAGAAAATACATTATATAAACAAATTTTCACTAACAGCTAATTTTTAATAAAACACATTCTTTCAAATTTGACAAATTAATAAGTTTTGTTTATAATTAGGCAGTAATCAAAAATTATTAAAAATACTGTCTAATTTGGATGTGGTTTTTATCTATATGTAAGTCTTTTTTAGAAGTTTCCTTTACTTTGTAGAATATTCAAAAATTTAATCCATGTTATTGTGTCTTTTGCAAAGTAAAAACTTAAAAGAATAGACCTTATAATATAGTCCTTTAAATTTTTCTAAGCAGGTATTTAAGTTTAAATATAAAAACAAAAAATATGGATAAACAAAGATGTGAAAGTCTTTTGGAGGATGTTATTGAAACTAATTCTGAACTCCAAGATGATTACAGTTCAGCAGCAGAAGAAGCTTGGTGAGAAAATATTGTAGATTGTTATAGGGAGTTTGGAGGCTCTAATCAAGTTAAATCTTTCGTTCAAAAGATGGATTTTTCTGATTGATATCATTGAGCTGCTGATGAAGAAAACGAATATCAAGAATGAGTTGAACAATCACAGGAGGATGATCAAGATGCCTTTTGAGAAGTTTTTGACACTGGATTGTATATATTGCAAATTGCATGAATGATATTGTTAGCAATTATCTTGTTGCTTTTTATGTGGAAAATCTTTAAGTATCTTTTTGCTTTTTTGTATGATGTTTTGAGTATCAGGAGGGTAGAGTATCTAAGGGTCTCACTTCCAAGATGAGATAGTAAAGAAGAAAGAGAAATGCAAAAAGAAGTAGCAAAGGATATGCATGAAAAAATTGCAAGAATGTCTCAAGTATTTAGGAATGTACACAAGTTGTGAGAACTTTCTGTTTGGGATATTATTATGAGTAAGATTTTCTCCAAGCCAAAGCTTTCTTTTGCATTACATTATGTAGATTGAAAAATACAATTTTTGTTTGCTATTTATCCTGAATATAGGAATATCCTAGAATGAGCTATTTCTGCTCAGTATCCAGATGCTAGTATAGAAACTATTTGAACTCCTAAGTTCTTTTCCAAAAAATATAATGATATAATTCCTATGCATCCTGTCAAGGATCCTGTATATCCTGTAAGGACTTTCAAACAACTGGAAGATGATCCTATGAATAATGTACTTGATGGTATATGAAAAATCTCTACTGAAGATACTTTTACAATTTTTACTACTATCAAGCCTGAGTGAGCATGATTTAATAATAAAGCTCAAACCTTTGCTGATGCTTTGTACAGAAAAGATGAGTCTGTGACTTTGACTACTCCTCTTTGGAAAAAAATACTTTTCCCTTGGAAGTTCGTTCAATTTTTGATTCATGGTCCTTCAAATAAACTTGTAAAAAAATTTGAAGATCCCCACAATCCTTATTGAGACAACAAACAGTGAGATCCATTGATTCGTATGGTAAAAGCCGAAGAAGATGCATTAAATGCTATGTGAGAAGAAGCTGGTAAACCTGCTTTTACAGCTTGAGTTATGCTTATCACTTCTTCTAGGTACAAGGACAGGCTTTCTAGTAATCTACAAACAATAATAAGTGCACTAACTATTTACAAAGATGAGTATAATAATGGACTTGATCAGCCAGAAATATTGCATGATATTTTTTGATTTATATTCAAGCCATTATGGAGGTTTGCAGTCTTTTTCCATTTACCCAACTTTTTTTATAGAAAAAATATTTTTACAGTGAATGAATTAGCAGGTTTTTTTCATTTACCAGATAGTTTGTTTAATCGTACTCCTATAATCAAATGGATGGACTACAAGGCTCTTGCTGCTCCGGATAATTTACCAAAACTAGAAAAGCCAAATAATTATTTTATTACATGAAAAATCGCAGAAGAATACAAAGATTGAAACCTATCAAAGATTTTTGAGTGAATTAGGCATTGGTGAGTAGGAAAGAAAAAGGAAGTATCAGAAAAGTTAATTCCTATTGAGGATTTTTCAGACAAAGACTTATTGGACAAAGAGATTGTAGAACAAGATGGTAAAAAATATGTGAAAGAAAAAGAAGTAAACTACAAAACATGATTGAGAGTTTTTAAAGATTGAACATTACTTGGTGTTAATGTACACAGAAACAAATTTACTCCTGTATATATGAAAAAGAAGGATAGATCCAGACACCATTATATTATATGAAAATCCGGTTGAGGTAAGTCCGTGTATATTGCAAGTTTGGCAAGGCAAGATATCTGGAACGGTGATTGAATCTGTGTAGTTGATCCCCACTGAGATTTGGTAGAGGATATAGTAAAATATGTTCCCAAAGACAGGGCAAAGGATGTAATATTGTTTGATGCTGGAGACGAGGAAAGACCTATGTGATTAAATCTTTATGAAATTGACAATCCCGATCAGGCTGATAGGGTAGTTAATGATGCTACTGAAATATTTATGAAAATGTTTGGTCCAGAGATTTTTGGTCCTAGAATTCAAGAATACTTCAAATATGCTAGTTTGACTTTGTTGGAAGATATGGAGGATTGAGCTACTTTGATAGATGTGCCAAGATTGTTTACTGATCAATGATTTAGAGAATACAAAATCAAAAAAGTAAAAAATCCTGTTGTGAGAAATTTTTGGGAAAAAACTTATAATGCAATGGGAGACAGAGAAAAACAAGAAATTATCCCTTATTTTAGTTCTAAATTTGTGAATTTTATTACCAATAGGCTGATAAGAAACATAATATGACAGACAAAATCTGCTATCAATTTCCGTAAGGCTATGGATGAAGGTAAAATATTGCTAATTAATTTGAGTAAATGAAAAATATGAGAATTGAATGCACAGCTTATGTGAATGATTATTGTAAGTCAGATAAATAATGCAGCAATGTCCAGAGCAGATATTCCAGAAGAGCAAAGAAGAGACTTTTTCCTTTATGTAGATGAGTTTCAAAACTTTGTAACAGATACTTTTGCTGATATCTTATCTGAGGCTAGGAAATATCACTTATCTTTGATAATGGCCCATCAGTATATTTGACAGCTAGAATCAAGCACTTGAAACAATCTTGGTGAAAGCTGATGATGAGTAAAAGATGCTGTTTTTGGTAATGTGTGAACTATGCAAAGTTTCAAGGTATGAGCTCCTGATGCAGAATTTTTGGAAAAAGAATACTCTCCAGTATTATCTGTTCAGGATATAGTGGGGATTTCAAACTTTAAAGTTTATATCAAAATGAATATCGCTAATGCTACTACTAGAGTATTTAGTATGAATACTATATGGACAACCGATTATGAAAATCCTAGAGTAGCAGAAATACTAAGACAATATTGCAGGAAGAAATACTGAAGAAAAAGGGAGTTTGTGGATGCTGAAATCAGTGCAAGACTGTGAATGTTGGATGATGAGGATGAAGCTGAAGATGAGTAAGGAAACAGAGAAAGCAAAAAAATAATGTAGTAATGTGACCTAATGAAAGCTACATATATCGATAAAATTGTTATGATGTTTGGAAACTTTTGATTCTTATACTTGCAAGTAAATACATTTATGCTTTAAAAAATAATGAAAATCAAAAAAAAAATTTTTTAATATTGATCTTAATAATTTCAATGAAATCAAAAAATACATCAAATAGAAATAGTTTTGAACAAAAGGTATTAAATAAGACTCAAGATAAGTTTTCAAACTTTTCACAAGACTCTCAAGATAATTTTTTGGAGCGATTTTCAAAATCAAAAGAGGAAACTACAAAAAATCAACAGAAACAAGCCGAGATATTAAAAGAAGAATTGTTCTCAGAAGAACAAGTAAAAGATGTTCAGAAAGAAATAAATGATGGAACAGAAGGAGAATCGACAGAAACTCAAGGAGAAGCTGCGGTAGAATGATGACAGGATAAGATAGTAACAACCAAAGAAAGTGATTCTTTTTTGGGAAAAACAAGAAAAACCTGAGAAATTGTAATATGAAAAATAAAAAATAAATTGAATCCATATTTTAGTCAAACTTATAAAAAGTTAACAAATAAGATTAATGAATGAACTAATAAAGTTATAGCATCAAGACTTATAAGACAAGCTGATGGAGATATAGAAAAACTTCATGATTTTGTATACTTAGTAGAAAACTATGATGAAGATATACTACAAAATTATTGCAGATTCATGCTTAATTCTGAAGATCAAAGTAAAAATCAAATTAAAGAATTAGTTTTATCTTTTAGTAATGAACAAAATAGAATTGTTTTCAAATTATTGGATATTTTAGGTAAAAACTCAAAGGTAACTAATGAAAGATTATATAATATTTTATCAAAAATCCCAGAGACTCCTTCTGATGAACTAAGTTTGTTATTAAAGGAGAATGATTTTGAATTAAGAGAATTAGAGTTAAATAATTTTATTAATTTACTTAATTGCAGTTCTGTTCAATTGTATGTTGTATATACCTTATTAAATTCAGGTAGGTTTTCTTCAGATGACTTTGTTGATAATTTTGAAAATTTTATTAAGCTTTTTTCTTCATTAGAAGAAAGCAAAAAAGATTGATTTAAAAAAATTATTGATTCATTTAGTGAATATAAATATCTGGCAGTGTCTGGAGAGTGACTAAAGTATGATCGCTTACAAAAGATTATAAATGTAACTAATTCATTTACAGAACAGTGAATTGATAATATTCAAAACTTTCTCCAAAAATTAAATTTATGAGAGCATATAATTAACAATTCAGAAAAATCTATAAATATGTTTAATTCTTTGACAGAAGAATGATATAAAAAATTTGAAATTTTATTCTGAAATATATGAGATGAGTTGTTTGAAATATCTTGATTGACAATAAATAAGCTACCAAACTTTATTATCAAAAATGAACTTCTTTTGGATAATCAACTTATTACGAAAAATTTGTTAATATTTATAGAAAGCTTTGAAAACTTAGATAATTGACTTGAAGAAATAGAAAATCTTGTACAGATAATACAGTTCTTGTTGGAGAATGAATTAATTACTTCAAATATGTCGGATGGATATTTGCAAAATTTATTTTCATTAATAATAAAATCAGAAATAAAAGCTTCTAAATTTCAACAGTGAACGGATAAATTGTTAAATTTATTAGATAAAAAAGACATCTTAAATAATTTTGGTAGTTTTTTTGATCTTATTTGATTTTATAATGATATAGAGGAGCGAAAATTTGATATTTTGCTTAATATGAATTATGATATAAATGCTTTAACCAATCCAAAAGCTGGTTTGAGAGATTTCTTTTATGAACTACATCAAAAAAAATTACCTAATGATGAAATATTACAGGATTTAAGAGTAGCTGCAAAGTATTTGGGTATACCGTACCCTATGTATGAGTTTGAAAATGATATCGTAAAATCAGATAAGATATTTTTGAAAAATGCAATTCAAAAAGAACCAGAAAGAGCACGGATATATTATCCTGATATTGTCTCATTGTCTACTTTGGAGGAACAAAGAGAGATTCTGGAAAAAAATTAGAAATAAAGATATTTTATTATTTTTTGGAGTTTATAGCTATATTCCAGAGTGATTATTTTCTCCAGAAGAACAAAGAAAATATTGGTGTGAGTGAATGTGAGAATTTCCTTCCTTAACTTTATCCTATCTATGGGAACAAGATAAAGCCACAAAAGAGCTTATTATCAATGATAAAAATTTTTGGCAAGCCTGAGTGGAAAAAGATTTAAAAAAAGTTTTAGAAAACTATCAATATATTCCAGAGTCAGTATTTTGTTTTGGAGAATATGAGTTTCAGGAAATAGATCATCAAAAAATTCTTGAAGTCTTGCTTTATCAATCAGATGAGTTGTTGGAATTACTTGCAAATAATGAATCTTTTGGTCGAGAATCAGTAAAAGAAGATATAAATCGAGCTCAACAAGCAACTCAAAAATCGAAATTTGTTAGGGAGATAGTATTATCAAGATTTAAAGAAATTTTTGGTATTCCGATTGAGAAAAGGGATGCTTATATTGAAGTCTTTCAAAAAATAGACGAATCTCCTTCTCAAGAAATACAGAGGGTAAAGGGGCCATTAAAAGATGATCTTTTGGAAACTGATGATCCTATTTGATATTATGAACAAATTGAAAATGTCTTTGTTGAAAATAATCTCCCTTTGGTTGGGAAAGTTTGGAAAGTGTTTGAAATACTTCATTCACCTGAAAAATTAGAAGAAAAATTAAAAAAAAATGTAAGTCCTTTCTTGAGAAAATCTTTTACAAAAAGAAGGTATTATACTATTTATAAAGATTTATTAAAAGCTTATCTTTATTCAGCTAATCGTAATCTTCGTGACTACATAAGAACTATTCAAGACTGAGAAAATGTTCTAAAGCAGGCTGAAGAGGTGTGATTCGAAGACTTGACTCACAAGCAAAATGAGCAGTTGAATTATTTTTTTGATAGACTTGATACTTTATTTTTGTCATCACAATTGTGAGATGGGTGAAGAAATCCAATACAATGATCTATAAAAGATAGGTATGAAAAGCTCAAACAAGATCTGAAAGTTAAAAAATGACAAACAATTACTCATAGACTTGCTGAAATGTTTTTGAAGCCTATATGAGTTCAGAATTTTTCTGAAGCTCTAGATATTATTGAAAAATCAAAACAAGATGCTTATGATCGTAGTATTGATTTAGTTCAAAAAGCAGAAAATTGATATCTACAAATCCAGACATGAGATCTTTTGAAGTGAACTCAAAACAAACGGGTTGAAAATATTTTGCAAAACTGATCAGTAGCCAAAGAGTTTTTGGGAGAAAGTTCTGATTCTGATCTAACTCCTTTGGATACAGATTTAAGTATGGTTTTGGAAGATGATTTGAATAATGGTATAAGATGAGCTATAGATGAATCAATTGCTAAAAATTTTTGAGATGTGTTGTTTGTATTAAAAAACAATTTAAAGATGCAGGAAACAAATGAAAATAATGTTTGAGAATATGACTGAGAAAGTCTGGAATTGTTTCAAACTAACAATGAAAAACATTATTGAATTCGTACATGATTTCCAAGTACAGAAATTGATTTTATTATAGTAAAGGATGAACTCAAAGATAATAAAAATAAATTGGAAAATATATTTTATATAATAGCAAAGAATTGATTTTATATTCCTATAACTGATGAGGATGGTAAAATAATATATACACCTGAAATGTATAAGGAATATCGCAAAGCATTTGATTGAATTGAATATTATGAATGATCTGAACTTGAAATTATAGAAACTAGTCAAAAAGACAAACACTTCAATGAAATAAGTAATATATTAAACTGATTTTCTGAAAACAAAGAGAAAATTGATAGGATCTATTCAGAGATAATCAAAACAATAAAAAATGTTTTGGAGGATGAAGGCATAGAGCTAAAAAGTGAATTTAGTAAAAGAATGTTGTGAGCTGAAATAGTAGATACCTGATCAACATGAAGATATACAAATATGCCTTGAGACTTTGATTTTGATTTAACATTAAAATTGGATGTTAAGGATTATTCAAAGGTTGAAAAAATTGCAACAAAGATAAATAAAAAACTTTGATGAGACAAAAACTATAAGCAAGAGGAAGAAAAGTTCTGAATACTTAAAGAGGTTAATGCTACTGCAATAGAATGAATTCCAGAGGTTGATGTTTGTTTTGTTCCAAGATCAGAGCTTAGTGTTTTTGAGACTCACGATGCAGTCAAAACGAAATTAAAACATATTAACAGATACTGTTGAAATGAATCGTATGAAAAGGTCATAGCAAATATTGTCTTGACGAAAAAAATACTTAAAGAAAAAGGAGCTTATAAGAAACCAGAATGATGAATTGGTGGTGTATGAGTAGAAAATTGGATCTTGTCTAATAACTGAAATATGTTGAAGGCATTTGAATCTTTTCGTGATGCCGCTTATGAAAATTGACAAAGAACCTCTTTGGATAGGTTTAAGGAAAAATATAAAATTTTAGATGCTTGATTGAATTTTAAACATATGAGGCATGACAATTATGTTAATATGCTGGATCAAGGTGCATATTATATTATGTTAGATGCTATTGAAGAGTATTTGAATTGATAAGATTTGATGTTAGATAAAATCAACTCTAAGATTGTTTGTTGAATTAATAACTTTAATTTAGTGCTCACTGAAAAAATATCAAAAATGCACACTATATTATAAAATGTAAAAGTTCCTTATTCTGAGAGTGCAGTTGTTTCTTGTACTTTAGTTTTTTTAGTAGCTGCTGGCATTGCACAAAAATATGGAAATTAAGACTTTTTCAGCAGACACTAATTTATAACTTTACAAAAAAATCCTGCAAAGTTCTTACTGCAGGATTTTTGTTTGGGTCTTAGATTTGTTTTATAACCATTTTTTACTTGTTCTTTTGTTCTTCATCTGTCTGTTGATTATTGTCATCCTGAACAACTTCTGCATCAGTAGTTTGTGCATCTTGTGGCTGTTCGGATTCTGGAGCTGCTTGTCATTGATTTGCAGCAGTAGCTTTTTGCATCAAAGACTGAATTTCAGTTTGTAGATTTTGTACTTTTTCTTGAATTTGTTCTTTTGTAGCATTTGGATCTTCTTTTGTTTGTTTCGCATCAGAGATAAGCTCAGCAATCTTGTCTTTGTCGGCTTGTTCTAATTTGTCTGCATTTTCATCTTGGAATTTTTCCAATTGATGAGTTATAGCATCTAATTCATTTTTCTTTTCAGCTAATTCTTTTCTTTTTTTATCTTCTTCTGCAAATTTTTCAGCTTCTTCTTGCATTTTGTTTACTTCTTCTTCTGAGATGTTAGTAGCTCACTGAATTGTTACTTTTTGTTCTTTTCAGGTGGTTTTTTCTTTTGCAGAAACATTCAAAATGCCGTTTGCATCTATATCAAAAGTTACTTCAATTTGTGCTTCACCTCTTCTCATTGGAGGGATACCATCTAGGTTGAACATTCCAAGGTGTTTATTATCAGACGCCATACTTCTTTCTCATTGGTAAACATTAATAGTAACTGCTGGTTGATTATCTTGAGCAGTAGTGTATGTTTTTGATTTACTTACAGGTATTGTCGTGTTTCTTGGTATTACAGTATCTAGCAGACCTCATTCTACTTCTACTCATAGACTAAGAGGGGTTACATCCATCAATAATATATCTTTGCTGTCTCATTGAATGATGCTTCCTTGAATTGCTGCTCATGCTGCTACTGCTTCATCAGGATTTACAGTCATTTTTGGTTCTTTGCCAAATAATTCTTTTACAGTTTGTCAAACCAAAGGAATTCTGGTACTACCTCATACAAGGATAACTTCATTTATATCGTTTGCAGATAATTTTGCATCCTTGATTGTGTTTTGTACAGGTTGTTTGGTCCTGTCAACTAGATCTTTTATCATGTTTTCAAATTCTGATCTTGTTATACTTGCTTGTAAGTGTTTGGGTTGTCCATCTTCTCCTGTAGTAATATATGGAATATTAATGTCTACACTCTCTGTTTGAGAAAGTTGAATTTTGACATTTTCTGCTTCTTCTTTTAGTCTTTGTAATGCCATCGGATCTTTGCTGATATCCATATTTTCATTTTGTTTGAATATATTTAACAAGTGGTCGATCAATCTATTGTCAAAATCTGCTCAACCAAGATTTGTGTCACCACTTGTTGAAAGTACTTGGAAAGTTCATTCTGCTCATATATCAAGTATTGTAATATCAAAAGTTCCTCCTCATAAGTCATAAACTGCTATTTTCTCATCTTTGTTTTTTCATACTCAATATGCTAATGCGGCTGCTGTTGGTTCGTTGATAATTCTTTCAACTTTTAGACCTGCAATCTCACCAGCTGCCTTGGTTGCATTTCTTTGAGAATCGTTAAAGTGTGCAGGTACTGTTATCACAGCACTACTTATTGTTTCTCCAAGGAATTTTTCTGCATCTTGTTTAATTTTTTGTAATACAAAGGCAGAAATTTGCTCAGGCTTGTAGTCTTTACCATCTACTTCAAACAAAACTCAACCATCGCTTCATTCTTTGATTTTGTAAGAAGCATTTTTGCTTTCATTTTTTACTTCTTTGTATTTTTTACCTACGAATCTTTTTGCTTCATATACCACATTTTCAGGTTCTAATACAGCTTTTCTTTTGGCTAATTTACCTACCAAAAGCTGGTCTCACTTGATATAAACTACTGAAGGAGTTGTTCTATCTCATTCAGCATTTGCAATTATTTCAGGCTTTTCTCACAAAGTATATGCAAAAGCAGAGTTAGTTGTTCATAAATCTATTCATATTATTTTTCACATTTTTTTGTAATTTTTAGGATATAAAATCTATTTTATTTTTTATGTGATTCTAATTCTTCACTACTATATTTTGATTTTACTACAAATATCGTAGCACCTATAATATATTGATGCTATGCAAAATTTCAAGAGAAAATAAAAAAACTTAACTATTTAGAAGAAGTACTGATGGTAGAGTAAGTAAAAAAAGAGTAGTACACTATTTTCTGGAAATTTTTGTATTTTGCGAGTATATTGAAGATAAAAACACCATAGTATTTGAGATTGTAAAAAAGCATAAGTTTAATTTTCTTATGGTGTGGGGATAGGGGTGTTAGGTTTTTTAGCAGTGAAACTATCCCCAATATTTGACAAATCCACCCAAAAAAATTTATACTTGACATAATGATAAATTTTATTAATAAATGGGTAGTTTTAATTTCCTAACTCAAAAAATTATGACAGAAAGAATAAATCAAACACCAGAGACAAACAACAAAGATTCAAAATGACTAAGAAACACAACAAAGATAACTGGATCAGCTTTAGCAGCAGCACTTTTGGCATTGAATATACAATTTTGAGATTGAAAGAATTTGGAAAATTGACAAGTTGTATCAATACCAGAATCAAAAGTATTGGAGCAAGTAGAAAGAGAATGAATATGAGATAGAACATTAGCATGAATAAAATCTATGCTAGCAAAATGATTAGATTTTGTAATACCACCAGCTCATGCAAACCCTTTTGAAGAAGCGGCTGAAGAATGATGATGGGAAGAAAG
>CAYMVT010000025.1:0-13736 GCA_964394325.1 uncultured Candidatus Peribacteria bacterium | reverse complement strand
AAAATTTTTGATAAGGATCTAAATAGATTAATTAATATAAAAGGAAATATTATTTTATATTCTATTAAAAAGAAAAAATCTTTTTGAATGCAATTTGACAAATACATTTTAAAAGCAATAAATCTTGATAAAACAAATAATCAGAAGATAAAAAATAATTTTATGATTCTAAATACTTTTATTTTAAATTACTTTTAAAACAGTTTAGAAAAAACAGTTCAACTTCTAATAGGGAGAATATTTTTATCTGTCAGAAAAATAATATACCCAATTTTAACAAATTATACCTATTTTAACAAATAAATAATTCTTTGTATATCGTTTTCAAAGAGTTTGTAGTTATAACTTTTTATGATTTCTAGACTTTTTTTGTTACATATTTTTAATAAATCTTCATATTCTTCTTTGTTGTTTTGTTTGTACAACAAAATATATCAATTTCTCTTTATTAAACTACAACATAGGGGAACTATTTTACTGACATGTCAAACTGCTCTTGCTGTAATTAGATCATATGATTTTTTATGATTTTCTGCTCTTTGTCGTATTCATTTAGCATTTTCTATTTTCAGTTCTTTGATGATAGTATTGATTGCATTTATTTTCTTTTTTCTTCAATCAATTCATACAAAATTACATTTTGGATATTCAATAGAAAGTGGCAATAGCGGGAATCATCAACCTGTACCTAAATCTAATATATTTCGTTTATTCTTTAATTCAATTAGATTTTCTATTTGTAAACTATCTTTGATATGTTTTGTTTTTATTCATTCATAGTCCCTTATTGCTGAAAGATTCACTTGTTGATTTATTTGCATGAACAATTCAATTAGATTTTGTTGTTTAATTTCATTCATTATTTTGAATTGTAATTTTTATATAAATTAATGCCCAAGGATAAATAATTTGTTTTGTAAATCAATTTCTTTTAACGGTAATTTTATATGTTTTAATTTTAATCTAATTTCTGATTGATTTTATATTTTTAATAAATATAATAACTCTTAATGTTTAAATACCTATTTAATTAAAAGCTTTTATTTGTTATGTCTTTGTATTTGAAATATCGTCCAAAAAAATTTAGCTGTGTAGTTAATCAGTCACATATTGTTGATATACTAAAACATCAAGCTGATAAGTGAAATGTTGATAATAATTACTTATTTTTTGGGTCAAGATGAACCTGAAAGACTACTGTTGCTAGGATATTAGCAAAAGCCGTAAATTGTAAAAATCTTAATAATTGAGATCCATGTAATGAATGTCATCATTGTATTAGCATAAATAACAATAAAAATATAGACTTTGTAGAAATTGATGCCGCATCTCATACTCAAGTAGAAAATATTAGAGAGGAAATTATACAAAAGGCACCTTATCCTCCTTCTAATCTTAAGAAAAAGGTTTATATAATAGATGAGGTACATATGCTTTCCAAAGCTTCTTTTAATGCTTTGTTGAAAATAATGGAAGAACCTCCAAGTTATTTATTTTTTATCCTTGCTACTACTGAACTTAATAAAGTTCCAGATACCATTATATCAAGATGTCAGATTTTTAATTTCAAAAGATTGAATTTTGAAGATATTTTTGACAGGATATTATATATTTGCAAAGAGGAGAAATATGAATACAATTCTGAAGCTATTGAATTGATATCTAAGTATTCAGATGGAGCGATGAGAGATGCTATCAAGTACTTGGAGCAGTTAAGTTTATTTTGAAAAGTTTCTACTGATAATGTAGTTAGATTATTATGAATTGTTTCAACTCAAAAAATTGAAGAGTTTATAAATTATATAAAAAACAACAATTTAGAATCTTCGTTTGTTATGTTGTCGGATCTATCAAAATCTTGAATAGACTTATCTGATTTTGCTAAGCAATTATTGTATTATTGTGATGAAAATTTTTCTACAGATCCTAAGTTTTATTCCAAACTATCAGATGCTATTATAAACATATTAAAAAATATAAAAATTTATCCTTCGATAATTATTTATAAAAAAGAATTATATAAGTTGTTTAGTTAGAAACACCATTTATAGATTACTTATAAAAGCGTCAAAAATTCTTTTAAATTTGGTTGAAAATAAAGCTTTTTTATTGCGATAGAATAGTTTTGGTTCTCTGTGTTGTAAAACTTGTGGAATGCATAAATATTCTTTTTCAAGTTTTATGAGTAAGATTCTTCAAGTGCAATTGTTTATCTTATTTAAATCTTTCTTAATAGTTGTTTGTGCTGTAAAAAATATTTAAACTAGGGTTTTTGTAGGGGTTTTTATTTGGCTTTATTATGTTATTATGAATTATAATTAAATGAAAAAATGTCTTGATTATGCAATGAAGCACATCTCCAAATTCCCAAAAACTGAGAACCAGTTAAGAACACAACTTTTAAAAAAGTGATATGGTGAAAATGAAATAAATTCATCGATTAAAAGATTGAAATTACAAAATTTCGTAAATGATCAAAAATATGCTGAAATGTATATATATTCAAATGTTGTTAAAAAGTGAAAACCTTTTTTTCAAATCAAACTAAAACTTATTCAAAAATGAATTGATAAAGAAATTATAAATGATTTATTTTATCAAATGGAAGAAGAAATAAAAGATTGAATTCTTAATTGAATTCAAAATGAGATACAAAGGTACAAAAAAAAATGAATAGATTGATTTGATATTATTAGGAAATTAAACTCTAGGGGTTATAGTATTGATGATATAAAAAAAGCAATGTGATAAAAAAAGTTTCAAAAAATTTGACAAAAAAAAATATATGTTTAATATTGTATTTAAATTAATTTACAAATTAATACAAAAATTATGGAACAAAAATACGATAGTGCTGAAAAAAGAAAGTATCAAAGTGATTGATGAGATGATGTAATAGATGAGTTTTTGGAAGAGGTTTATGAGGAAGAAGAAAAGACATTAGAAGAGATGCAGGAAGCAAAAAGACAAGAGTCTAGGAAACAAAAATTTAACACGTTGTTTAACCTTTTTTCTTTTTTGCTTGTTATTTGGATATTATTGGCTGTTGTTTTGTATCTTTTCAATAGATATTTTCATATAAATGTTCATGATGAAGACGGTGAATTATCTCATGAAGAACAAGAATATGTAGATTGGTTCGAAGATACTAGAGATACAGCTTATAATTGACTGGATTTTATTTTTTCAAATTTTGATATAGACTATTTTACTACTACAGAAGAGACACAATTAGAAAATATTTGAAACTATGATTCTTTGGAGGAAGTAAACAATGAGGTGAATTCTATTATAAATTCTGATATGTCTTATATGGAGAAAAAGGATGAGATAGAGATTTTTTTGCAGGATTCTTTATCTCAAATGGATGAAACTTCTTCAGATATAGAATATGTTAGAGAAAATTTGTCTACATATGGGTATCTATCTAGAGAGTTAGATGACCTTATAGCAGATACTCATATGCAAAGAGCTTTGTTGTCTATAGAATCTATAAAGTTTTTTACTGCAATGAATGTTTTTGAAAAAATAGATAGTTTTGTGGATGATTTTCTTGAGCAGGTGCCATGGAGCGAGAGAAGAGTAAGATCAAATATAGAGAATTTTTTGAATAGATGAGAACAAGATATACAAAGATATCTATCTTATTGTTATTTGAATCCTTTTGAAAATTCAAGATGTAATAGATTTTGAGATTTTGATAATTATTATGATGGTGAAATTAATGTTAGTATATTTAAAGAATTAATTTCAGCAATTGATGAAGAATTAGAGTTTGAGGAGATACCAAGATTGGCTATTACATTAAATAACATGTGAATACAAGATAGAAGTATATCCTTTTCTGTTGATATAAACACATTCACAGAGGATCATATATCTTTGGCAAATAGATGAATTAGAAGCCCTCACATTCATATTACAAACACTTTAATAAATACTATTAGAGGTTCCAGTTTTATAGTGTGAAAAGATGTTACCTTTGCAACATTAGATGTAAATGATAGAACTGTTAGAATTCAGGATAGAGAGGAAGAAATAAGGAATTCAAGATTCAATTTTGATGTTCCTATTCAAAAAGATGTACAAAGAGAAATATTTGACTTTATTTATGATGGTTAATTTTATTTTTTAACTTTTGAAAAATGTTTAGAAATACAAACAACGAAAATGAAAACACAGAATTTAATGAACTTTTAGAAGAGAATAATTCTTCTGATGATGAAAATCAAAATACTGATGACTGATTGACTTTTGATTGATTGTCTGATGAATTAGATTCGGGTGAAAATGTACAAGATAGTTCTGATGATCTTGTTGATGAAGAGGAAGAAGAAAATTTAAGTAGTACTTGACAAGATTCCTCAAGTTTTTCATTTGATGAAATAGGAGATGATTTGAATGATAGTCTTGAAGAAGAAGGTGAAACAACCGAGCAGCAGGATGATGAAAATTCTGAATTAGAGGAGAATAATGAATCATATTCTGAATATGATGAGAAAAATGCTGAATCGGACGAAGAGTTTATTGAAGATGAGTCAGATGAAAATAAACCAGAAGAATTTTGAAAAGATTGAATAATTTTTAAAATAAAAAATAAATTAAATAATTTTAAGGAAGAAGCCAAAAATCTTGATAAGGAAAAAACTATAAGTTATTTAAAAGATTTTAAAAGTTCTACTTTAAATTTCTTTAAAAATCCTATAGTTAAGTTTTATATTGTTTTTATTTTATTTATTTTATTGTCTTTGTTTATTTCTTTTACTTGATATAGGCTACATGCAAATTATAATATTTTAAATGAAAGGTTAGACAATCTTTATCTTGTTGGAGAATATGCTTTAACAGATGAATGAGATTTTTCTGCTGACGACTATGAACAATTAACTGAATTGTTTGAAAGATATTATTTGTTGGATGGTGAAAGGCAAAGGTTACAAGGTATTTTTGATCAGTTTCAGTCTCCTTATGAAAATTTTTTGATAAATTATTTTTTGCCTTCTCTAAATGTTTGGAAAAATCCTTATGATTGATATGTTGATACTTGACTAATTTGAAAAGATTTTTTGGACAATAATCCCTATATTGATACTAATTTAATACAGCATTGGTCTGACTTTTTTAGTGAATACAATGAGGTTGAAAATATTAGGGTTTGAGGAATCCAAGAATTAGATGAAGACTATTTTTATATCTCTGTAGATGTTGGTTTTTCTACTGAAACAAGAAGAGACTTTTTGAAATTGGTTAGTTCTTTATCAGCAACTTCAAATAAAAGAAATGTATCTCTCATTAATGAGTTTACCTATGATTTATTTGAAAAAATAAAAAATAATTATGAATTTGAAGAGGAAATGTCAACTAAAGAAAAAAATAAAAAAGTCTGACAGATGCTTCATGAATGGGTTGGTAGTTATGATGATGAAAATAATAATCAAGATTATTGATTTATAAATTCAGAAATTATTGCTGGAGCTATGAACGAAAATGTTGATTGTGATCTGTGATGATGAAGGGTTTGTTATGAGGAATTTAGGGAAAAATTTTCTAACATTCATTCACTAGCATATACCGTATGAGATCCTAATTTGGATAAATATCAAGAACTGGGGAAATTTTATAATAATTTACCTCCAGTCTTGAATATACAAAACTTTACATTTAGAAAAATAGAAGGTAGAGATGTTTCTGTTGATGATATGTGATATAATGGAAATATATCTATAAATGTATATTGAAGAAATTTATCAAGTAATGAGCTTGATGAAATATCTCAAGAATTATGAAAAATATGTTTTTGAGAAGATTCTTGATCATTAGATCATAATGTTGCAGCTGATTTGGTTCAAGAGGAACTTGATATAGCTACACAAGATCAAGTGGAGATAGATACAAACATAGTTGCAAATTACAATGATCTTTTAAATTTGTTTGATGATATTTGAGATATATATAATAATTTAAATAATTATCAAAGATCTATAAGGTTATTTGAAATATACAGAATGTTGAATGAAAACAATTTATGTGGTTAATTTAATTTAAAAATGGAAATGAGTATTGATCAGTTAAAATCTAATTTAGAAGAAGCAATTGTTCAAACAGATACTATTAAAATATTTGATAATCTTTTGACTATTGCTGTAGAAATGTGAGCTTCTGATGTTCATATTGAACCTTTTGAGAATTATTCTAGGGTAAGAATAAGGGTTGATGGTGTTTTGCAGGAACTTATTCAGTATCCTAAAAACATTCAAGAAAGCGTAATAGCAAAATTTAAAATAGAGTCTGGTCAAATGAGACCTGATGAAAAAAGATTACCTCAAGATGCAAGAGTTTCTACAGCTACATTGACAAATAAAGAAATTGATCTTCGTGCAAATACTTTGCCTACTGTATGGTGAGAAAAGCTTGTGATGAGGATTGTTGATAAATCAAAAAAAGTCCCTCCTATCGATGTTATGGGAATCGAATGAACTAATAATGAAATATTATATAAAAAAATAGTTTTGCCTAACTGAATTATACTAACTACTTGACCTACTGGTTCTGGTAAAAGTACGACTCTTTATGCAGCCTTAAATTATGTTAATACTATAGACCAGAATATTACAACATATGAAGATCCTGTAGAGAACAAAGCTGATTGACTTAATCAATCACAAGTTAGGTCAGATATATGATATACTTTTGCTCAATGATTAAGGGCAGCTTTGAGGCAGGATCCCGACATAATAATGGTATGAGAGATAAGAGATTCTGAGACATTAGAAACTGCTATGGAAGCAGCAATGACATGACATCTTGTTTTTAGTACTATACATGCTAACTCTGCTGCTGAAACTCTTACCAGAATAATAAATATGTGAGCACAGCCATATATGATATCAGGTACTTTCAATATTGTAATGGCTCAGAGATTAGCTAGGACAATTTGCCCTGATTGTAAACAAAAGATAAATATAAAAGATCAATTTCCTCAATACTATTCTAATGCAAAAAAAATTTTAGCAAGCATAGACAAAGAAGTTTTAAAAAAAGAGCTTGTAAAAAGATGAGTTAATAACGAACAATGGAAAATGTTTGCAGAAGAATGATATTGACTTTTTTGAACTTGAAAAGATGAATCTTGAGATCAAAAATGTAACAGTTGTCTTGGTAGTTGATATAAGTGAAGAATAGGTCTTTATGAGATACTTGATTTCGATGATGAAATAAAAAATTTATTGTGAAAAAATAAGACAGCATTTGAAATTGAAAAAGTAGCATTGGATAAATGAATGATGGATTTGGAAAGAGATTGAATATTTAAAGTATTGTCTTGAAAAACAACTTTAGAAGAGGTTTATAGGCTTACTAAGCATAGAGAAATTTAAAAAATTAAAACTACATATATGATTAAAGATTATTTAGACAGACTTAATGCTCCTAAACTTGACAATAAAGTGGCATTCTTTAGACTTTTGTCGGTTACTCAAAATGCATGACTTTGAATTAGAGATTCTTTGCAATCTATTCTTGCATGAGAAACTCATCCTTGAATGAGAAAGGTTATAGAATTGTTGATAAAAGAGACTTCTCAGTGAACTTCTTTAGCTGATTCAATGTACAAAAGATCTGATGTCTTCTCTCATGATGAGATATCGCTTATTAAGTCATCTGAAACCATGGGTAACTTACCGGAGGTATTACAAAATTTAGCAGATGAACTTGAAAATTTCCAGCAAATTCAATCAAAAGTTAAATCTGCTATGATATATCCTTCTTTTGTTATACTTATAGCAATTATTGCTGTAATTATCCTTCTTATATATGTAATACCAACAATGGTAGAAATGTTTCCTGATGAAGATGACTTGCCTTGAATAACTATTTTTATTCTTGATTTATCTGATTTTTTGCAAGATTATTGGTGGAGTTTATTGTTGTTATTTTTTTGAATAAGTATTGGTTATTATTCTGCATACAAATACCTATTAAAGTTTAGGATATTTATGGATAAAATATTTTTGACAGCACCTATTATTTGATGACTTAGTAAAAAATTCAACTTATATAGGTTTTCTAAACTTTTATGAGATTTTTATAATGCTTGAGTTTCTCCAACAGAATCTTTGGAACAAATTGAGTGAATTTTTAACAACTATTATTATAAAACAAAAGCGTATAATATGAGACAGGACCTTGAAGTATGATTGTGATTTGTAGAGTCTATGGAATGATCTTGGTTGTTTGATCCTATATTGGTTCAAATTATCTGAATATGAGAACAGACTTGAAACATATGAGATGTTTTGTTAAAAATGGCTAGCTTTTATAGAGAGCAACTTGACACAGAAATTGATGGTATTATGAAACTTATAGAACCAGCTTTGATGTGATTTATTGCAATCGTTGTTTGAGTAATTGTTGCTGCAGTGTTCTTGCCAATGGCAGAGCTTGTTGGAACAATAGCTTAATAATTTTTCTTTACCTTTAAGTTAAATCAGCTTGGCTTATTTTTCCTAAAATTTCTTTTAAAAATGATTGACTTTCTTTTTGCTATAAATAAAATTATTTAGTTTACACTGAAAAAATATCGAACATTTATATTAAATAATAAAATGTAAACTCTTTTCATTTCTTTAAGATGTGTCAATTATTTGTGATTTCTTTATATGGTATATTAAAGGTAATATAACTATTTAAAAATTATAAAATAACAGACAGCTTTGTTTTAAAAACTTGCTCCACAAAATTGGATGCAAAATTCCATTATTTGAGATAAAAAAATATAATTATTTGGGTTTTAAGATTTAATGTTTTTATATGTCTCCAGAAGAAAAAAGATTTAATGATAAGGTTAGAGTTTGTATAGATTCATTTTTTGGTTTATTCAAAAACAATAAGCTTAAAAGAAAGTTAGATAAGCAAACTTTTTTTGTTAGAATAATTATAGGTTTTCTTATTTTTTTGTTTTGAATGGTAGCTTATTTTACTCCTACTCCCTTGGCTACGTTTATTTTGGTTTTTTGATTAGTTGTGCTTTTTGGAATAAAAAAAGTAAAAAAAAATTGTTTTGTTTTGTATTTCAAGTTAAAAATAAATAAGATGATTTACTTTTTTTATTTTTGGTTTATTTCAAAAAAAAATTCATTTAAAGACACTAGGTATAATTTCAAAAATAATTTTTTAAGAAAACTTGAAAAGACGAGAGCAAAGAAAGTAAATGGTGATAGGAAGTAACTTTTAGTCTCTATATTTTCAAATTTGTTCCCAGCCTAGCTGCCCACAAGCTCATTTTGATTGTCTTCAAAAGGGTTGTCTCAGAGTGACAGTTAATCAATTATCTTCTAATGTTTTTTTGAATTTTTCTATCGTTTTTGAATCGCTTTCTTTTAGTTGTGGCATTGCAGGATTTTCGTTGTAAGCAATTAGATTTATATGGCAATTTTGTTTTTTTACAAGTTTTATCAACTCTTTTGCATGCTTTTTTTCGTCGTTTATGCCTTTTAGCATTGTGTATTCGTAAAAAATTCTATTTTTTGTTTTTTGGTAATATTTATCTAGTATATTTATTAATTGGTGTATTGGATGTTGTTTTGCTATAGGGACTAATTTCTCTCTTAGTTGTTGATTTGGCGCATGTAGTGATATTGCTAACATACAATTTAATCAGTCTTGAATTGTTTTTTGAATTCAGGGTATTATTCAGCAAGTCGATATGGTTATATGTCTTTTTGATAAACTGAGTCAAAATCATTGGTTCATCATAATTTGTGCTGTTTTTTTTGTGTTTTCATAATTTAATAATGGTTCTCACATTCACATAAATACAATATTTCTTATTTTGTGATATGTTCAGTCGTGTTTTTTTCAAAAAATCTGTTTTACATAATTATTGGAAAAGATTGTTTGAGATATTATGTCTTTCCATGTTAGATTCTCTTTGAATCACATTTTTCATGTTACACAAAAAATACATCATACACTACATCACACTTGCGAAGAGATGCACAGCGTCATTCTGCTTAAGGTGGTATTTCAATCTTTTTCGATGTCAGACTTTTTTTTATCTTTATGATGGTACATAATCACTGACTCTATAGTTTCGCCTGAGTTTGTCTGGAAAGAAATCTTTGTTGTATCTTCTTCTTTTAGTATCTTTTCAGGATGTATAGATAAAATGTCAAATTCTTCTGATAGTTTATATCTGAGATCTAATGATAAAGTAGTCATATCTT
This sequence comes from uncultured Candidatus Peribacteria bacterium, assembly GCA_964394325.1. GTDB lineage: Bacteria > Patescibacteriota > Gracilibacteria > Absconditabacterales > Absconditicoccaceae > CAYMVT01. The sequence goes on along the minus strand of CAYMVT010000025.1, from coordinate 3,513 downwards.
TAAAGTCTATATTGCTGTTTTCAAAAATTTCATGATAAATTTGCTTGATTTTGTAAGGTTGTAATTTATGTTTTTTTCTGAATTTTTCTAGTTCTTCTTGTTCTAATATGGATTTCTTCATTTTTTGTTGACTTTGTAAATAAAATCTGTATAAGTAATTAGGTCTTGATAACTAATTTGTAATAAACAAGGAGGTATGAAATGTTGCCAGATAATAACATAAGGGTAGTGTTTCAGTGCCCCTATGGGGTATTAGTTGGGATGGTTAATGAAGATGAGTATGCTGAGATTTTGGAAGAGTTTTGGTGTGATTATGATTGTAGTATTGCCTGTAATAATGCTGATGGGATTAAGTCAGTTTGTGGTATAATGTCACCTTTGCCCAACTCATCTTTGTCTGTTGTTAGAAGTGGCCTTTTTTGAATATTTATGATTAGGTTTTTGTATCTTAATATGCCCGGCCGTTATTTACGGTCGGGTTTTTTATATTTGTCAGATAATTATATGATAATCATTATATGTTTTGCTATCGGTTTTTAATAATTTTTCAAAATTTTTTATCGCATATATAACCGTAGCATGGTTTTTGCCTCCAAAATAAGTTCATATTTTTTCTAATGTCCATCAATAATGATTTTTTGCTATATACATTAGCATCTGTCTTGCTATACTTATTTCTTTTTTCCTGCTTTCTCATTTTATATCAAATATAGCTATGTTGTAATAGTTAGCTACATATTCTACGATTTTTCCAAAAGATTTATAGCTTTTGTTATTCATGTCTTCTGCTGCTTGTATGTTTGCTTCTTTTAAGTTGTTTTCGGATACATTGTATCATAATGTTTGTAGTGCGTCGTAAATGTCTTTTTCTTTTAGTTCATTATCCAATAAATTTTTTCTTGTAAGAATAATATTGATTGCTCCTTCTATTTCTCTTACATTGTCTTGTACATATTTTGCTATTATCTCTACAAACTCTGATTCTAATTCTTCTCATTTTTCTTTTAATTTGGAGCTTATTATAGCCATTCTTGTTTCAAAGTCTGGTTTTTTTATATCTGCTACTAATCATAGACTAAATCTACTTCTTAATCTTGCTTCTAATAGATCCAATTCTTTTGGTGGACGGTCTGATGATAAAATTATTTGTTTTTGTTTTAAGTGAAAATCATTGAATATATTGTGAAAAATTTCTTGTGTTTTGTCTTTCCCTGCCAAAAATTGAATGTCATCCAAAATTAAAATATCTACTTCCTCAAGTTTTTTCATTAAATTATTTAATGCATTTTTCCTTATGTTGTCAACTATTTCATCTATAAGTTTGGTGGTAGGTAGATATACTACTACTTTGTCTTTTTGGGTCTTTATAATGTGGTTTCATATTGCTTGTAGCAAGTGTGTTTTTCCAAGTCATACATCTCCGTAAATAAAGAAAGGGTTGTATACCTTTCAAGGATTTTGTCATATAGAGTTAGCAGCAGAGTAAGCTAATTGGTTAGCCGATCATACTATAAAGTTATCAAATCTATATCTTGTATCAAAAAGTATACCAAAATGGCTTTTCAGCTTATTTTTTGTTTTTTGATCTAAATTGCATTGATTGTTTGAAGTGTTGTTTTTAATATTTAATATTTTTTTGATGTCTTTTTGTAGCTGGTGTTTTCAGTTTTGAAATTTATTGTAAACCACAAAATTTGCTGAAAAATTTTCATTATAGATTTCCTGAATAACATTAGAAAAACTTTTTTTGAAAAATTTTTTTGCTTGAGAAAGCATAAACTCGTTTGGTAGTCATATATATATTGTTTGTTTTTTTTCATCAATTCATATTATTCATCATTTATTCAAAAATGATAGAATTTTTTTGATATCTTCAACAGTAGATAATTTAATTATAGATTTTTCCCGTAAATTTAATAAAAAGTCTTTTTTTTGTTTATCATACTGTTCTACAACATCTAACAACATAATTTAGTGTTAAATTAAATAAAAATATTTTATGTATTTTTGTTAAGTAGTCTTGTTTGATTGTCAATTATAAGTTCTTGAATTATTTGATCTATATTTCATTCTAATATATATGGTATATTTGACCAGGATTTTTTGATACGGTGGTCGGTTATCCTATCTTGTGGGAAGTTATATGTTCTTATCTTTTCTGATCTGTCTCAAGTTCATATTTGATTTGCTTTTTCTGACATTATTTTTTCATGATGTTCTTTTTGTTCTATTTCATACAATCTTGCTTTTAATATTTGAAAAGCTCTTTCTTTGTTTTGTAATTGTGACTTTCATTCTCATATATTTACTATTATTCAGGTAGGCCTATGGATTAGTCTTACTCATGTTTGATTTTTGTTAGCATTTTGTCAACCAGCAGAACTTGCCGCATAAGTGGTCAGGTCAACATCATTCTTATTTAGATTGACCTGCACATCCTCTACTTCTGGCATTATACTTACTGTTATTGTGCTTGTGTGTACCCTTCATCAACTTTCTGTCTCAGGAACTCTTTGAACTCTATGAACTCAACTTTCAAATTTTAATTTGGAATATACATTTTCTCAAGAAATCTTAATTATTGCACCTTTTAGTCATCATATTCAAGTTGTTTCTTCTTCTATTACTTCCGTTTTCCATCAAACATTTTCTCAATATCTTAAATACATCCTCATTAGTTCCATAGCGAAAAGTCATGCCTCATCTCATCATGCTGCAGGTCTTATTTCAAGGAATATATTTTTATCATCATTTGGATCCTTTGGTAACATTGCTATTTTTAGCTCTTTTTCTATTTTTTCAATTTCTTCCTTATCATTTTTGATTTCTTCTTTTGCCATTTGTATTATTTCTTCATCATTTTCACTTTGAAGTATTTTTTCTGATTCTTGTATATTTTGAGAATGTTTTTTGTATCTTTGATATAAATCATAGATTTCTTGTAGAGAAGATAATTCTTTATTTAGTTTTACAACTTTTTTATTATCAGAAAAAATTTCAGGATCACACAATTGCTCTTTGATGTCATTATATCTTTTTTCAATATTTTTTAGTTCATTCCACATTATTCTTGAATGTATTATAAAAAAATTTAAAATATTTAATTTAATTACTTTCTATTAAAGAGACCTGTGTTAAAATATTTTTTGTGTTGCTATTTTTTACTAAAGAACTAGATTAAATTAAATGATAGGTTTTGAGATTTATTCTAACTAATATACAGTTTTTATTTAAAATTTCAAATCAAAAATAATTCTATGCAATTAGAGGTTTTTTAAAAAATTCTCATTTTAAATTATTGTTTAGTTCAAATAATCTCTAAGACACTCAGAAAAACTACATCTTAAAATAAAAAACTTTTTCGTTTATATGATTTAGTAAGTGTTAATTATATTATTATTTCTGATGTTTTAACACTATAAGTGTTTTTTTGACCGATTGTTGTAATGGCAACTTTAAAATGTCAGTAATATTCCAAAAATAGAATTGTCAGTTTTTAGTATAATAAATTAG
>CAYMVT010000024.1:0-13774 GCA_964394325.1 uncultured Candidatus Peribacteria bacterium | reverse complement strand
TAAACAAGTCTTGTAGTTGAGTAATTCATACTAAAATCTAATATTCTCCAAAGAAAAAACATTCAAATCATAGTGAAAACAAAGTACCAAAAATATTGCATAACTCATCCTACAATTTCACTGCTGCTTAATTTGTCGCTTGCTGCTATATCTACAATATTACTAAAATATATAGGTACCATAAGCTGTAATACATTCAAAAAGATCATTGTAATTACAGTTAGCATGAAAAGTCCTTTTATTTTCCAGAGTTGTTTTCAAAAATACTTAAAAACATCTTTGACAGAAGTTTTGTAATTGTTCATATAAGAATATCCTATTTAAAATTCTAAAGTATAAGCTTTACTTTATTGCTGAATAATATAATTAAAAATAGTTTTAAGTCAATCATAAGCTCATTAGAGAGCACTTAAAAAGTATCAAAAAATGCTCTCTAATTTAATCAAAAGGAAAAGCTCTTTACCCTGTGGAATATTTAAATGTTCTTTATCTGATTCCACAGGGCGAGTTCTTTGAGTACAGTTGTTCGCTGTGTTTCCGTCTTTTTTAGAGGCTGCTTGCACTTTACGAAAACATGATAATACAGACTTTTTAAGCAGGCTATCATTAGAGTTAAAATTGAGATTGTTTCAAAATAGCCTTTTTTCAATCAAAAAAACTAGCCTACAAATTGTAAGAGCTTTTTTGAATTTTTCCAACATTCCAAGGCCGGCCTTTTTGTGTTTATCTTTATATAAAGAAATTCAGGCTTTTTGAAGCGCACACTAATATAAGATCAAGTATTTATTTTGAATTTCACAAACAAATCTTTCATAATATTTTTTTAAGTATCTTTATGAAAATATATGGCTTGTGTTTTTTAGAAAAATCTTTATATAAAGAGTAAATTTACTTATATTTTGTGAAAGGTTTATTAAATTTAAATAAGATTTTAATAGGGAGTCAACTTTTAAAAAAGAATTGTATATGAAAACGATTATTTTTAAATAATTTTTTTGAAAAATGAAAAAAGAGGTTTTTATAATGTCTGGTCCTTCCTGAGTAGGGAAAACAACGGTTTGAGATGCAATTACAAGCTCATTTGATATGAATTTTGAAAAAATCATTACTACTACAACAAGAAAGCCAAGAGTAGGTGAGAATAGCTGAATTCATTACTATTTTGCAGATCAAAAAGATTTTTTTGAGTTAATAGAATCAAATGAATTAATAGAATATGCTTTTGTTCATTGAAATTATTACTGATCAACTTATACTGAGCTAAAAAGAATAATTAATAACCAAAAAATACCTTTGTATATAATTGATTTGCAGTGAGCTATACAATTAAAAAAAATATTAAACAAAGATTATGATGTAACAACTGTATTTTTGATGCCTCCTAGTGAGCAAGAGCTTGTAAATAGGCTACAAAAAAGATGAACAGAACAAGAAAGTGTTGTGCAAAAAAGATTAAAAGAATCATTGAAGCAGATGGAATACAGTAATATGTATGATTGTATTATTGTCAATGATAATTTAGAAAATACTATTGAAGAATTTAAAAAAATAATTAATACTAAATAGTATTTTAAATTTATTTTAAAAGAAAAAACTAATGAAAATAAAAAAATATCTGATAGTTTGAGTGCTTGGTCTTTTGTTGACTTCTGTTTTGGGCTTTTTTATACTTGAAAGGCAAAGCGAAGAAGGTCCTTTTTCATATATTCCTTGACAGTTCAGTCAAGTGTTGAGTATACATATTGATGATGATATAGTTTGATTTTTGGAACAAGCTCCAGAAGATATTTATCAATGACAAGAATTATTGGATTTTGCTGACAAGCTAAATAGCATCACGGCTTATCAATGATGAGAACAACAAGAGGAAATGGTAAATTTTATATTGTTTGAATTAAATGAAGATGTTAGCATCCAAAAAATAATTGAAGCTGGTCAGCAGTGAGGTTTTATTCAAGAACAGCCATGATATGAACATAGAAACATAGCAGGGAATTATTATATTTATTGAGATTTATCCTCGATTGAATTTTTTCAAAATTATGAATGAGATATGTTAAACCAAAAAGAAAAATTCGGTTCGTTTACAAACGATATTCAATCATGAAAGTATAATGTATGATTTTTTTCAAAGGCTGATCAGACTCAAGCACAACAAATGGATTTTGCTTCTTTGGCTCCTTATTTGGATCAGTTATGACATTCTGTGGCATTATGAAGTCTTTCTCCAGATAAGTCAAAAGGTCTTGTATCAATAATGTTTGATGATCTTGAAGTTTCTGAAAATTATAATTTTGATTCTTTTGCAGGTGATTTTATAACAGAACAAACTATCTGATTTTTTGAAATTTGACCTATAGTTGATTTGATATGAGTTGAAGAAAGCCAGATAGCTTTGTTGTTGCAAATGTATCTGCCAGAAAATTTTGAATTTTTGTGAAATGTTCTTACACAGACAGATTATCAAAATTTAGCACAAACTCTTAAGTGAAACATTTGACTGGCTTTGACACAATGACAAAATGAGTTGGGTGTATGAGGTAGAATAATATTTGAATGAGATTGAGTATACAAAATTTTGAACAAAATGCTTCCATTTGCAAACCAGATTTTATCAGAATTAGAATTTGACTGACAGATAAATACATTTGAAGAAGAAGAGAAATTTTGAATAAATTTTACTATACCGCATTTTATGAATCTTGCATTGGAGTCAAATCTTGAGATATATACACAACAGGATCTAACTTATATTGATATATTGCAACCAACATTTGAATGAAGCAAATCTGAAAAATTACAGTATGATACTAGTTCTATCTTAGCATATTACCTAAGCTTTTCTAATTTATTTGATATAGTTTGACCTTTGTGATGATTTCAAGCAATATGATTTTCTCAGCAACAATTTGAATTCTTTGAAAATAAAGATATGTACTGAACACTAGATGCAAAAGACAATCAGGTTATATTTAAATTCAACTTAGATTAAATCATGCAAAAGCAAGTATTTGTTAGCATATCAATGGCAATTGTTGTAGTACTTTTGCTAAATGCTTTGTTAAATTTACCTTTTTTATCAGCATCATTTAATGAACTGTTGGGGATTTTTTATGCTGATGTAACAACAGCTTGAATCTCCATTGATGGTATGAAATTCTTGCAAATCTTGGTAGTCCTTTTATTAGAAATATCGGTTATATGAAGTATATTTTACTTCGTTTCCAAAAGAATCTTTAGGTAATTATGAAAATTCGTTTAAAAGTTTCTACTTGTTGTAAACATAGTCAAATATTATATATGTGAAAAGATAAGTTTGGTGTAGATTTGTATAAGGTAAATGTTAAGTCCAAACCAATTGATTGACAAGCAAACAAAGAAATTATCAAGCTTTTATCTGAATATTTCCAGTATAAAAAAAATAATATTAGGATAATAGCTGGCGAAAATAGCAGTAATAAACTTTGTGAAATAAGTTCAAAATTCTTTTAAAATATTTTAAGTTGTTATTAACCAGCAAAAAAATAAATGAGAAGGAAAAGAATAAAGTGAAAATATCAAATTTTTTTGAAAAAAATCCACTCAAAATTAAGCAAAAACAATTATGTTAAAATTTTTCAAAAAGCACCAAGGGAAATAAAAGTCTTATTTTTCTTTTGATTTTTGTTTTTGATAATTTTTATCAGACTTTTTCAATTACAAATAGTTCAAGCAGATGATTATAGATGAAAATTGGTTGCTCAACATTCTACACATACTACATTAGAGGCTAAAAGATGAAATATATACCTTACGGACAATTCTGGAAATCCTATGAAATTAACTGAAAACATTGATATATATACTCTTTATGTAGATCCTTGATTGATAAAAGAGCAGTCAAGATTTGTAGAAAAAATATCTCCTATCTTGTACGAACATTTTTGTAAAATTTACTGACTAACAGAGCCAGATAAAACTACTTGCATAAGGAACATAGAAGATTTTTCTTGAGAAGATATCTTACCAGAACAAGAGCAAACATTTTTTATGACAGGTGAAACACAGCAATTATTGCTTGATGAAGAGTCTTTTGAGCAAGAGACACAGCAAGCAATAGATGAATTTGAAAAAGAGCAATGAATAGAATTGATAAAAGAAAAGCTCATGGATATTACCAAGTGATGAACAAGGACACACAACTATTTTTGATATTTTGATAATAATGCTTTTTTGAGGCAACTACAAGATCTAGACAAAGAATACATAGTTGTTGAGTGAAATTATTTGTATTTTGTTCCTGACAAAGTTGAAGATATATCACAAGCTGCAAAAATTATTTATACTATAGTGCAAGAATACTGATACAACTATACTTATCAGGCTATATATTCTAATTTGGAAGAAAGACCAATTAGGTATGTAAGACTTGCTACAAATGTTTCTTGACAAGTAATAGCCAAAGTAAGAGACTTAAAAGCAGAATATTTTTCTGATAGGACAGATTGAGTTCCTTTGCTACATTGACTTTGATATGAGCAAAACCAAAAAAGATATTATCCATACTGACCTTTTAGTTCTCACGTCTTGGGCTATTTGAACAACGAGTGAATGCCTTTTTATTGAGTAGAAGAATATTTTGATAGCACATTGAAATGACAGGATGGACAGATTATATGAGCTTCCGTGCCTTGGATATGAATGATATGATCAAACGAATTGGAAATGCAGCAACCTGTTGATTGATCTGATGTGTACTTGACGATAGATCCAACTATTCAAAAAAATGTAGAGCAAATTGCAAAAGATTACTATGCTGAACTGGATCCTGATAATATTTCTGTGATTGTAATGGATCCACATACATGAAAAATAAAAGCATCAGTTAATTATCCAAACTTTGATCCAAATAATTATTCTAAATATTATACTGTACAACCTCTATCTTATGAAAAAAGATACATAATAGATGAGGATCAATATATGGACATTCCAGTGCTGATAGAAGATAACTGAAATTTGAGAGTGGCAACTTATTCTGAAAGAAAAGATCCTAATCTAAAAAAATATATTTTTAATGAAGAACTATGACCTCAAACTTTTGTAGATAGGAATATTTCTTATCCATCTGAACCTGGAAGTACATTCAAAACTTTTACAGTAGCAGCAGGTGTGGACAGTGATGAAATATCATTGTATGAAACTTATGAAGATGAAATGTCTGTAGATATTTGACCTTACACAATTAGAAATATTCAAGATCAATGTCAATGAACAAATACATTTTTGCATGCTCTTGATTGGTCTTGTAATGTTGGTATGGTAAGAATAGTACAAAGGTTGGGTAGGTATGTGTTTTATTCTTATTTGGAAAAATTGTGATTTGGTAAACTTACATGAATAGAGCTGGCAAACGAAGATCCTGGTAGGATTACTGGATTGGAGGATTTTTCTACTGCAAGATTGTTCAACAATAGTTTTGGGCAGTGATTGTTATCTACTCCTATTCAAATGGCGTCTGCTTATTCTACAATTATAAATTGAGGATATAGGGTAAATCCTACAATCTTGGACAAAACTTATGACCCTGAAACTTGAAAATATACTGAATTTGAGCCAAAACTTTGAAAAAGAGTATTTTCTGAGTCTACTTCTGAAAGAATGTTGGAAGCTATAGGTGAACTTTTGGATATGGAAGATGAAGAGCATTTGTGAAGTATGGTATGACTTCCGTTTTATTCAGTTTGATGAAAATCTGGAACATCTCAAATTGCCTTCCAAGGAAGATATCAAAGATGAGAAGGTTGGACATATTGATGATTTGCTTGAGTGGTAACATCCCAAGATCCAAGGTATGTAGTAATTTCACAAGTTCGTCGTCCAAGACAATCTCAATGGTGATCAAGCACAGCCTGATTTGTAAACAGAGATGTTTCCAAGTTTTTGATAGAGTATTCAGGAATAGAAAAATAAAAAATGTTTTTAAAACTTTTCAACCTTTGGTATATGTAAAAGTTCAAAAATTCATTCAAACATTATTTTCAAAACTTTCAAAAACATTAAATTGGCTGCTTTTTGCTCATTTTCCATATCAATTATTTTTTCTGAGTTTGAATAAAAATTATTGAATTGTTTGCATATTGACAAGAGAAATTGTGCCAAAATATGTGGTTTTGCCATTAAATAAGCATCATTGAAAATTAATGGTAAATATATAATGTTTGAAATAATTCTTTTTTGATCATAAGTTAATAAATTAATATCAAGCTTTTCTTCTGCAACATCAATTTTTTCTATAAGAGAACAAATCCTTGCAAAGGTATATTGTACATATACACCACTATCTCAGCTTGTTTTTGTCATTTGTTCCAAATCAAAATTGACATCTTTTTGTCTGTCATTTTTGAGGTCATTGAATATCATTGCTGAAATAGCAAGCTTTTCGGAATTTTTATCATCAGTGTCTATATTTTTCTCTTTTATCTTTTCTTTGATAGAATCTATTAGGTGTGATGTTTTGTAAACATTTCCTTCACGAGAAGACATTTTTGAACCATCCAAAAGCATCAAACCAAAAGATATGTGCCACATATTTTCCTGTGGTATATTAAATAGCTTGTTTGCAAGTGCAAATAATAGTTGAAAATAAAGTGTTTGTTCTGGTCATACTACATATACAAATTGGTCTGCTCACAACTTTTCCTTTCTGTATTTGAGAATTCTTAGATCTCTTGTAGCATAAACTCATGCTCAATCAGATTTTTTTATTAACATAACCTGAAGTTCACTGTCATCCAAATCATTTCATTCATCTTTTTTTAAAGGGATATAATTAGTCTTATCACCTTTTTTGAGATTAGTTTTTGCAGGAGCGAACTTTACAATCAATGCATTGTTTTCTTCTCTTAAATATCAGGAGTTTTGTAAATCTTTGATAACTTCTTCTTGGATACTATAAGCAAAAGCTTCTCCAAGGTTTGAATCAAAATCAATATCTAGTTTTTGAAAAACTTGATCGAAATCAACTAAAGACAGCCTCCTTATTTCTTTTCGTATTTCATAAACCAAACCATCTCAATTTTCCAACATTTTGAAATATTGTTTTGATTTTTCTTCTTTGTCAGGGTATGAGATGTTTTTGAATTCAGTGTAAAGCCAGCCTAATTTTTCTGTAGGATCTTGGTATATATCATCAAAAATTTTGTCTCAAAAATTTTCATAATGATAAATTATACTACAAAGAACTTTTCCAAAAGGTGTTCACCAATCTCACAAATAATTCCATCTAAACACACTTCCTCATAGTTTTTCAAAAATATTAGACAAAGATTGTCATATAATCATGGTTCTTAGGTGTCACAAGGTCATCTGCTTGGCCATGTTGCAAGAAGGGTAGTCAATACATATTTTTTTTCATTCCAAAAAATCTATGCTGGGCAGTTCTCATTTGTTTAATATTAGATCTATTTCTTTTAGTAAAACATCATCTTTTATTCGTAAATTTATGAAAATACCCTGTTGTTGAGTTTTTGAAAATATGCTGCTTTGGGATATTATATCATAAATAAAATCAGCGAATAACTTGATATTTGAAAACTTTTCTTTGTTTTGGTCAAAAAGTTCTTTGATGTTTACTACAAAGTCTACATCAGCAACATTTGGAATTCCAATTACGCTTTGTATATCAGAATTGATATTGTTTTGTTTTAACAAATTCAAAAGCTTATCATTCAAAGCAAAAAATTGACAATCTATTTTTGGTGTTGTTTTTTTTACTTTTGGAAAAGATAATTCTTGTTCAGTTTGATGGTAAAAATCTACTTGTCCAAACTGAGTTATATGATCATTTATGAATTTATCAATCAAGCTTTTTAGCATGTTAACAAAGTTATAACTAAAAATTTAATTCTTAATTATCTAAGCTATTTTTCTTCTTTCCAAGGTCTAAAAATAGACATAATTTCTTGTTGTGAAATTTGGTCCATCTTGGTGTTTCTGTCTTTCAAAGCTATGTCATTTGAATGGATTTCAAGCAACTTTCCATTTGAAAGCTTGAGTGTAACTGCTCACTCATCAATACTTAATCATCACAACAGCTCTTCATTTGGTTTTAGTTTTGTAGCTTTGAGTCAGGCTTGTCATCTTTTTTGGATTTTCATATCTTCCAAGCTAATCAGTTTCCCGTTTGTTTGACTATAAAGGAATATAAAAGGCTCTCAGCGATGCACAAACATATTTCCTACTTTTTCTCATTCATTCAAGCTAATAGCTTTTACTCATCAAGCGGTTTTTCCACTTGGTCTAATATTAGACTGAGAAAATAGTAATATCATTCATTGTCTGGAAACTATTCAAACATTATCTTTTTCAGACAGTTTGCAGATATTCACTATTTTTTCTTTTTCAGACAGTCACATTATTTTGGTTGGAGTTTTTTTGAGTTTGTCTATCAATTCTTTTGTGATTTTTTTGATGTTATTTTTGTTGGTTAGCATTGTTATGTATTGGAAATCCTCATCAATAATATCTACGAAAACAACATTTCACTTCAAATTAAAATCTGTGGGAAAGTCAATCCCAGCGGTTTTAATGTTGTGGCTTCCAAGATCTTTGATTCTTCTAATTACAAGTTCTCATATATCAGTAATTGCAAAAAGTTTGTACTGATTATGAATATGCTTGATCGTAATTGTATTTTCAGGAATGATATTCAGTCTTGTTTGATATAGGATTTTTGTTTCGTAATCATCTCACATCCATAATATGATATTTTCTTTTTGGAGTTCTTCAAGTCTTTTTAGGTTTTTGACATTGTCTTCAAGCTGGTATACTTCAATAGAATCGCTAAGCTGAGTCTTTCTACTGTCTCAATATTCGTCTTTGATATATATAAGCTCATCTATTACAACTTCATCTAATTTTTGTGAGTTGGTTGTGACAAGCTCTAGATATTCTATTAGTTCTTTCTTTTCTTGTATTTCGTCCATAATTTTTTGTATTTCTAGTCATACAAGAGTTTGTAGTCTTAGCATAAGTATATATTCAGACTGAGGGTCAGTGAATTCATATTTTTCCATCAACTCTTGTTTTGCCTGTGGTCTTGTTTCAGATCATCTAATAGTAGCAATTACTTCATCTAATATACTAATTGCTTTTTCCAATCACAATAGAATGTGTAGCCTATCTTTTGCTTTGTTCAACAAGTATATAGATCTTTTGTAAACTACTTCTCTTCTAAATTCTACAAACTGTTCCAAAAGTTCCTTGATGTTTAAAAGTTTTGGTTGTATTCACTTTTCTGTCAAAGATACATTGTTTATATTAAAATTTGTCTGTAAGTCTGTGTACTTGTATATTAATGTAAGTATGTCCTCTGGGTCTATTCACTTTTTGGGAGTGATTACTATTCTTATGTTTTCTTTGTTTGATTCGTCAGTAATATCACTTATTCATTCTATTTTTTTGTTTGTGATCAAATCTCATATTTTTGCTACCAAGTTGGATTTGTTGACCTGGTAAGGTAGTTGTGTGATCAAAATGCATTTAACTCAATCAATTTCTTGTATTTCAGTTTTACCACGACATTTGATTCATCATTTTCATTTTTTGTATACTTCTTTGATATTTTCAGAATCATATATATATCCACCAGTAGGAAAGTCAGGTCATTTTATTATATCCATAATTTCATCGATTGTAGCTTCAGGATTTTGTATCAACAAAAGAGATGCATCTATAACTTCTGACAAGTTGTGGGGTGCCATATTTGTAGCCATTCAAACAGCAATTCACATTGTTCAATTACAAAGATGGTTTGGAAATTTGGTAGGTAAAACAATAGGTTCATACCTGGAATTATCGTAAGTTTCTCTCCAGTCAATTGTTTCCATTTCTATGTCTTGTAGCATTTCATTGGCAATCTTGGTTAATCTACATTCTGTATACCTCATAGCTGCTGCACCGTCTCAATCTATACTACCAAAATTACCTTGTCATTCTATCAGAGGGTATCTCAAAGAAAAACTTTGTGTCATTCTTACTAATGCCTCATATACACTACTGTCACCATGAGGATGGTATTTTCACAGTACTTCTCAGACTACAGCAGCAGATTTTTTGAAGCTTGAATTTTGAAAAATTTTTAAATCATACATAGCATAAAGTATTCTTCTAAGTACTGGTTTTAGTCAGTCTCTTACATCTGGGAGTGCTCTACTTACTATTACAGACATGCTGTAATCAATATAACTTTGGGTAATTTCTTCTTCCAGAGAATGTCAAATTATTTCTGCATTATTTTCTTTTCACATAAGACAAAAGTTTATTTATTTAAAATAATTGTAAATATTGTGTACTAAAAAGGTCCTCATTTTATTGTTTTTTGGTGCATGTTGAACAAAAACAAAATTATAACTACTTATATTGATTTTGATTTATTTTTCAATTTGAATTTTTTACAAATCGGGTTTTTCAGTACACAATGAATTGCTGAACTTTACAGTATTTATTTTTGATGTTTTTCATTATTTAATAGATAAATTTTGTAATTTTTGCTAATTGTGCCTTCTAAGTTCCCTCTGTTCATATATTTTTCAAAAAGAATCGCTTGACAATTATTTTAAAAACTTTATATAATATATATCTTAAAAGAAATATTTTAAATGATTTACTAATAAAAAAATATATGGAAAGAAAAAATTTACCAACATCTTTTGATAAAAGCTCAGATGTTTATGAAGCAATTAAGTTTATTTTAGCTAAGGATTTTTTTGATATAATAATAAAGAAGATATTCCCTGAATATTATTACCAATATCAAAATACAGTAAATTTAAGCATTGAAGAAAAAAAGTCTTTTTTTGAAGAAAATGGTAATCTTGAAAGAATTTTTAATTATCTTGAAAATGCAGAAAATATAGAAGATATATTAAAAGAAATAGAAGAAAAAGAACTAAGCAATCAAATACCAAAAAATAGTGAATCAAAATTTTTGCGTTATTTAAGTCATATTAAAGAGGCTTTCAAGAAAAGTCAAAAACAGAATAATACAAATTCAGAAAAATTAAATGAAAGTACTGCAGTTTTTGATCAGCAAGGTAATTTACTATATGCAGACCAGCAGATACAAGAGTATATTTCACAACAAATCAGTCAGGCTTTGAATTCTCAAAAAAAGGAGGAGCAGGAAGGTGCTGAAAAAAAAGAACATGATATTAGTAAAGATGTTGATAAGTGTATCTCTAGGATTGTCAAAGAGATTGCTTTTTCTGAATTTTCTATTGAAGAAGTGTCCACTGAAATCTTGGAAAGTATGTTAAAAATAACAGAAAGTGAAGTATGAATAATATGAACAATCAAAAACAGTCAATTAAAAGTGCTTGATTATGCTTGAATAGAAAAGATTTTAGGAATTCAAAATCAAGATTTGGATAATTCATATTTGCAAGAGATGATACAAAAAGAGTTTTCTAATTATTGATTAAATGCTGATTATTGATTCTTTGATAATTCGTATTCCCAAGAAGAAAGCATACAAAATCAAGATATTATCAAAAATTTTTTGTCTGTCCCTGTCCTTGTTTCTGATAAAAGAAATTATTATGAAAAAGTATGACAAATCTTTATTGCAAACAAAAAATGATTTTATACTAAAGCAGATTTGGAAAACATCAAAAGATATGCTGAGCTTTATGCAGTAAGTATCAAAGCTAGGGAGGTTAATGAAGAAGTCATCAGAGAAAGAAATGTTCTGAAGGCTCTAATAGATTCTATTCCAGATGTTTTGGCTATTCAAAATCCTGACCATACGATAGATAGATATAATAAAGCATGATATGAAATGTTGTGAATAACTCCTGAGCAAGCAAAGTGAAATAAGTGCTATCATTTGATAGGTAGAGAAGATGTTTGTAATAACTGCCAAACTGAAAAAGCCAAACAAACAAAAAAAGCAGAAAGTACTGAAAAATATGTACCTGAACTTGATAAATATTTTCATGTTAATGCTATTCCTGTGTTGGATCCTGAAGGAAAAGTTCAAAAAATTATAGAACAAATCCAAGATATATCTGAATACAAAATAAGAGAAAATTTGATAAAAAAACAGAATAAATTTCTTTCTTTTATTTCTGCTGTATCATCAGAGTTGATAGATGTTAAAATTAATAATTTTTCTGAAAAAATAGAATTTATTTTGAGTGAGATAGTAGAATTTTTTGATCTGAGTACTGCTTGTTTGTTTAATTTTTCAAAAGATAGTAAGCATGTTGTCAAAATTGCTGATTTTTCAAAGTGAACACAGCAGTGTGCCTGTGCTCGAATGGGCACTTGAAAGTCTATACCTATAGAGGAAGTAGAACAGCAAGTTGAAAAAATACAAAATTGAATATGCTTGCCTATAAAAAAGGATAAAAATACAGTTGGCTTTTTGTCGTTGGATTGAGCTTCTCAAGAAGATTGATGATGGACTCTTGAAAAAACAGAGCTTTTAAGTGTCCTTGCCAATATGTTTTCAGATGTACTATTAAAATACGATTATGAAAATGAGCTGATAAAAGCCAAGGAGGATGCAGAAAAGGCTAATATTGCAAAATCTCTTCTTATTTCAAATATGTCCCATGAAGTTAGGACCCCTTTGAGTTGAGTTTTTGGGCTTTTTGATATTTTATTAAATTCAAATCTTACTGAAGAAGAATATGATTATCATATGGACTTGCTCCAAGAATCCAAAGATAGATTGTTGCATGTTATAAATTGAATATTGGACTTATCCAAGATGGAAATAAAAAAGATGGAATTAAAAAAACAGACATTTGATGTTGGAAATTTTGTTAAAAGTGTTTTTCAGCAGATGATGCATTCTGGAAAGGTATCTGATCAAATACAAATGCAGCTTGACTTTGATAAGGAATTGGAAAATGTTTCCTTGTATTGAGACAATCAAAAAATAGCTCAATGTATGATTAATCTTATAAACAATGCTTTGAAATTTACTGATGAGTGAGATGTTCAAGTTTATGCCAAAAAACTCTCAGATACTGACAATGATGTAAAAATTTCTTTTGGTGTTAAAGATACTGGACATTGAATACAAGAAGAAGAACTCAAAAAAATATTTTCACCTTTTGAACAGGCAGATTCTTCCTATACAAAAAAATTTGAATGATCTTGATTATGACTTGCTTTGACAAAGAGCTTTGTTGAGCTAATGTGAGGAGAGATCCATGCACAAAGTCAGGTAGATAAATGAAGTCATTTTTGGTTTGTAATAACCTTGGAAAAATCACAGCAAACACCAGTTGATCCTCAGTCTGACAAAGAAAGCTCCTCTGAGCAAAGGAGTTCAGAAGAAAAATCATTTGAATATTATAATAATTTCAAAATCTTGGTTGCAGAAGACGAGAAGACTAATCAGATTATTTTGAAAAGGATTTTAGAAAAAAGATGATATCAAGTGTTTTTTACACAAGATTGAGATGAATTGTTGGATGAATTTGATAAAGAAAAATATGATCTAATAATCACAGACATCCAAATGCCAAACAAAAACTGAGTCGAGGCAACACAACAAATTAGACAAAACAACAAAGACATTCCTATAATAGCTTTGACAGCATATTCTATGGAAGAAGAAAAAAAAGAATTTTTGGATGTTGGTATGAATGATGTTTTGAGAAAACCACTAAATGCCGATCAAATGTTTTCAACTTTGGATAAATTTTTGCATGAAGAATAATTTTCAAAATATAATATTTTAATATATACTTTTTTTACCAGATTTTATCTTATTTGATAA
>CAYMVT010000023.1:0-13815 GCA_964394325.1 uncultured Candidatus Peribacteria bacterium | reverse complement strand
CCCCTTGTTCTCGCTCCGCAGTACTATAGAGCTGCGGGACTCCTTACATTCGTAAGGGGAGAACATCAAACCCCAGCTCAGCTAAGCGCTGAGCTGCCCCCTTGTCAGGGGGCTGATTACCTCCCTGATAAGGGAGGGGGACCGCTTGCGGTGGAGGGTTTGTTATTTGCCAATAAATCATAAATAAATGAAAAATAAACAATTCATAAATTATGATAAAAGCAAAAAAGACTTTGCTAGACAATTGAGAAGCAACCAAACCAAAGCAGAATGAATTTTTTGGCATATGGTTTTGAAATTCCGCCCATTGTGATACAAGTTCACTAGATAAAAATCTGGAAGCAGTGCAGATTGATTTGGAAAATAAAATCAAAGATAGGGAAAAAGAATTTTCTTGAAATAAAAGATAAATGCAGAAGTGCTTTATTTCCAATTTCCACACGATGATTTAGCTATAATTTATACTTTCCCACTTACAAGTCTTGATCCAGTAATTCGCTAGTTATTCTTTCAGTACCATTTTTTGATAAAAAATCTAAACTTATTTTTTCCTTGTGTATTGTTTCATTGTTTGTATTATATATATTAATACTAAATTGATAATTTTTTTGGGCTTCTCTTTCCCATCAAATTTGAAAATACTCATTTTCTGCTATAGTATCAAGTTTTTTGTCTTCTACTTGTTTGATCTTTGTTCATGGAAGTTCTATAATAGAGTAATTTACAAACAAGTTGTTTGTGTCTATCTCTTTTGTTGGATACAAAGAAAATGTTATACTATCGTTTGTTGATACAACTTCAGAATTAAAGTTTGTACGTACTCGGCTTACTATATTGTGTTCTGTAGACATGTACTGTTCAAGTGAATAATAATTAACCAATGCAAAATAGCTTGCCATAAAAGCAATGAAAAACAAAAGTATAATAACAATATTTTGAGTTGTCATTTTTTTGTGAGTGAAATAATAAAACTTAATTATATATACGAATTTTTTCCAAAAATGATACAAGATATTTTCTTGTCCGCTGTATAGTGCATACCTAGAATATTCGTTGGATCTTTTGTAAAATAAAAAATATAATATAAAATCTGTGATTTAATAAATGATTTTTATAAGTTATTGTTGTGATATGCTTATTTTCCTTTTATTTTTTGATAATTTTTGGAAATTTATTTTGATAAAATCATCTTCAATATATAAACTTTCAAATTTTGGCCATTCTATGCATACATACTCATATTCTTCTATTTTTTCTAAGATTCACTTTTCTATTAGTTCGTTTTGTTCTTGTAGTCTATACATATCAATATGTAAAATCTTTCAATCATATTCGTTTATATATGTGTAAGTTGGACTTTGTACATGCTCTTTTTTTGTTCATAATTGTTGTGCAAATCATTTTACAAACTGAGTTTTTCCAGAAGCTAATTCTCAGTATAGTAGTACTTTTTTGTTTCATTTTGATGCAATTTTTTCTCATAGTTTCAACATATCTTGGGGTGTGTTTATTATCATTTTTGTAAGCTAATTTATAAATTTGATGTTGCAAAAAGTAAGCATTTTTATTAATATCAAGTTAATATATTTATAACATTTATTATTTCAATGTTTAATATTTTTTTGTTTTATTTGCTTGCTATAAACATAGTTGCCTTTGTGGCTTTTGGGATAGATAAATTTAAGTCTGTGAGAGGTTCATTTCGTATTAGTGAAAGAGCTATTTTTGTGATAACATTTTTGGGTGGTTTTGTTTGAAGTGTTTTGTGAATGATTGTTTTTGCTCATAAGACAACAAAATCTTCATTTCAATTAAGAATATGGCCTATCATTTTTTTGTGGACATTAATTTGTATATATTACTTATTTTTTGTGCATTAATGATCAAAATTAGTCTTTTACTGTTGTTTTTTTGTAAACTTAAGCTTTTCTGGCATCTTACCTTGCCTTTTGCGAAGTAAAAAATTTTAAATTTGACCGTGTCTTTAAAAGTTGCTTTTCAACTGATTTTGGTTTGTAAAAAATATTAATAAATTTTCTATTGAAAAAAGAAATATATTGAGTATATAAAATACATCAACATACAATATATGGTAATAAAAATAACTATATAGCACTATATGTAGTGATCTTTATTTTTTAAATACAAAAATTAAATGACTTTTTATAAGATAAGAAAAAGAAATTGAGCTATCCATACTTTTGATAAATTAAAGATTTATAATGCTATAAAAAGTGCTATTAAATCTGTAGGTTGAGATGATTTTTCCAAGATAGATTCATATATTACAGAAGTTATTGAGCTTGTTAATGAAGAGGTTTGAAACAATGTCCCTGATGTAGAAACAATTCAGGACAAAGTAGAAGAAGTTTTGATAAAAAACTGACACGATCAAGTTGCCAAATCATACATATTATATCGTAATAAAAGAACAGAAAGTAGACAAAGCAAAAAAATTGTAATAGAAGTTGCAGAAAGTATGTGAGAGTATTTGAAACAATTGGATCGAAGAGTAAATGCTAATGCAAACTCTGGTTATAGTTTGGGAGGTCTGATTTTGAATACTTCTGGTAAGGTTACCGCAAATTATTGGTTATCTCATGTTTATACTCAATATATTGGTGATTATCATAGAAATTGAGACTTTCATATACATGATTTGGATATGTTCTGTGGTTATTGTGCTGGATGGTCTCTTAGACAGTTATTAGAAGAAGGGTTTAATTGATTACCAAATAGGATAGAGTCAGAGGCTCCCAAAAATTTGCAAGCTTCAGTGAATCAGATGATAAATTTTTTGTGAACTTTGCAAAATGAACGAGCCGGTGCTCAAGCTTTTTCTTCTTTTGATACATATCTTTCTCCTTTTGTTCACAAATACTCCCAACAGCTTAGGAAAGACATACAAAACTACTGAATGAGCTTTTCTTCCAAAGAAGCAGAAGAAAAATATATAAAAGAAAAAACATACAAGTATGTTGTCCAACAAATGCAAAATTTTGTTTTTGGTTTGAATGTTCCTTCTAGGTGGTGAACTCAAACTCCATTTACCAATATAACTTTAGATTTAAACTGTCCTGAAGATTTAAAAGAAAAAGCATTATATCTTGGATGATATGAAAATTGAGAATATGAGAAAACTTTTTGAGAATTAGATGTAGAAAGGAAAATGATCAATCATGCTTTGATAGATGTATATATAAAATGAGATAAAAAATGAAATGTATTTACTTTTCCAATTCCTACATACAACATAACAGAAGATTTTAATTGGGATGATCCAGAGTTAGACGGAATTTTTGAAATGACTGCTAAGTATGGAGTTCCCTATTTCCAAAATTTTGTATGATCTCAATACAAATTTGAGGAGGATGAAAATGGTAATATAACAAAAAAGAAAAATGAAAATGCTTATTCTCCTGGAGCTGTGAGGAGTATGTGTTGTAGATTACAATTAGACCTCAAGCAATTAGAAAAAAGATGAAACTGACTGTTTGGTTCTGCAGAAATGACAGGCTCAATAGGTGTTGTTACATTGAATTTGCCAAGAATAGGGTATAATTACAAATGAGACAAAGAATGACTTCTTGATCAGATAGAGACTTTGATGGATGCAGCAAAAACTTCCTTGGAAATCAAAAGGAAGGAACTTGCAAGATGGTTGGATGCTGGTCTTTATCCTTATACCAAAAGATACTTGAACAACTTCAAAAATCATTTTTCAACAATTTGACTTAACTGAATGAATGAGGCAATCCTTAATTTTACTGATGGGAAAGAAGATATTACTACAGAATCTGGTTACAAGCTTGCGATGGAGATCTTGGACTTTATGAGAGATAAGCTATCACAATATCAGGAAGAAACAGGTAATTTGTATAATCTGGAAGCTACTCCTGCTGAATGAACAACTTACAGGTTTGCAAAAGAAGACCAAAAACAACTGCCAAACATAATTCAATCAGGTACAGAAAAAGCTCCTTATTATACTAATTCTACTCAACTTCCTGTAGAATATACTGATGATGTCTTTGAGGCTTTACAGCATCAAAATGACCTGCAATGCAAATATACTTGAGGTACTGTATTTCACCTTTATATGTGAGAGAGAATCTCTGATGTTGAATCTTGCAAAAGCTTGATTAGAAAGGTTGTAGAAAATTATCAGTTACCTTATATTACTATTACTCCTACATTTAGTATTTGTCATAGGCATTGATATATACCGTGAGAACACGATTTTTGTCCAAAATGTGATGCTGAAATATGATATCAGTGATGAAAATTTGATATGGATACAAGGTCTCTTTATACTTCTGAAGAGTGAAAAAAAGACAAACATCCTGAAGAGGTCTTAGAAAAAACAAATTAGATAGTGTTTTGGCTTGTCTTGATAAGTTTAATAAAACTTAATAAATTTATTTATAAATTAATCCAAAAAAACAATGGAAAACCAAAGAACAAGATGTGAAATCTATACAAGAGTAATGGGATATTATAGACCTGTAAGTTATTTTAATACATGAAAAAAATCTGAATTTTATAGTAGGAAATACTTCAGTGAGAACTCTTGTTTTAATTCCAAGTATAGGAGCTAATTAGAGCCTGCTTAAAAAGTATTCATTTCCATATGTCATTTTCTTTTTAGAAAAAAGAAACAAAAAAACACATTTATGGGTAGTTTTATCTTTCAACCTTTTCGCTTTTCTCAGAAAGAAGCAAAAAAGGACTACATTATGGAACTTTAATCTTTTTGATGTTTCGCCTTGCGAAAAGCAGGCTCTAAGAAAAACGAAAATGCAACAAATAACTATATTTAAAGAATATGAACCTTTTTCTTTTGATTAAATTAGAGGCCAATTTTGCCACTTTTCAGGCGGCCTCTAATTAACAGAACCTATATTTTATTCATAGTTTTCAATATAGGTATTGTTTGAAAAAATGATGATGAAAGCTATCTTTTTTGAGACGATTTTATAAGATGGATTAGCTTATTCACTGTCTGTATAATTTTATCAAACTGTTTTTTAAATTTATAACAAAAAAAGTACTCATGCAAATTTCAGGAATTACAAAAACAACATTGGTTGATTATCCTGGAAAAGTTGCTTGTACTGTTTTTACATTGGGTTGTAATTTACAGTGTAGATTTTGTCATAATGCAGAATTTGTATTACCAAACAAAGTTGCTCAAAAAAAACAAGACCTTATAGAAGTAGATAGTTTGTTCTGATTTTTGGATCAAAGGAAAGGTTTGCTTGATGGTGTTGTGTTGTGTTGATGAGAGCCTACATTGTATTCTGATATTTTGGAAGTTGCAGGTAAAATTAAGGAGAAGTGATTTTCTGTAAAGTTGGATACTAATGGTACTAATCCTGATATATTAAAATTATTGATAGAAAATGGATTGATAGATTATGTTGCTATGGACATCAAAGACAAACAAGAATCATTGGAGTATCTTTTGCAAGTTAATAACTTTGATTTTGAAAAATACAATCAGAGTATGGCTCTTTTGCTACAAAATAAAATTGATTACGAATTTAGAACAACTTTGATAAAATGATACCATACTTTACAAGATATTAAAAAAATTTCTGATGAGATATCTTGAGCCAAAAGATATTGTCTAAAAACTTACAGAGTTGGAAGTAATTTGGATCCAAACTTTTGTTGAGCTTCTTTTACTGAGGAAGAACTGCAAGAATTTGTACAATCAGTAAAAGATAAATTTAAAAATTGTTATTATGTGCGATAGAATATAATAGTTTTTGTATTGTAAAATTTCTTTCATACCACTAAATAGTGTCTGCTGAAAAAGTCCGTATTTCCATGTTTTTTACAGTGCCAGCATACACTAAAAAACTAAAGTGCTGGAAATAACTGTGTTTTCAAAACTCGCCCTGTGAAATCCCGCAGAGCGGAAATCGAAGCTTATTTCACAGGGTAAAGAACTTTCTCATTTTATAAAATAGTGTGCATTTTTGATATTTTTTCAGCGCACACTAAATATGATTTTGTCTTTCCTAATTTCTTTTTTATATTTTTGAATTAAAATTCAATTAGTATAATTCCAAACATTGTTATTTGTACAGTCAACTTAATCTTGCTGGCAGAAATTTAAGCTATAAGGAGTTGATTTTTTTGTTTTTATCATTATAAAATATGATATTGAGCCTTCGTAGTTCAATGGATAGAACGGCCCCCTCCTAAGGGGCAGATGCAGGTTCGACTCCTGCCGAAGGTAAGTGGGTTTTGAGGTAATTTATTTTATACTTTAATTCAACATATGAGGAAACAAATACAAGATTTTATCAAACCTTTCCAGAGGCACAAAAAGGATAACGGTTCACCAGAAGTTCAAATATCTATTCTTACTTATGAAATTGGATCTTTACAAGAACATCTAAAGTTACATCCACAAGATGTAGATGCTAAGAGAAGCTTGTTAAAAAAAGTTGCAAGAAGAAGAAAGTATCTTAAATACTTAAAAGAAAATGAACTTGAAAGATTTGCAACAATATCGAAAAAACTTAAGTTAAAAGGATAGATAATGTATTTAGTTTGCAACTTTGATATTTTCCACTGCAAGCTAAATTATAATAGGAAAGTTTCCTATTTATACAAAAAACCGCTAGAGCTTTTGGAAAGGTAGCTATTATACTTTTATATTTATAATTTTATTTTTTTAATTTATATTTTAACATGGACTTACAAACATTTTTGGATAAGGCCAAATCGGGAGAATTAATTGTTCCAGCTATCAACGAGTGAAAGAAGGTCAAATGAACAGTCATCAAAAGAATAGAAAAGTGAGTTTTGGTGGACTGTCAGGAAGGTGCTTTTACATGAATAATATTACCCAAAGAAGCAAAGAACTTAGAAAGAAATTGAATAGATATTTCTGAGTGAGTAGAATTAGAAGCAGAGATAGTAAATCTTACTACTCGTGATGAAGAAGGATATTTTGTAATATCTATATCAAAACTTTTGCAATATGATATTTGGAAAAAAATAGTTTCAAATGTTCAAAAAGATGAAGTTATGACAGTAACTCCTACTGAGGCGAATTTGTGATGACTTTTGATAGATATGCATTGAATAAAATGATTTATTCCGCTTTCTCAGCTTGCTCCAGTTAACTATCCAAGAGTTGAAGATGGCGATCAAGAAAAGATTTTTGAACAATTATTACAGTTAATATGAAAAGAATTTAAAGTTAGAGTTATTAATGTAGATGAAGAAGGTAAAAGGTTGATTTTTTCAGAGAGAGACGCACTAAAAGAAGAAAGAGAGCAGATAATGGAAGAATTAGATATTGGTAAGGAGTATGATTGAGTGGTTTCTGGTATATCAAGTTATTGATTGTTTGTAACTATTGGATGAGGAATAGAATGACTTGTCCATGTATCAGAAATTACATACTGACATGTTGACAGCATTGAAAGATTTTGAAAAACATGAGATAAAGTAAGAGTAAAAGTAATATGATATGAGGATGGAAAAATCTCTCTTTCTATCAAAAAACTTAAAGAAGATCCTTGGTCTATAATACCAAAAAAACTTAAAATTTGAGATGTGGTAGAATGAGAAGTTATAAGATATGTTCCATATGGTGTGTTTATAAGAGTTTTTGATGATATTAATTGATTGGTGCATTTGAGTGAAATTACATCAAAACAAGTTGCAAATCCTGCAGATGCAGTGAAGCTTTGACAAAAAGTAAAGGCGAAAATAATCTTTATGGATCCTTCCAAAAGAAAGATGTGACTTAGTATCAAAGCTTTGGAAGGTTGAACAAAACAGACCAAAACAACAGTTACCAAAAAATCTGATAAGTCTGAGAAGTCCGAAAAATCTGAAAAAACTACAAAGCCTTCGTCCAAAGCAACTTCTAGTAAATGAAAAACTACAAAGTCAGAATCTACAAAATCAGAAGAAAAAAAATCTTCCTAGAAAATTAATTTTTTTGCTTTGATAAAAACTGTCAACTCCCTGTTTTGGGGAGTTTTTATGTTGACTTTTTTTTCGTAATCTTTATTGTTATTTTATCGTTTTTTTGTCGTATTATTGGATAGTAATAATTAAAAAAATAAAATAAAAATAAAATGACTGCAAAACTAATCAGCAAGTATAAAAGCATATTTAATCAAAAAAAAACTACGAATCTAGATAGCAAAGTTGATAGATATATTTTAAGATTGCTTCAAGAGCAGTTTTTGTCACAGAATCTTGATTATGTAAATATTAATGACTTGATAAACAAAAAATATCTAAAAAAAATTTGATGTTCACATGGTTATTTTAGAAGAAGAGTTTTTTATAATGTGGGTGTAGGAAATATTAGCTTAGAAGACATTAAAAACAAACAAAAAAAACTTATTAAGCACAGTTTGAAAAGAAAAAAGATTAATCTTTCTAAACTGATAAGAAGAACTAATAACTGATACAAAATAGATACATCTCTTTATTACAAACATTTTCTTTATGTGAAAATAACAAAACAATGAATCAACAAGCTGGAGAAAATGGAAAAAGATGCAAATAAGCCTTTTTATAAATGATTTTTTTTTAAGTTCAAAAGATTCTCTGAATATTTTTTGACAACAAAGAAAATGTTGATAACTGTTTTCAGTGTTTTTTCTTCTATATTTGTTTTAAGTAATTTTGAATTACAGTATGACAATTTTTTGGCTTCGATATTATCACAAAAAACTGTTCAGCAATTCCATTTTGATCCACATTGAAATCAAGAATACTATGTCAAACATTTTTTGATGAATGAAGATGCTTGGTGAGAAGTATTTCATAGTTTGGATAATATTTCAAAAATAGAATTTAGACAAGTTAGCAAAGATTCCAAGATAATAAGAGCTCATCATATAAATTGAAGGACATACTATTTTGAAGTTATTCAGTCCAACTGAAAAATAAATTTTATAAACATCACACAAATTTTTGATGATTAATTTGATTTTTTTTAAAAAAATGTTATAATTAAATTAGTTCTTATTTATATTTTTTCATGTTAAAATATGTTGATATTAATTGCATTGATAATTGTAAGTATATGATGAGCTTTGGTTTTTAGTATATATTCAATATTTAATCCATTTATAGAAAACTTGTGAGATATCAAAGATTATAATATTGCTTACTATTGAGCTATAGCTGGAATAGAAAGGTGAAATTTAGCTTTGAGGTATCATGATGCCTGATTTGAGTGAGCTGGCTGATGGACATGACAAAATAATGATTTTTGACCTAGCAGCGATCACTTGACAGGAGATTATTGAAGGCTTGCTGAGCATGGCAATACTATGCATTGGAATATTGAATCTAGGCTGGATTGATCAATTCCTGAATCGAACAGAGGAAACATAGATTACAATTTACAGTATACTTGAAGTAATTACTGAGGGCATAGTAAAAATTTTAACCAGTTGTGATACGATATGACAGAAGAGTTTATGCTGTATTTCGATGATACAACTGATTCTAGTGAGTATTATACATGAGTGGATGATAGTAATATTGAGCATAATTTATGAATAAGCAATCTTTCCTGAACTATTAGACTGCCACCAAGGATTAGTAAAGAATTTTGATGATGATCAATAGAAAGTCTTTGTACTTCAGCTGGATGTGATCTTTCTTGAGACTGAATTACTAATGATATAGTGGTAAACTGGACTATTAGTTGATATGATGATAATGACAATTCTTTTACTATTAATCCTACTATAGATGTTGATTATACTAATTATCAAGTAGAAAATGAAGATACAGCTATTAGAGAAGATGTTATTAATGATATGACTCAGAATAATAATAATTTAAGCTTTTCCGATTGAGATGATGGTTTTACTCCTTTACAATTATTTAGAAGTGATCAGCCTGATGAGCATAATATTGTTCCGTCTACTCACCCTTTCACTTGAAAGAATTTTGATGAAATTTTTGATGATTGAGAATATTTAAAAATAAGATTTTCATTAGTTAATTTATTACAAACATTTGATGAAGATATATATCCATTTTTGGAATACAAATTTGATTTTTGAACTGAAATCCCTGATCGTTTTTTTACTATTAACTGAGTTAGTAGGGTGTGAGATTACGAAGTCGAAATTATTCAAAGGAAACCTACTAGTGAAAGAACGGCCGCAGGTGATTTTACTATACTGTTTTAGCTTAATATATCTTTGTCTTTGTTTTGTAGTTCTTGCTTGAGGTTCACAACTCATTTCAAATTAGGGTAATTAGAAAGAATTTCGTTGGCTGCTTGTTGTACATTTTCCAAAAGAGTAGTATCTGTCAGGATTGATATAGGAATATCTGTCTGTCAGGA
Source organism: uncultured Candidatus Peribacteria bacterium (assembly GCA_964394325.1). Lineage (GTDB taxonomy): Bacteria > Patescibacteriota > Gracilibacteria > Absconditabacterales > Absconditicoccaceae > CAYMVT01. The sequence continues at coordinate 3,464 of CAYMVT010000023.1, read as the reverse complement.
TTGTCTGAGTCACAAGATTTCCCCACCTCCACGATTTTGTAAGTCAATTTCTGATAGTTTGAATCAGTCGGTATACTTTTCCATATTTTTTAATCTTTGTATTGTGTCTTCTCACTTGGAATTTGCTACCAAAAAGCAGTAAGATTGTATGTCACTTCTTCCTACTCTTCAACGAAGTTGGTGAAGTTGTGAAAGTCCAAATCTTTCTGCGCTTTTGATTATCATTATAGTGGCTGTTGGGCTATCTACTCATACTTCTATTACAGTAGTGCTTACCAGTATTTTTGTTTCATTATTTTTGAACTGTTTCATTGCCTGCTCCTTTTCTTTGCTACTCATTTTTCCATGTAATACTCAAATTTGCTCTTTGATCTCCTCAAACAAAATCTTTGTGTTTTCAAATTCTTCCATTACATTAGACACATTGTCCAAACTCTCGCTTTCTTCTATAAGTGGTGTAATTATGTATACTTGTTGTCATTGTTGTATTTTTTGGAGTATCCATTGCTTGATTTTTTTAATTTCTTTTTCATTTATCAGTTTCGTATAAATTGGTTTCCTACCAGCAGGCATTTCATCAATTATTGATATGTCAAATTCTCCAAAGAATGCAATAGCCAAAGATCTAGGAATAGGTGTAGCAGTCATTTGCAAAACATGTGGATTGTCAAATTTTCTTAGGTATCACCTCTGTTTGACTCAGAATTTATGCTGCTCATCTATTATTACAAGTCATAGATTATTGAAATTTACCTTTTTTTGAATAACCGCGGTTGTTCATATTACTATGTCAGTTCTTCAGCTTGAAATATCTTGCTTGATTCTGTCTTTGTTTTTGGGAGTGGTTGACCCTACAAGCAAATCTATCTTGATTCACAAAGGAAGCAAAAATTTATTAATTTCCAAAAAATGTTGATTTGCCAAAACTTCAGTAGGAGCCAAAAATGCTGCTTGCTGACCAAGAACTTTTTTCATATAAAAAGCAAGGATAGTAGCTACTATCGTTTTACCGCTACCTACATCTCATTGCAAAAGTCTCATCATAGGTACTCAACTACAAACATCTTCAATACATTTTTTGGTAGCTTTTTTTTGTGCAGTAGTGAGTTGAAACGGTAGATTTGTCAAAAAGTTTTTAACAACATCCCATTGAGGTGTGTGAGATTCTTTTTTGTGTTGTTTGTGTTTGTGTTTGCTTAATTGAGATATTAATTGTATCTGAAGTAGTTTATCAAAATATATTCTATATTGTGCCTGATGCAGTTTATCAAAATTTTGTGGAAAGTGTATGTTTTTAATAGATTCTTTGATTCACATTAAATTATATTTTTGCAGAATTTCTTTTGGTAATGTTTCCTCGAATATACTATCTACCAATCCAATATTTTTCAAGATTTTTTTGGAAAACCAGGAAGGTTTGATTCACATTAATTCAGAGTATATTGGGTATATCCTTCCTGTTTCTGCTTCTGTCTGTAAGTCTTCTGATGGTACTATTTTGGGATTCCAAAATGTTATCTTTCATCTTTGAATTTTGGGTTTACCTATTACTTGATACCAATTTTCTTTTTGTACAACCTTCATATAATAGGTATTATGCAAAATATTAACGAAGAATTTATTTGATTTTTCATCTTGTAGGCTTATTTCTATTAGTGTCTTTCATCTAGGAGTTTTGATCATATTTTTGGAAAGTGCTTGTCCTTTTACTGTTTGTGTAGATCAGTCCAAAATTATATCTGTAGCATTTTTGATTTGTCTTCTATCTTCATAATCTCTTGGCATATATAGGAAAAAATCTTTCATTGAATTGATTCATTCATAGTATAGTATATTGTAATATTTTTGTGATGTTTTGAGTGATTTTAAATCCATTTTTTTGTTTGGTTTTGGATAAAATGAAAACAAATTATTAATTATTTAACTATTTTTTCTTATTTTTCAAGCTGGGATTTTATGCAAGATAAATATGTCTTTTGTAGTCATTTTTTTGTTTGATTTTTTTGAAAAAATTATTATAAACATTTTAAATTTATATCTTAAATATTTTTTGCTAATGTCTAAAAACAATTTATTTTTCGTGTTGATCATATCAAGTATTTTTTTGTCTGGTTGTTTTGGGAATGACCAGGAAGAAGAACATAAATGAATAACTGCAGAAGAGTTTGAGCAACTTTTGCAAGAACAGCAGGACGAATCTTCTTATCCAGATAGTGAAGAAATTCAAATGGACGAACAAGAACAAGATGATGAAGATGAAGAGCAAGATGGTGAAACATGATCAACAGAAGATATGGATCAGGAGGACGAAGAAGAAACTACAGAGCAAGAAGAAATAGATGAAGCTGATGAAGTAGATGAGCAAGAAACGGATGAATCGGAAGAAAATTACACAATAGAAAGATTTGGTAATTTTACAGCGTTATATAATACATATATTCAAGATAAAATAGATGAAATATTGCAAGTATCAGATGCTGAAGTTACAAATATAGAATGGATATGAGGCAATGATGCCAAGGTAAATTATCATTCAAATGATCAGGAAAATATTGTTCAATTACAAGTAGCTTATAGTGATTGAGTAATAATTCAAGATATTGATAAAATTTCTGATGAAGAAACAAGTGATACTTTACAGGAGGGATCACAAGACGAAGACGAGGAGGAAATGATAGACCAAGATCCAGAAGATGATTGACAAATACAGGATAGTAGCATAAATGTTCAAGAACATATAGATGAAGAATGAAATATTAATTTTACTTCTTTGTATTGAGAATATGTAATACAAAACTTGCAAAGTATAACTGGTAAAGAATGACAGCATACTTTAAATAGTATTGAATGGATAGCCTGAACAACTGCTAGGGTAGATTATGTTGTACAAGATGAAAATTATTTGGCTGAGATAGATTTTTCATATTCTGATTGACAAGTAAATATAGAAAATTATGAATTAGTTGATACACAAGTCATTGATGAAGCTACCGAAGAGGAAGATACTGAAGAATCACAAGAAGATGAGCAAAGCGCATTAATGTCAGATGCAGTAAACATAGATGAATATACAGATGAAGAATGAGAAATTAACTATGCTGAAATGTATGGTGATTATATCATAGATAATTTTCAAGACATAATTGGCAGGCAGTGACAAAATCCTGAAGTGCTAAGATGGGTAGAATGAACAGTAGCAAGAGTAAGATATGAAATTGATGAAGATACCCAACTGGTAGATATAGAAATGTCTTATAGAAATTGAAGAGTAAATGTGGAATGATATAAGTCTGTGCCTGAAAGTGAAATAGATCAGTAATCTAAAATTTAGGATATATAAAACTTAACTATAGAAAGTTTTTTCCTTCCCATCTTTTGTTTTTTTGTGAATCTTAATAATGACTAGCTTTGTGATTCTAAAAAATCTAATATTTCTTGTTCGTATTTTTTAATTTTTTTGTACA
>CAYMVT010000022.1:0-14293 GCA_964394325.1 uncultured Candidatus Peribacteria bacterium | reverse complement strand
TGTGATTCTAAAAAATCTAATATTTCTTGTTCGTATTTTTTAATTTTTTTGTACAGAAAATTTTCAAAAATTTCAAAATATTCTCTTTGTTCTTGTTTGTCATATTCATATCATATAGAAAACATAATATTTGCAATTTGTACATTAGGACTGTCAAAAAAACTTCTTCAAAAGTATCTTATATCATGCATAGATAAAAGCATTTTTTTTAGAATTTCTTGTTGTATAGTGTATTGCTCTGAAAGTTTTTTAAGGTTAAAGATAAACTGGTCATTTTCTCTGATGGCAAGCTTTATTAGCTCTTTGAAAGCCTTTAGTTCATGTTGGTCTATTTCTTTTTGGTTTGTAATAAAATTGCCTATATGACCATAAAATTGTTTGCTTAGATATAAGTTCAAATATATGAAATAATTAATTATGTTGTTTGCTTGTTTTTCAGAAGAAGTTATTCTTTGAGTGATTTCAGATATACTCATTTTGGATAATATGTTAGATATTTTTTCAGAAACATTAGGCAAATTATTATCATTTGTTGAAGATTGATCTATTCAATTAATCTGTTGCTTCATTTTTTATTTTTTTAATTTCTAAAGTCAGTCAGTGTGTGTTTTTTATAATTTTCATATCTAAATCATTCTGATTGATTTTATAATTTTTATCTTTTCACATCAAGAATTTTTCAAACTTTTCAAAATATATAGACATATGTTGCCTAATAATATTTATAATCTTTTCAATATCAATATTAGTTTTTCCAATATTTTTTATATCAATATTTGAAAATTGTCATTTTTTGCATTGATAAATAAATTCACTGTCTTGGGATTCTAAATAACATTTTCATTGTACTTTGTCTATGTTTTCTTCTAATTGTTTTATGATTAAAGTAGACATATCCAAATGTTCATAGGTATTTTGTCATGATCCATTTAGTTTATCATATGTTATCCTTCATTCCATTCATTTCATAGCTAATTTATCTTTGATCGTATTTATAATTTTTTCTTCTGAAAGATTAGAATTATCTTTTACAAAAATATAAATTTCATCTCATCCCAAACTTATTTGTAAATCTGTATTGAGTTCTTTAAATTCTCTTTTGATTTCTTCTACAAGATAAAAGAATCTTTCTGTTACAGACTTTCATGATTTTAGCAGTTCTTTTTCTTTTGGATTTTCAAAGAATTTACCTGCGATTTCTCTAAAATCTAACAAATTAAGAATTCACATATCTTTGATATCTACAAATACGGATAATCAATTTTGTCATTCTAATTCCTCCAAGAAGCACTCCTTGGTCAATGTTCATTTATAATTATACCTTGTAAGCATATCAGGTAAGTATGGTATTTTTCATTCTATATAAGCATCTATTAATTTTATTTGTCATTCTGCATTTTTTATAGCAGTTTGTGGGTTGTCTGCTGTTGGAAAAATAAAGTCTAATCAGTTATTTAATCAATTTATATAATTTTCAACAAGATAAGATAATTCTTTATCTTCAATCTCTTTTCATTTTCTTACAAATCTTAATAATGTTGGATTTATTTTGTCTTTTATTATTACAGGGAATTCATCATTTTTGATTTTGAAAGTTTTATTATTATATTTTTCAATTATTTCTTTTTCAGCATCTAAAGCCAATCTTACATTGTTTTCTACAATATTTTTGTCGTATTCAACTAACTCTCCAGATGAATTTTTGGATGCTATCTCTATCTTTCTAATAGCTTGAACTTTTTCTTCCCAATATGACGATTTAACACTACTTGATCATATACCAACATCAATTTTTAGTAAAGTGTCTTTTATGTTTTGTAGCTCTTCAGAGATGTCTATTTCTTTGGCATTGATTCAAAAGATTTTGTTAATATCTAGTTCTGTGTTTATTTCTTTTTCAACGAATTCTTCAAAAGATTTTTTTCAGTGATTTATGTTAATTTGTCATTTTTTATACATTTTTAACAAATGTTTTTTGTATGCAATCATTTTAGCATACTTTTTTACTTGCATACTTTGCAAAGCTTCTTCAAGTATCAAGTAAGGGTCATTGCCGAAAATTTCTTTTGAAGCTTTTTTTCAGTCTTCGTTCCTTACATTGAAAATCATATTTTTGTAATCTTTTTTTACTAATCTTTCATTTGGATATTTTTCAGAAAAATTTTTATATATAATATCTTGAACTTTATTCAGGAAAATATCTACTGTTCTTTGTCAGAGTTTATCATTAGCTTGTTTTATATTTTTGAAAATTATTCATAATACTGCAGAGTTTTCCTGTAGTCTTAATATAGACAAAATTGGGCTTTGTCTTTCTATTTTTGCGGCCTCATTTTTTCTTCTTTGTCTTTCTTTGCTAGACAACTTATTTATATTTTTTATTCTGTTGCTTTCTTTTTTATTATCCAAAACTCTATAAATATTATCAGAAAAATTTTCGCACAAACCTTTGTAGATTGTTTCGTGCGGTGCTTTGGAAAGCTTTTCTCCTGTGTTAAGAGATCATTGGGTATTCATTTTTGTTTTTATTTTTCTGTAAAAAATAGTTTTTGTTTAGTGTTTGTCTGTAAAAATTATAATCTCTATGTTTTTGTACAGTAGCCAGTATCTATTAAAAGCACTATAATACTCTGGATGACCTTGCTTTAAAAGCAAAGGACTTTTCATTTAACAAATTTAATTTATTTTTCATCTTTCATGCTTTAAAATTGACCTTTAATTATTATATTTAATTTTTAAAAAAAATCAAAAAATTAGAGATATTTTTGCAATTTTATAAAATTGTCTGATGATTTTTCCTCAGCTGAAAAGTTTTTTGATTTTGTTGAAGAATTTTTCAAGCAGTTTCATAATTACAAAATACCATCAAATTCTTTGTTCAATCTTTCAAAAAAGTCTTTCATGAATTTATCTCTTTTGATTGCTAATTTTTTTCATTCGTTTGTTAACATTCTATCTTTTATTTTTTTTAACTTTAACATATATTCTCTGTATGCTGTGTCTTGTCTTGAATAAGCCTTAGTTGTATGAATATTTATATCCTTTTCATGTAAGACTGCTCAGTTTTCACCCGCAAACAAAAAAGCTCTTCATATCCCCACAGCTCATATTGAATCAAGCTTGTCTGCATCAAAAAGAATCTTGGCTTCTTTTGTTGAAGGAATGTTTTTGTTGTCTCTAAATCTATGGGCTTTGACACAGTGTATGATATTTTCAATAATGTGTGGTTTTATATCATATTTTTGTAGTAATGGTTTTGCAAGTTCTCCTCATTTTTCTGCATGACAGATTTTTCATTTTTTTTGATCTTGATAATTTCTTCATATATCATGCAAAACAGATGCTATTGAAAGTACGAATAAATCAGCTTTTTCTTTTTCTCAAATGTATAAAGATAAGTTCCACACTCTTACAACATGGTCCCATGCATGACTTCACTTAGAATTATCAAAAAATTTTTTTGCTTGTTGTGTTATTTGTTTTATTGTTTCATCTTTCATAGGTCGTTTTGATCTTGTTTTGCTAAAAATTTAAGATTCTTTTAATAGTTTTGTTATTTTATGTTTTAATTTATCTAGTCATAGTTTCTTTTCTGCTGAAATGCAGATAGGTCAATATTCAGCAAATTCGGATTGCATATCTTTTAACTGTTTTTTTGTAAGTAAATCAATTTTGTTGAAAACATATATTTTCTTTTGATTAGCTCAGATTCTTAATAATATATCATCAACTATTTTAATTTTTTCACAAATTTTTTTATCATAACTATCAATAATATGAAGCAAAAGATCACTTTCAATACTGTCTTCTAATGTTGAAGAAAAAGCATCTACAAGCTCTGGAGGTAAATTAGATATGAATCATATAGTGTCGTTTAGTAGTATTTTTTTTCATTCTTGTCAGTTATGGACAAAAAAACTTCCTACATTTGTTCCAAGTGTAGCAAACAATTCATCTTTTTGTATCACTCATTTATCTGTTAACGCATTCAATAAAGATGACTTTCCTGCATTGGTATAGCCAACTATTCATACTGTTTTTAATCATTTTTGTTGTCTTGATGTTCTATGAAGCTTCCTAGTTTTTTGATATTGTTGTAATTTTTGTTTTATCTTTTTTTCGCTTTCTTTTAGATGTCTTTTCATTATTTGAATATTTGTTTCTCATTTTCACCTGGTTCAAATTCATCATCATTGTCTTGAAAGATCTAATCCCATACCAAAAATCCTTGGTCCCATGTGCTTGATAGCTGCTAATTCTGTTTGAAGTCTGCTTTCAGTACTTTGAGCATGTTTTTCAAAAATTTTTATTATCAGATCTATTCTATCCCATACTTTTGCACTGATAGGCTCCAATATCTTTTCTATATTATATATTTGACCTGATTTTAGATTATTTCAAACTATTAAAAGATCTATATTTTCTACTTCCATTTGATTCTTTATTTCTTGCAATTTTCATTTTCCAATAAAGGTTTTATAATCTGGTTTTGCTCTTTTTTGGTATTTTTTTACTACTACTGCTCATCAGTGGGTGTTTACCAAATTTTCCAATTCTTGAAAATTATATTCAATTTCTTCAGCAGTCATATCTATTGGGGAAATATATGCCAAAAAAACTCTTTTCATACAAAAAAGATTTATAAAAATTTAAATTAACAAATATCAGTTCCTTTGCAACTTATTACTTCGTAATTCTGAGCTATCCAATTGGTGATTCATCATCACAGGTGATGTGCATTTTTAAATCACATATCTTTCATTATTTTAAGTGTTTCACCTGTCCTATTTCATGTTCTACAATAAATCAAATAATCTTTTTCTTTGTCTAATTGATTTAATTTTTCTATGAAATTTTGTCAATAAAAGTCTATGTTTATAGAATTTGGTATTATTCATGTTTTATGTAGTTCTTGTTTGCTTCTAATGTCTATTATCTCATAATTTCAATTAATTGCTAATTGTTTAAATTTTCATGGATTTACAGTAGAAAAACTATTTTTTGGTTCATTCAAATTTTGTCTTGTGTCTGATTTTGTTTCTTCATTTTGTGTATAACATCAGGCTGAAATAAAAAATAATATTAGAATCAAAATAATTAGCATTTTTTTCATTTATTATTACCTTATTTTAAATATAAATAATCATAATAAATAAGAACTATTGATAATAGTAACTTTATAATAAATATTTTAAATTTGTATTCAAGCAGAAAAATTTTAGAATAAAAATATTTGTAATGGCTAATTTTTATTTTTAACTTCTTGTTTCTTATTATAAGGTATTATTCATAAAGCATATAAAAGAAAGATTCTGTTCATCAATACTTCTTTTGTTATAACATAGAAAAATCTAATAAAGAATTTCCTATCAAAATCCAGTTGCTTAAATTTATATTATATAGTATAAAAAACTTTTTCGTATGTTTTATAAGGGAGCTGGAATTAACTTTTAATTGATATTTTAATATTTCTTAAAGGATCTTTTGAGGTGTCTTGATAGTACAAGATAGTTATAAACTATTGTAGATATGTGAAAATTTCAAAATATCTGTCTCATTTATGTTGTCTTAAGATTTTTTTTGGCACACTTATCTGTTGTCTCAAGATTTTTTAGTATAATTATGTAAAAATATCAAAAAAACTTGACAAAAATCATCAAATAATTAATACTACTAATAATTGTTTTTTAATATGTTATTCAAGTAAATTGGCTATGGACAAGAATATTGATTTGAGCACTCAGTTGGAAAAGCAGGAGAAGCTATTTGATATTGTAAATAAAATGAATGCTGCAGAGAGTCGTGATCAAATAATTTTGACATTAAAAAATGAATTACTGGAAGTGTTCGATGCAGAGCATGTGTTGATGTTTTTGAAAGATAAAGATTGAAATAAGTTATATTCAAAATTTCAATCGGAAAATTGAACACAAGAAAAAAAACAATATATAGATAATAGTAATATTGAATGATTTGTTTTCAACTCAAAAGAAATAATAAATATTAAAGATTTGCAGGAACTTAGAAGTATAATACCTTATATAGACTTGTATAATCTTTTTCAGAAGAAAATATGAATTGATGTTAAACAATTAATAGCTACTCCAATAATATTTGACCAAAATGAAAAAGATGATGTTTTTGGTGTGATAGAACTTATAAATAAAAATCTGAAAGAAGGCTTTCAAAAAGAAGATGAAAGCAATATCCATAAACTTTGAAGGGCACTTTGAATAGTATTTAAAAATTTTAAAAAAAGATCACCAACTCCATATAATTATCTTGTAATAAACAATTTGATAACCTGGAATGATTTGGAATCAATAATGAAACAAATAGAAAATACACATGAAGATGCTGAAGAAATTCTTTTGTATAAATATAAAATTCCAAAAGATAAAATTTTGAAATCTTATGAATATTATTATAAATTAAACACAGTAACATATGATGAAAATACTGAAATGCCTAGACAAATTTCTGAAAAACTTAATATAAATTATTTAAAAAGAGAAGTTTGGGTTCCTGTCGATTATTATGATTGAATTCTTACTATTGCTGTTAACAATTACAATATTTTACAAATAGAAGATATTAGGAATATATTTCAAAATGATCCCTCTGTGAAAAAAATACAGTTTAAAATTTGAATTAAAGAGGATATATTGGAATATATAAAGTTACTACAAAGTCCAACAAGCAAAAAAAAGTCTTTAGAACATACAATCTGAGAATTATCAAAAGATTCTGCAACAGAAGATTCTGAAAAAGAAGTAGAAGAAAAGAGGGTCGATGACATTAGAGAAACTGATTCTGCTATAATTCGTTTAGTAAATCAGATAGTTTCAATATGATGTGAAAAATGAGCTTCTGATATTCATATAGAACCTGACAAAGAAAAAAAACTTGTAAATATTCGTTATAGAGTAGATTGAATATGCATAAAAGAAAAAACATTCCCTTACTCAAATTTACAAGCTGTAATATCTAGAATAAAAATTATGGCAGACATGGATATTGCTGAAAAAAGAAAACCTCAAGATGGTAAAATAAATGTTGGCTATCTTTGAGAAAATATAGACTTACGTATTGCAACCATTCCTACAATAGATTGAGAAAGTTGTGTAATTAGGCTTTTGTCATCTAATAAATTGTTCAAATTTAATGAGTTGAATCTGTCGACAAAAAATGAATATGATTTTAAAGAAATTTTGAATATGCCATATTGATTGATATTGGTTGTATGACCTACAGGTTCAGGAAAAACTACAACATTACATGCAGCATTAAACCAGCTTAATACAGCTGAAAAAAAAATATGGACAGCAGAAGATCCGGTAGAGATAAGTCAATCTTGACTTAATCAGGTACAAGTTAATTCAAATATATGATTTGATTTTTCTGATGCAATGCGTACCTTCCTCAGAGCAGATCCAGATATAATAATGGTAGGGGAAATGAGAGACAAAGAAACTGCAAAAATGTGAATAGAAGCATCCTTGACTGGGCATTTAGTTATTTCTACTTTACATACAAATAGTGCACCTGAAACAGTTGTTCGTCTAATAGATTTGTGAATAGATCCATTTAATCTTACTGACTCTTTTTTGTGAGTTCTTGCGCAACGTCTTGTTCGCACATTATGTTCTCAATGTAAGGAACCTTATCAGCCTTCTCAAGAAGAATTTAATGAATTGCTTTTATCATATGGTGAAAAATATTTTACTGATCTGGGGATAAAGTATAGCAAAGATTTGATTTTATACAAAGCAGTAGGCTGTAAAGATTGTAATGAATTATGATACAAATGAAGAACATGAATTCATGAACTTTTGATATGAACCGAGAATGTAAAAAAATTAATACAAAATCAAGCTACAGCATCTCAAATAAGAAATCAAGCAATGGAAGATTGAATGAGAACTCTTTTTCAAGATTGAATAGAAAAAATTTTTAAATGACAAACAGATAAAAAGCAACTTAATTTGGTTTGTTATAATTACCCATCTACTGAATAATTTTTGGATATGATGGAAATTTCGGTATACTAAAAAACACTAACTCATAAAGAGATAGTGTTTAAAAGTTTACTTAACAAAATAATTTCAAATACTTTTTGGTATGATCTAGCTTATTCACGAACTTTAAAATCATCACCAATATGTCAAGCTTTTTTTATAGATGGTTTTAGCACAGGTGCATCATCTATCCAGTTAGCAGGGCAAGCACTACCTGTATTTTCTGTAGTAAATTTAAGTGCTTTTAGTCTTCTAATAAGCTCTTTTGCACTTCTTCCAACTGGTTCAGTAATTATTTCAATTGATTTTAGAACTCATTCAGGACTTATAACAAAGCTTCACCTTTCAGAGTTTCAAGTACTTTCATTTAAAATGCCAAAATACCTGCTAAGTATAGTTCTCCTATCAGATATTAATGGTATTTGAAATCACTCAAGAAGTTTTTCGTTTTCTATCCAACCTCTATGAGAAAAAACAGTATCAGTACTAGCTCATAGAACTTGCACATCTCAAAGATCATTAATTTCTTTGTAGTGATTGTTGAGATCCTTTAATTCAGTAGGACAAACAAATGTAAAATCAGCAGGATAAAACATTAATACCAACCAATTTCATTTAAAATCACTTATTTTTTTGTTGATAACTTCATCTTTTACTGGGTCATATATTTCAAGATCAAAGTCCAAAACTTTTTCTTCTATTTTTACCATAGGGTAATTTGAGACTGCATCATATTGTATCTCATCCAACATTATTTCTTTGTTTTCCATTTTTACAATTTAATAATATAAAACTAATTCTACTTATAATCAAAACATCATTTATTTCAAGTTTTTTATGCTTATTTTTTAGATTGTATTGACTATTTGATGAATAAGATTATCTTGTACAAGATTTAATTTTTAAAATTGAATATTTATAGATGCTGTGGTGATTGGCTCCAATGGATTGATTTACTGATAGTGCTTTTAGAACTGTTACAAAATATGTTCTTGAAAAATACAAATCAAAAGATTCTCTTTTTTTGTTTAGCGAATTTATGAGTGCTGATGGATATGTAAATAATCCAAAATGAGTTTGCAAACATATATTAAAAACTGACTTTGAAGACAATCTAATAGTGCAAATTTTTGGATGAAACGAAGAAAATTTAATAAAAACTGCTCAAGATTTGGACAAAAAATATGATCTTTACTGAATAGACTTGAATCTATGATGTCCTTCAGGAAAAATAATCTCATCATGATGAGGCATAGGAATGCTGAAAGACAGATCGCAAACATTACAAACAATCAAAAAAATATCAAAAAATATAAACAAACCATTAAGTATAAAAACAAGAGTTTGACTAGACGAAAACGACAAAGATAAGCAATTTGATTTTATATTAAATGCATCAGAATTTTGTAAAATGATAAGCATTCATGGCAGGACATTGAAACAATGACATAGCTGAAATGTTGATTGGGAGTTTATTTATAAAATAAAAGAAAAAGTCTGAAAAAAATGTAAAATAATCTGAAATGGTGGTATCAAATCTTATCAAGATTGATTTAAAAAAAATAATAATTTGGATTGAATAATGATATGACAAGCTGCAATATGAAATCCTTGGATTTTTGTAGACAAAAAACCTCAAATCAAAGAAATCTATGAAATTATTAAGTTTCATTTGAAATTAAGCACTTGTTTGGAAGTATTTTTTGAATCATCACGAAACGAAAAAAATGAAGTTTTATGAACTTTTAAATTAGATGATATAGAAAAAAAACGAAAAGAAGTTTTGAAAAAAGAGCAAGGTGACCAACTAAGAACTCCTGTTGAATTTAGGAAACATTTATTTTGTTATGTTAAATCTTTGCCAAATTCAAAAACATTAAAACAAAATATAACCAAGATAAAATGTCTTGATTGATTAATTAAAGAGATTGATAATTTTTTTGAAAAACAGTTTAGCTTGTTTTAGACTGCTTATTGTCAGAAAAAATATCTTGAAAAACACTTCAAAATCTACATTATAACAGTGTTATTCTAATTTATAAATTCTTAATTTAAAAAAATTATAGTTATGATATTAAACGATATACAAATAGAAAAAATAGGTTATGGATGAATATGAATAGCAACTCATACTGATTGAAGGAAAATTATTGTCAAATGAGGGCTTTTCCCGGGCTTTGTGGTTGACTGTAAAGTTATCAAAAAAAAGAAAGACTACTTGCAAGCAAAATTAATTCAGATTAAATCTTTTTGAGATTTTGAACTACAAAAAACTTGTGCTCATTATGATGAAGGTTGTGGTGGTTGTAAATGGAGCATATTATCATACCAAGAACAATTAAAACAAAAAAAAGACTTAATACATGATAGTTTTCGTTTTTTCCCTGAATTCGCTCAAAAATTTGCCGATTTTGAACTTGTCCCTTGTGATAAACAGCGATATTATAGAAACAAGATGGAATTTAGTTTTGGAAAAATATATCCTCAGCAAAACTGGAATTTATGATTACACAAGCAATGAGCCTTTTGGCAGGTGGTGGATGTCAAGCAATGTTTTTTGATTTCTCAAAAAATGCATACAGTGTTTGAGTATCTAAAAAAAGAACTACAAAATTCAGGTTTGCCTGTATATGACCAAAAAACTCATAAATGATTCTTTCGTCATTTGGTTTTGAGACAATGAGCAGACAAGGTGTTGGTAAATCTGTCTGTTGCTGATAAACACTTTGAACAAGCTCCAAGTGACAGACCTAAGTGGGAACAGCTAGCACAAAAAATCAAAGATGATTTTGAACAAAACGACACTTCCTATCACTCAAATAACCTGTCTGATGTTGGAAGTTTTTGGCTGAATTATAATAATTGACTTGGTGATAGCATTAATTCACAAAATTCCTATAAGGAGCTATTGTTTGGTAATGAATACATACAGACAAAATTAAATTTGGGTTCTTTTGAGGTTGATTTTCGTCTTGGACCAGATTCCTTTTTTCAGACAAACACATCTGGTGCCGAAAAACTTTTGAAAAAAACTTTTGAAATGTTGGGAAAGACTGACTGAAATGTTTTGGACTTGTATTGTGGAGCTGGCACAATAGGTCTCAGTTACCTAAAATTTAATAAAACTCAAAACTCAAAAAATCATTGAAATTCTCATTCTATTGTTGATTGAGCAAATTTGTACTGAATGGAAATTGTTCCTGAAGCAATTTACAATGCCAAAATAAATGCTGAAATCAATAACTTATCCAGCTTTTCAAATTTTTTTGTAGGTAATTGTAATAAGGTCTTTGATTTGAATTTGAAATTATCAAATGTCTGAGTTGTGTTCGTAGATCCACCAAGAGCATGATTGGAAAAAAATCTTATTAATTTTTTGATTAAACTAAAAAAAACTGCTAACTTTAAATTGATTTATATTTCTTGCAATCCTAATACTATGTCAAGAGATGTTAACTGTCTTGTGAGATGATGATTTGTTTTGGAAAATTACAAAGCGGTTGATATGTTTCCTAATACTTATCATATAGAAAATATTTGACTTTTGGTATAAGTAAAGAAATTTTTGTTCAAAAAAACTTGCAAAATAAAAAAAATAGATTATAATAATACTATGCTATCCTGTAATCAAATAAGTAATGCATAAGGATAGTAAATTTAATTCATAACAAAAATGAGAATAATGACAAGGAAATGATTTACATTGGTGGAGATGCTAATAGTAGTAGTAATTATAGGTATTTTGGCATCTGCATTGGTTCCAAGATTGACATGAGCACAGGCAAGTGCGAGGGATGCTGCAAGAGCAGCAGATTTGAATCAGATATGAACAGCAATACAGATGTATCATTGAAATCATTGAGCTTTCCCTAATTATAGTTGAGCAGTAGCAACTGGTGGTGATAGTAATAGTAATGGTTTAGCTGACGATCTTGTGCCAAGGCATATAGACAGTCTCCCTACTGATCCACAATCAGAAAGACCAGCTCCAGCTGCTATTTCTGGTGATAACAATGGTGAGGTTTGATGACAGTATCGGTATACTCATGTAGAGAGTACGTGAACAGCTAGAGGTTGATGAGTAGTAGCAGCAAATATTGAACAGGAGGGTAGTGCAGCTAATTGGACAGGTACAGCAATTGATGAAGGTGATGATGTTCAGTCGGATATTGTAGAAAAACTTTGTGATGCGGTATATTTTGATGGTGAAAATGGTGATTGTTCACTGCCTGAGAATGGTGATGACTCAAATCTTAATCTTTTAGTTCCAAGAAGTTAATTGTTTATTTTGTATTTAAATCAGGAAAGCTTCATGTCTTTAGTTGTAGGCATGAAGTTTTTTTGGTTGTGCCTAAATTTATTGTTGATTTATGGTTTAAGTTCAATATAAGCTCTGTGTTATTAATTTAGTCTGTATTGAAAAATACTCAAAAATGCATGTTAAAATAAATCGTTAGTGAACATTTTAGTATATCTGTTAAGTTTTGTAAGGGTTATATAATATAGCAAAATGTTGTAAAAATATCTTTAAAATAGATGTTAGAGTATATACATTTTAATCTGTAATTTTAAGTTTTTACTATGAAAGACTTTGGATTCAAAATAAAAGTATCAGACTTGCTATTGAATGTATGAACAGAAGATGAAATAAAATTTGAAAATAAACACACAACCAAGATAAGTAACTTATCACAGCAAGGTATTAGTGGGCATGTAGTGATAAAATGATTAGATGAAAAAACAATTTTGGTTACAATCAAAGATATTTCTGCAAAGTTGCATGAAATTTGTGATATTAGTTGACAAGATTTTTTGCGACAAGCCAATGTTCAAAGTTATGATATGAAATTTTTGTTGCTACAAGATGATGAAATTGCACAAAATTATGATGATGTTGGTTTCATTGATCAAAGGGATATGACTATAGACATACAAGATATGCTGGTGCAAGCTATTATTTTGAACAAACCTATAGTTATGAGAGCACCTGAAGTTGAAAAATTTCGATCTGATACAGAAAATAAAAAACTATGAAAAGAGGACTCTTCAGAAGAAATTCCTTATAACACTGTGAATTGGATATACAAATAAAATCAGGTAAGTTTTGGTTCAATGCTGATTTTATATTTGATCATTATCAAAATCAAATATTCAATTATTTCAATCCTTTCTTGGGGCTTGATCTCTTCTTGTGTTTCATAGACTAACCAAGTCATTTATTGTATAATTAAAGTCGTTGTCTCATATGCTTATTTTGTTGTTTTTCAGAAAATAAAGCAAAACTCCCAAAGTCATCTTTACATCGTTTTTACAATAAGACTTTACTTTACTATATGCTTCTTGATTTCAATTTTGCATATATTCTCTTAGATAATTTTCTCATTCCTGTCATGAATCAAGTGTTTTTGATATACCAAGAAGGCTTTTGCTGACAAAATCCAATCATGCTCTTTTCCCTGTTAGGTTTCGTACAAACAAAAATAAGTCCAGACTTTTTTCGTTTAATAAAGATATTTTGTCTTCAGAAAAAGACGAATTGTATATGCTTACAGGATTATCAAAATATATATTATTATATCCAACAATCCATCAATCAAAACTTATCATAAAATCTACAAATTTTTCTATAGATTCGGATTCTATTATTCTATATTTGACACTGTTTTTGTGATTTTGATTGGATATTACACTGTATGCAAGCATAAATTTCATGCTTTTTAAATTATTTATGTTTCCTATAGTTTCTATGTCATATACCAAAAAAGGTTTTCATTGTATTTTTTCATATTCTCAGTTTTGAAATTCTTCAAATAATTGGGCTGAGACTGTTTTGTTGTTATTAATTTGTTTTTTAACTATTTTGTCATCTTTTAATTGTCTATGAAGTTTGCCAACTTCTTCATCATTGATAACTAATTGTATCTTTTCTTTTTCATCACACATTATATAATTATCATTTTCCACCTGTATTTTGAATACTGGAGAATTGGATTCAAAAAAATAAATACAGTTTCAGTTTTTTGTACAGTCTCTCAAAAATTCTTTTAAATATGTATATCTTTTGTTGATATAAAGTTGTTTTAAGTTTTTGATAAAATTAGTTTTGGTTTCAAAAATTTGATCATAAGTAAATTTTTTGTACATTTTTTTGTGATTTAATTCGTTTTTAAAAGTTTTATTATTTTATAATCATTTTTTCTAAATTTTCCAGTAAATATAATTTAATCTTCTGCACCTAAATTGGACCAAAAAGTGAGTTTTGTTGATTCTGTAGC
>CAYMVT010000021.1:0-14812 GCA_964394325.1 uncultured Candidatus Peribacteria bacterium | reverse complement strand
AATCAAATTTACCATTATGTCAAGTATAAATTTTTTGGGTGGATTTGTCAAATTTTTGGGATGGTTTTTTCTTGTTTTTTTTTCTTTATTCTTTATAAAGTATACAATTTATAAAAAAAATATGTCCAAATAAATGATCTACATAAATTTCAAAATAAATAAAAAATATTTGATAAATTTCTTACTTGGAAATACTAATAATTTTTCTTGTGAGAAATATCAGAAAGATATTATAAAATTTCAGAATTTAGCACGAGAAAGATCATCTACTATTTATAAATTTTTAACTGGATGGGCTTTACCATCAGATATCAACAAAAGAAATCTTGATTATGTTTCAGAAAAACTTAAAAAATATTATTATGATCTGGAAAATAAACAAATTTTCCAAAAGTTATACAATCAAACAAAAAAATACAAAAAATTTTGCAAATTACAACGAGAAGAAAATTTTAAAAAAAGTTACAATATTATAAAAAATCTTTCTTGATTTTCTCCAAAAGGAAAATATTTTGTATATATTACTCATCCAGGGATAAAAAATTGACAGTATCTTTGAAAAAATCAAATTCAGTGGTGAAACAAAGAATTATTTGAAAATTATACTACGATTTATCTCTGGCATGAAATTATGCATAGTTATTTTGGAAATTCCAATATAGAACATTCAATTATACAATTTATATGTGATGAAGAATTAAGAATAAGATTAAACTGATGAAAATATCCTCCTTTTGTCGGTCATTTGGAACTTTATGAATTAATGGAACAAATGCTTCCCTATTGGAAAAAATACTTAAGGACAAAAAATAAAAATATATATGAATTTTTAAATAATATGAGAGGCTTATTTTAATAGAGAAAATTAAACTCAGCAGTTAAAAGGTTTTTCAAAAAAATTTTCTTCATAATCATAATTGGAAGGCCTGCAGTTTAAACAAGCATATCTATATATACAATCTTTACAATTATTTATTTTGTCTAAAGAAGTTTTTCGTATTCATTTTTCTGCTATTTCTATAATATTAGATAATGAGTTTGATCTTATATCTCATAACACAAGGTTTCTAGAAAATACACACGGTATTACTTCTCAATTTGTTTTTATTGCTATTTCTCAAAACCAACAATTATTGTAATACAAAGACTTATGAAAAAAATTAGAGTTAATATTTAAATTAGGCTTTGTAGTAGTTTTATTTTCCTGTAAATCAAAACTTTCATTAGTTCATTTTCATGATGGACGAACATCATCAACATTAAAAGATTCTGTATAAGAGATTATGTTATTTTTTATTAAAAAGTCATATATATCTTTAATATAATTTTTATTTTTGTTCATACGAATCACTCATATTCTATAAGGAATATCAAGTTTTTTTAGATATTTTATATTTTCAAATCGTTTTTTAAAGCTTCAAGGAATACTTGTACAAAAATCATGTATTTCTGCTTTTGGTCACAATAATGTTGTTGCAATTTTAACTTCTACATAAATACATATAATATAAATATTATTTGTCAAAAATCAATACTTTTTGAGTCAAAAAATTATCAAAACTTCATTGTTGTTGGTACAAATATAGCAATTGAGTATATTTTTCTGTTTCTTTTTCTTTTTTTGTTTCTGGTTGTTCATTTCACTGTTCCAGTGTTCTGTCCAGTTTCTCTGCCATGAGTATTTTGGTTATGGAAATTAAAATTTAGTTTGATTATTAATAATTTTTTTGTTTATGTCAAGTATAAATTTTTTTTGGGTGGATTTGTCAAATTTTTGGGATGGTTTTAGATAAGTATCTCAAAAAAATCTTGGGACAGCAAAAAAATCCTTATACTAAGTAATTTAAAAGTAATAAAAAAAGAGGTTTTACAACACCTCATTATTCGCTTTTATATCAGATTTTTTCTGACTCAAATTGTAGTAATTATAATATGGTGGAGATGATGGGAATTGAACCCATGTCTGAAAGTTGCCGCAAATGACCTCTACCCCTATAGTTTGTGTGTTATTCTTTGCTCGAAGCAAAGCAGGCTAAGCCCACAAACAAGCATCACCTCTTTTTTTAAGATATAATTTGTAATACCTCCTATTTTCTGCCTTACAAGTTAGGAGGCGTAGCTTGTAAGGTTTTTTGCAGTCAAAAGGTTGATCAACTATGCAAATGCTGGTTGATAAGCCTTTGCTGCATTCATTCTTAAGTTTGCACTTTTTGTTTGATAGAATTTTTATACTGGTAACTATCATCCAGTAGAGGCAGTCATTCACAGCAGAATTACTCTCATCGAAACCTTATCATCCCCTCAATTATTATATTAATGAAATTACAAAAAAAATCAACCAAAATAACACCAAAAGCCAAAAAAATAAAAAAGACTTTGAAAATTTTATTTTTATTATTATAATGTGAATAATATTTATTTTGGAAATATATTTGGTTGCAGCAGTATCGTTTTTAAGTAACTGCTGGTGCCGCACAAAAGCATAAGATATTAAAAGCTTTTTTATCAAACACAATTTACATGAGTTAAAAAATTATTTAAAATGACTGAAAAAAATCAAGATACATTTGAACAAGATGAAAATCAAGATTTTGAAGAAAAACATGAAAGAGAAAAAACGACACCTGACAAACAAAAAATATTAAATGATTTGCAAAAGACAGCTAAAGATATGCCATTGTTTGTCAGATCTCTTTTTAAACCAATAATTTCTTATGTAGAAAGAAAATATGACAACCTCCCTGATGAAAAAAAACATCATATACAAAGAATGGTAAACGACATAAAAACAGAATCCAACAAATGAATAAGTGCAGTCAAAACAACAGTTTTAAACTTTTTTAGCAAAATAAAAAAAACTGAAAATAAACAAAATATTGATGACAAAGACACTAGCACAAAGGAAAAAAATAATGAAAACGACTCCTACTGACAAGATGAAGAAAAAACAAAAACTGATGAAAACAATTCAAACAAGGCATAAATCTAAATAGTGTGCGCTGAAAAAATATCAAAAATGCACACTAATTCATCAAAAGATAAAATTCCACTTGCATTCTGCTTCGCAGATTATAGTTTGAACTAAAAAACATTAAATGTAATATATAAAATCAGGGATGCATACTAATGTTTTGCTTCTTTTTTTAAAAGAAGATGCAAGTTGTTTCCTATACTTTAGTTTTTTTAGTGGCTGCTTTTCGCAAAGCGAAATATCAAAAAGATTAAAGCACCTATATATGTTTTTTTGTTTCTTTTTTCTAAAAAGAAAATGATATATGGAAATACGGACTTTTTCAGCAGACACTAAATATAATTTTTTTTATAATGATTTATAAAATAATCTATATCTCATATTTTATCATCTTCACAAGACTTATTTCGATGTTCATGTAAACATGAAACACAAACAAAGAGTATCTTCATTTTTCCATTACTTAAAAGATATGTTGTTGGATACATAAATCATCAACAACAAGAAGCTCTATCTCAAGGGATATTTTCATCAATATGAATGCTTACAAAACAATTTGGACAATGATTTCTACAAGTTTTAGTAGCAGGAGGTATGTTCTTTTCACAGTTTTTACATACAAATCACTCATTCACTTTTTTCATCTTGCAATACCAAGCTAAAAATTATAAATAATACTGTTCAACAAATATACAAATCTTGAAATAACATTATTAGTATAATACAAACTTTGCACAAAATCAACAAAAAAGTTCTTCTAAGAAGAACAAAAAATTGATTTTTGTAAACAAAACCTTATAAATACCAGTAAGTTTAATTTTTAATATAATAAAAATGCTAAATTTTGAAAACCTAAAAAATCTAAAAAAACATATAAAATACCTACAAAACAAATTAAATAAAAATGATGTTTTTTTGGTTGGTGGATGCATCAGGGATATACTGCTAAACATAGAAAAAGACCCCAAAGACATAGACATTGCAACTAATGGCCAACCAAAAAACATTTACAGACAAATAAACAAAAACGACATATCAATATTCAAAACAGATAAATTTGGCACAATCACAATAATACCTCACAAAAAAACTAAACAAAAAAATCCAACTCAGTACGAATTAACACCTTTTAGACAAGAATGAGATTATGCAGATTTTCGTCATCCAGAAAAAATAAATCGAACAAATGATATAATACAAGACAGCAAAAGGAGGGATTTTACAATAAATTGTATATATTACTATTTTTTTGAATACTGAATCAAACATAAACAACCCCAAAAACTCAAAGACAAAAATCAACTTCAAAAAATTCTGACCAAAAATTGATTTGTGTTCATTCAGGACAAGTCATTACTAATATTGCAAGACAAACAACTTATTGCAAAAGTTTTTGAAAAATGAAAACTAAAAAAAGAAGAACTAAAAAAGCTACAAGAAAAAAACAGTTTTTTTTGTATTGAAGATACGCAAGCAAGTTTTCAATGATTGCAAATACTAATAGACCCTTGGTGAGGAATACAAGACATAATCAACACAAAAATCAAAGCAGTTTGAGAACCTGATGATAGATTACAAGAAGATGCTCTTAGAATAATAAGATGAGCAAGAATACCAAACATATTAAACCAAAAAATTGAAAAAAACACTCAAACAAAATCACACATACAAACCTTTGATTACGACACGCCTACTTGGATTAGTATGAAAAAAAATTTTTATTTAGTTCAGTTCGTAGCAAAAGAGAGAATAAAAGAAGAAATAAAAAAAGCTTTCAAAAATGATAATCCATTTGGATTCATATCAATCATTGATGAACTAAATATTATCAAGTTTTTGTTTCCAAGTCTGTATCTGACAAAATGAAACAAACAACCTGTAAGATATCATGCATTTGATACATTCACCCATACTTTATTAAGTCTTTATCATATCCAAAAAATAAACAAGGACTATCTTGTAAAATTATCAATACTGTACCATGATGTAGGTAAACCAAATCAATACTATTATGCAAGCATTCCAGGCATACCAAAGGAAGAAATAAGAAAAATGCATTGAAGTTATTTGCATCATGCTATTAGCTGACAGCAAATAGCTGAAAAAGAATTCAAAAAACTATGATTTTCAAAAAAAGAGTTTGAGCAAATTTGATTTTATATCAGACAACATTTAGTTATGTGAGAACTGCTGGATTCAAAGCCTGAAAATGTTCCCAAAAAAATCAAAAAAATGCTTTCTCAGTTTTGATACCAAAAACTTCAAAACCTAATAGATATAACAATAGCTGACAGACAATGACAATACAACCCTTTGCAGTCTGATAATATTTCTTCACTAAAAGAATTAAAAAAACTTGTTAAGGAAATTTATGAAAAACAAGGTGAGTTTTGTATCAAAAATTTAGCTATCAATTGAAATGATATAATCAAAAACCTTTCAATCTCACCTTGACCTGAAGTTGGTGAACAACTGGATAATGCATTCAATTGGGTCTTACAAGACATAAAAAATAGAAACTATAAACAAAAAATTATCAAGTACTTACAAAAACAACAAAAAAACAATTTATAATTTAAATTTTTATTGATAACTATGACCAGTAAACAGCTTGAAAAATCACTTTGATTAATTCAAGGATATTATCGTTTTTTGTATCTTTGACTTTTTTTGGAAGATATAATCAAAAAAAACGATCTTACTTGATTTGCAAAAGACATAAAAATATCTACCTGATCAGATACATCTTTTAAATTAAAAAAAGATACTATCAAAAAGTTATTGTCAGACATTCATCAAAATCCAGATAAGCAAAATTTTTTCTGATATTTTACTCAAATAACCATGTTTAGATGAATTTGTGCTACTATGAAAGAATTGATAGACAGTGAAAATAACTTCAAAAGATTTTTGAAAAAAAATCTAAAATCACAGTTTTTTCATTTTGAACATACTATCAAGTTTATCAGGAATGTTCTCTCCCACAATATAGATACAAATATTCATATAAAAAGGCAAGATTATGAAAGTCAAAAAACATATCTTTTGGAAAGCGGGAAACACATAATAAATCTCAACTTTAAATATAGCAAATATTTTCCCAAATATTGGACGTGAGACAAAAATTATTGAGTTAATGTCAAAATTAATTTTAAAAAAATTTGAAACAATGACAAATTCTTTGATATAGTAGATCTTCACCAACTATTTTTGATATCTGAACTATGCTATAACATAACAGTTGTTTGGAAAAACGTTTAGGAAATACATAATCTAAAAAATTTCTCGTAGCTTCTTAATTGCAGGGATGTTTATCTAATAATCTTATATCTAATCTTTAAAAAATCCGAACAAAAGACCAAAAGTAATAAAAAACACATAATTAACCATACTATCTTCAAATACATGCAAAAACAATCATTCCAGCAATAATCAAATAAACCCAAGAGACAGTAAAACAAGGTATAACTGTAGTTTCTGCTGTTTTGAGTCATTAAAAGATTTTTTCTTCATTATATGCTGAATTTCGAAAATTATTAACCATAATATTGCTACCCAAAGTATAAATCAAACACTTCCAGAATCAATAAACACTTGTAAATAAACATTTTCAGGCAATACCTCTCACCCATGATGAACTCCAGGTCAAGAAGAACCAAATCATAATCATGTACTGTTTTCAATAGCAAAATGTCATGCATTCAAAGTATTTTGCATATGCTCTATAGTAGAATCCCATTTATATATGCTCAAAGAAACCACAAACACAGCCAAACCAGTTAATATTGAAAAGATATACTTTCTTTGTTTTTTGACAAAATCAGGCAAAAAATACCATACTTGAGGCAGAATACCTACAAAAAATCATCTAGATAAAGTAAATATTCATGAAATCAAATAAAAAAATACAAATATTGCAGATTTGATATAATTTTTTATCACAAACTTTTGGGTATTTATAAACTCCAAACTCTTGTAAATAAAAAATGAAAAGAAAGCAACCAACAAGAATCCATAATTATTTGGTCAAGCAAACAATCAGCTCAATCTTGGAAATCAATCAGGTCATGTACGATAATATATTGGAGGATTTTCAGCAAACACCCAATCTCAAACATTCCCATATCAAAAATACAGAATAAATTGATCTTTGAAACCAAACTTTGATAATTGCCATATAATTCAAACAAAAATTATTATAAACAAAGAATAAAAAATAAAATCTGTGAATTCATATAATTTTTTGGTCAAGTTTTTCTTTTTGATTACGAATCATATAAATGATGCAGAAAAAAATATTATCAAAAATTGAGCATTATATTTGATTCATATCAAAATATCAAAAAAAGATTTATCGTTTATCAAAGAAACTAATAAACCAAAAATTATATAAACAACTATTAGCAACAAAAATTTGTAATATTTTAGCACAAATTCTTTAATATAATTAATATTGAATATAGCTATCAAAACCACAAAAAATATCCACAACAAGTCTTTGGACAAAGAAAAAATAATTTGATATTGTCAGGAAAATATTCAGAATATTACAAAAGTATTCAGAACATGATACAAAAAAATAAAAATAATAAACAATTTTATAAAATTCCACATTATTTTAATATCAAATATAAATTAAACTATCAAAAAAATTACTATGGAAACTTTTTAATAGATCTTCATTGAATAGTTAAAACCTTTGAGGTGTTGTAATAATATAAACAATATTTTCTTGAATTCAACAATATATTATATATAAATAAGCATTTAAGTGTTTTTAACAAAATATAGTACACAGTTATAATTAGTGTGCGCTGAAAAAATATCAAAAATGCACACTAATTCATCAAAAGATAAAATTCCACTTGCATTCTGCTTCGCAGATTATAGTTTGAACTAAAAAACATTAAATGTAATATATAAAATCAGGAATGCATACTAATGTTTTGCTTCTTTTTAAAACAGAAGATGCAAGTTGTTCCCTGTACTTTAGTTTTTTTAGTGTATGCTAGCACTGTGAAAAAATATGGAAATTGGGACTTTTTCAGCAGACACTAATTTAAAACCACTTTAAAAGTAGTAAATTTGATAAAAACAAGGGGGTTGGCTATATAAAATAAACTTCGATTCCTGCATAGCAGGATTTCACAGCAAATCTCTTCTAAAGAAAAGAGGATATATGGAAATTAAAGAATATTATTTAAGACTAATTTAAACACTTTATGCTAAAAGATATAAATTATGTATGTTTTGATCTAGAAACAACTGGACTTGATGTTGAAAAAGACGAACCAATTCAAATATGATTAGTACAATTTGACAAAAATTTTGAAATAAAAAATAAATACAAATCACTCATCAAGCCACAAAAAAAAATCAAAAAACTTAAAGATATAGTACATTTTGTAACTGGAATCGACATTGCAAGTTTAGAAAATTCTCCCCAAATTTATGATATAATACCGCAAATTGAACATTTTTTTGACAAAAATACTATTATTATTGGGCATAATATTATGTTTGATATAAACATACTACAAAAATATACAAACTTGGAATATATGGATACAATAGATACATTCAACTTATCCAAAGCTATCTTTCACTTTTTGCCAAGCTATTCTTTGGAAGTGATAATAGAAATTTTGAAAAAAGATTACAACATACAAATTGATTGAGAATATCACGATGCTCTTACAGATAGTCTTTCATGCTATTGGCTATTCAAAATTTTCACCCAAAGGCTCCAAGAAATTATTAATAAATACCCAATAGTTCAAGACTGTATCAAAAAGTCAGATGCTGTATACAATAACATATTTCAGCTTTGAGAGATAAACCAAGATAATAATTGACAAAAATTTCTACCTTGACTACAAAAAGAAGTAAAAACAAATTCTAGAATAGTCAGCAATCACAAAGATGAATTTGCTAACTTAAAAGATAAATCCAAAATATATATATGACAAACACCATTAAAGCAAGTTCTGTACAACATTGCTACTAGCAACACAAAATCAATTTTATGTTTTTGATCAGCATGAAAACTCAAAATAGCTAGAAGTATACTTACAAATCTTTGAGTAAAAAATATTTGATACCTTGGAAAAAATTTTGTTTTTGACCCTGATCATGTAAATAATTTCCTGTCTAAATGAAGTTTTGATATATATGAGATAAATTTTTTAATAAAATATTTTAGCCAGCACGACAAAGGATATACAATTTTGGATGTAAATATGCCTCAAGAATACAAAATTGTAAACTACTTACAAAAAGTTGTAGATAAAAAAATGCCTGACTTGGTGCTTTGATTACACAACAACTTATTTCAGTTTATGAATGAATGAAAGCAACTCAAAGATTATCAAATATTATTTTTTGATCGAGATAACTGGTATTGAAGTTTTTCAAGGTATGTAAACAAACCATTTGATTTGTACGAAACAATTTATCTTTTGGAATATTTCCTTTACAAGTATCAAATTGAACAAGAAAATTCCGAAAAAGTTTTTAAATTTTATAATTATTTTTTGGTATTTACCTGAATTTTGTTTCAAGAAATAACCAATAAATTCAAATGAACTGACAAAGATATGATTGAAATAGATCCTATTTTAAAAAATATTGATTTTTACAAAACAAATAAGATCTTATGATTTATGAAAGAAAATCTAAAATCATTGAAAGAGATTTTACAAAAAGAGGACTTTGATACGCTCAAACAAAAAATTAAAGAACTGCAAAATATATTGGATAATATTTGTCTTATCAAAAAAAATATGTTTGAAGAAAATAAGTTTTATTATACTTTTTATAGGACTGATAATGTAATTAATTACCAAGAATTTCTGGACTGCTTTGATGGATTGCATACACTTTTTTTGACAAATTTTACCAAAGAGAAAAGTTATACTACCGATTTACCAAAGGACTTATCAAATAACATAAATATCAAAAAAATCTATGACCAAGAACAATTAATCAAAGAGATTCCAAATCACAGCAATATTTTCGTACTGTCTGTAGATAAACATAGATCAAAAGAGCTTTTTGAAAAATTTTTTCAATGATGATTTGATCAAAAATACAGCATATTGGCAGAAAACATTACCTGATGAGTAGGTAAAAATATGTTTTATGCAAAAAGGAAAGACAAAAAAATCACAATTGGTTGATTTGAATTTTTGATTAATTTATTTGCTGAAAAAACTTTTTTTGATATAATTATAATACATTATACAAAATGACCTTTTGAAAAACAGATAATTCAAGATATCAAGTATTATGGAAATACTTAGAGCCTGCTTAAAAAAGTCCTCATTTCCATGTTCTTCCACAGTGCAAGCAGTCTCTGAAAAAATGGAAATGCAGTAAACAATTATACTCAAGAAACTCGCCCTGTGGAATTAGATAAAGAACATTTAAATATTCCACAGGGTAAAGAGCTTTCCTTTTAATCAAATTAGAGACCAAATTTACCACTTCTTAAAGTGGTCTCTAATTAAATAACTTTTACAAAATCAACTTTAAACAAGAATGTCTACAAATAGACTTTGGCTTGTAGGATTAAAAATTATATTATGAGTGGTTGTGTTAATATATTGATTGTTTGGCTTCCCACAAAAAGTTGGACATGTATGAATAGATTGAAGACATGACCTGGTGCCAGATGATTTGTTATCACAAATAAAAATAACACATATTGAAGATATTTTCAAAGAAGAAGAAAAAGAACCCAAGCTGGATGAAGAAGCAAAAAAGACAAAAGAAAGAATGCTTTTGGAAATAATAACACAAGCATTGGATAAAAACTCTCATTCTGCACCCACAGACAAGCAATATGATAAGACACACCTAGATCAAATCTGTACAATTAATCAGATAGTATGTGACTTTACACAGTTTAACTGAGATTATAAGTTCAAAAATAAATTAAAGTATCAGGCAATAATAATTTATTTAATAAATCATTATGACAATTTTTTGAATACTAGCAACTGATTAGCTGATACTATAACATCTCTTAGAATGAACAAGCAATGAGGGAGAAGGTGATATGCTGGACATCATTCGATACTTATGAATACACTTGCTATAGATGATCATAAAGAATTTTGGGAAGTTTTGACACATGAATTTGGACACATTATAGACTTATGAATTTTAGTTTGAAATTGACCACAAAAAAACTCAAGATTTACGGAATTTGGTAAAGAAAGATTTTATAAAGACGATCCATCTATCCAGTATTATGAAATTTCCTGGCTAAATGAAGATACTAGAAAGGCTAACAGCTCTCGTATGGATTTTGTTAGCTGATATTGAATGACCAATCCATTCGAAGATTTTGCTGAAAGTATTAATTTATACTTGAATCATTATTGAGTATTTAAGAAAATGTCAGACACTAGTAGCTCTCTAGATTTAAAGTTTAAATTTATGCAAAACTTATTTAATGACAGATACCTAAACTATTGAAGAGCAAATATTGACAAAATTAAAAGCAATCCTGAACGAAGACCTTGGGATAGTACGAATATATAGTATACAAAAAAATTGTCTAAATAATATTTAATTAGAACGTGCTTTAAAAGTCTTTATTTCCATATGTAATTTTCTTTTTAGAAAAAAGAAACAAAAAAACGAAAAAACAAATATATAAGTACTTTTACCTTTTAATTTTTTCGCTTTTCTAAGAAAGAAGCAAAAAAAGACTACGTTATGAAACTTAAATCTTTTTGATGTTTCGCTTTGCAAAAAGCAGTCTCCAAAAAAGACGAAAACACAACAAACAACTAAACTCAAAGAACTCGCCCTGTGGAATTAGATGAAGAACATTTAAATATTCCACAGGGTAATGAACTTTTCCTTTTAATTAAATTAGAAAGCATTTTTTATGCTTTTTAAGTGCTCTCTAATTATATAGGAAATTTTTGGCACAAATCATTGATCTGTTTTTGCATATCTGATAAGGTTTTTTCATTATCAGAATTTATTAAAGCATTGTCGATTATAAAAGCAATTTTCTTAATTTCTGATTCTCAAAAACCTCTAGTAGTAACAGCAGCTGTTCACAATCTCAAGCCGCTAGGATCCAAAGGCTGCCTATCATCAAAAGGCAATACATTTTTATTTGTAGATATTCATACATTTTCTAAAATAATTTCAGCTTGTTTTCATCATATATTTGTATTATTTCAATTTTTCTTCGTAATATCTAGTAAAACTATGTGATTATCTGTTCATCATGTAGTAATATTCCATCACAAGTCTTGTAAAGATGTTGCCAAAACTTTTGCATTATCAACAACTTTTTTGGCGTATTCTTTGAAACTGGTTTTTTGTAACTCTTCAAAGTTTTCATCAAAATTCAATCAATAAAGTATTTCTCCAAAAGCAACTGCTTTGGATGCTATTATATGCTGATGTGGTCATCATTGAACTCAAGGAAATACTCATTTATCTATCTGTTTTTGATAATCTTTCTTGCAATAAATCAGTCATCACCTTGGTCATCTTAAAGTTTTGTGAGTTGTAGTAGTTACAATATCAAACCAAGGGAAAGGTCAATGATAAGCTTCACCAGCTATCAATCCTGCTACATGAGCAATATCAGCCATCAAAATTGGTCTATATCAATATTTATCTTCAATCTGATCAACTATTTGTTTAAATTTTTGCCAATCAATTTGCCTTGGATATGCAGAAAATCAAGCAAGAATCAGCTTTGGCTTGTATTCTAATGCTTTTTGTAAAATCTCATCGTAATCAATCAAATTGTCTTCTTTTTTTACTCAATAAGAAACAATATTGTAATAAATCCCTGAAGCATTAAGTTTATGTCCATGAGTAAGATGACCTCATGAACTCAAATCCATTCACAGAATTGTATCTCCCACATTCAAAACTCCTATATAAACAGCCAAATTTGCAGGTCATCCGCTGAGAGGCTGCACATTGACATGCCAAGAATCTCAATCAAGTCAAAATATTTTTAGTGCTCTTTCTTGAGTAATACTTTCAAGTTTATCTACATATTCTTGTCATCAATAATATCTTTTACCTACATATCCTTCACTATATTTGTTGGTAAAAAAATTTGCACAAGCCATCATTACATCCTTGGAAACATAATTTTCGCTGGCTATCATTTCTATTCAATCCTGTTGCCTTTTTTGCTCCAAATTAATAATTTCCTCAATAGTTTTATCCTTTAAGTTATACATTAATTTTTTTAAGATAAGATAATAAATTTTGGGTATATAAAAAAACTTTTCACCAAAAGTTTTACACAATTTTAATAAATACTTACATATAAATTTTATATCAAAAGATACAAATTATATGTTTGAAAAGACAAGATATTATTTACAATACACAATACAAACTATTTTACATCTAGTATTTTCATCTGATATCTTTTCCTTGGTGATCTTACACTAACTATATCTCATTTCTTTTTACCAAAAATAGCATATCCAACTGGACTTTCAAAAGAAATAGATCAGTTTAATATATCTACTTCTCAGCTACCAACCAAAGTGAACTCATAAACATTTTCTTTGTCATCTTCCAAAACAACAACAGAACCATACTTGATT
Organism: uncultured Candidatus Peribacteria bacterium; assembly: GCA_964394325.1. Taxonomy (GTDB): domain Bacteria; phylum Patescibacteriota; class Gracilibacteria; order Absconditabacterales; family Absconditicoccaceae; genus CAYMVT01. The sequence continues at coordinate 1,237 of CAYMVT010000021.1, read as the reverse complement.
TCCTCTGATGAAGAGCGAGATTCTTCTATAATCTCAACATTTTCAAGCATTCATTCAATTTCATTAATCCTCACCTCAATAAGGTCCTTTTGAGCCATTGCATCATCATATTCAGAATTTTCTGATATATCTCATTGATCTATAGCCTCTTTCAATCTTTGCAAAACTTCTGGCAATCTTGAACTCTTGAGTTCTTCAAGCTCTTTTACCAGTTTATCATATCAAACTTGTGTTAAATATTTTGTTTTTTTACTTGCCATTTTTTTCAATACAAATTAAACATATAAAATAAATTAAACATAGAAAAATAGCTTATTTTTCTGAAAGTTCTCTTTTTAAGTGGTCAAAAGCATGACTAACTAAATCAGTGGGATATTTAAAAGGAGATGGATTTTTGTAAACAAAAGACTGTCAGTCGACATTAAACCTAAAGGATCACTCATATAGTCATTGTTTGTTTTTTTTGCAATCCAGTTCTACATGAAACTCTGCATCTTTTTTTTCAAAAACATTGTTTAAATATCTATCTAACTTCTTATTTATATTCTTTTCTACTAAAAACCTTATATCATGCTGCAATGCCTCTGTCATATTTTGAAGCTTCATTTTTATTTTGATCTTATCTGACAGTTTTATTTTTAAGTGTTCAAAGGCATTATTTACAAGATTCCTAAGAGCTTGATAGCTATAAGGAGTCTGATAGCTTTCTTCTCTTCAGTTTATGTCAAAAGAAATACTTCATTCATATCAGTCTTGTCAGTTTTGTATGCTTATATGAAACAAAAAGTCTTCAGAACTAACTCAGGCTAACTCTTCTATTTTTTTTCATAGTTGAGACTTGAATAAGTTTGTTATAATCTCATTTACTTCACTTTGTTCCTGTTTTGTAAGATTGCTTCAATCAAAATTAATATTCAGTTTAAGTTGATCCTGCATAATATCTTTTATAAGTTTAAAGTTATAAATAATATCTACTAGATAAAATCATAATATCTATGCTTTTTAAAATGTAAACAACCACTAAAAACTATAACGATCTAAATTAACTGTCTTTAAAAAGCAAAGAACTTATTCATCTTATGATTTAGTATACATTTTAAATATTTTTTCAGTATATACTAAATACTAATAAACTCAATATACTAAATTTTTCTGAAAAATCAACAAAAAAATTTTTTAAAAGTAAAAAGTTTATACTAATGGGGAACCATATAGAAAACATTGAGAAAAGAAATGA
>CAYMVT010000020.1:0-15024 GCA_964394325.1 uncultured Candidatus Peribacteria bacterium | reverse complement strand
TATTTCTATAAAATAATAAGTCTTTAGTTTTTGGAAATAAAAATTAAATTTTGTTTTTCTTGAATTTCTTTAGCTGATTATAAAAATATTTTAGCTGATTTACATTGAATCCTGCAAGAATAATATAATAAACAACTCCTATTGTTATCAGATAAGCAAGATTTTGGAACCTATAAACATCATCTAAAACAAAAATCACATCTTTGTAATAAAGCACTAACCCTCCAAGGATTCATATAATTATCAAATTTTTCAGATAAAAAATCCAGTCTATTTTGATATCAATATTTCTTTGGAGGAGTCGGAAGCTTGCAATAGCTATAAGCATCCAACTCAAGCCTGTAGCAAGCCCTGCTCATATTACTCATATAGTAGGTATCAGGATTATGTTTAATATAATATTGAAAATAACTACAAACACCAAAATCATGGTTCTTTGCCATGAGTGACCCATTCACATAAGTATACCAAAGTTAATTTTGAATATTATTTTGAAAACTCCAAACAAAGCAATATACATCAAAATCAATCATGATGTAATATAGCTATCACTAAAAAGCACTGTTGCTATTACAGGTCAGAGGACTGCCAGCAATACACTTATACTGAGGGCAAAAGTTATGAAATATTTGTACAAGAATTCTTGGAGTAGAGTTATTTTGTCATACTGTTGTTTACTAGCAAGCTCTGAAACTATAGGAAATACAAATCCAAGTAATGGAGATAGACACAAAGTAAGTAAAGTTAATAAACTAATAAAATTAGTATAAAACCCTGCTTGCTCTGGTCATAAGAAAAACATAACCATCTGCAAGTCTATTTTATTTATTATCTTGAGTGCATAGGTCCCAAGCAAAGCAAATATGGAAAAATAAAAAAAGTTTTTGAATTTGCTACTATCTCGGGAAAATTTTCAAAGATTGATATTTTGCCGGTAGTATGCAAAAAATATTCAGGCACCAATAAGGGTAGCGAAAATCTTTCCAAAAAGCCAAGCAAAAGAGTATGTTTCTATACTTCATGTTCAGGATAGGAATAAAATAATCACAAAAGTTACTATGCTATACATTTCGAGGAATTCTACAAATTTATTTGCAAAGGCATTTTGGAATGCTACAAAAATACTTTTGAATAAGCTTAGAATATTTAAAAACAAAAAATAGAAGATGAAAATATTCAAAACTTGCTCTGCTTGAGGATTTTGGAAGTAGTTTTCTGCAAGAAATCAAGAAAACAAAAATAGTACTACTCATACTATCAGGGTAGTTATCAGCTTGACTGCAAATCATAATACAATTATTGTTTTGAGTTGATTATGGTCTCACTCTATCCAATATTTTGGAAGGAAACGATTGAATCCTTGCTTGAATCAAAAATCATTGAAAATTATAAACAAACTAAAAATTGCAATGATGCTGTATATAATTCATACTTCACTTACTTGTAGGTCGTTTGATAAAAACACTCTGATTATATAACCACTGGGTGCTATCAAAAAAGCAAAAAGATACAGCCAAAATCATTTGCTGATAAGTTTTCTTGCTAGAGTTTCGTCTTTTAAAAGATTTTTTGCCATAGTTTATTTTTTACTTAAATTAGCTTAAGATGCAGTTATAAAGATTTTAATATTTATTCCTAGCTATTTATAGTATCTAAAATTTCTTGATGGAATTTTCAGTTGGTATATTTTCATAACTTCTTTGCCTGTCTTTAGTATTGCTTTTTTGGCTGTTTCTAGATTATTCATTTCATTTTTTTAATTTTTAAATTTAATATACTTTATAATCAAAAATTTATAAAAATCAAACAAATACTGGCAAAAAGCTAATTATTGCTTGTATTATGAAGTTTTCTTTGAGTGACTGTTTTGTAAAATACCAAGATATACAAACCTTGTAAGTAGTTGATTATTTATTTTATTTGATTTTGTTAAAAAACTTCATATTAACTTATTTTTCTATTGAAAAGATTTTTCAAATTAGTATATATTAAGTGGCTTTATTTTATTACAAAAAATACAAATAAATGGAATTGACTTTGCAGGATTATATAAAATGAGTAAAAGATTGAAAACTAAAAGCAAGAGAAGTTTTTGATTGATATTTACAAAAAGCTAAAGAACAAAATTGACAACTAAATGCTTTTGTTAGGTTTCATGAAGATTATATAGACAAAAACTTTGATAACTTGTCTGAGCTTGATCTGAAATGAGCTGCTATATGAATTAAGGATAATTTTTTGACCAATGGATATATATCCAGTTGTGGTTCCAAAATGTTAGAAAATTTTGTTAGTCCATATAGCTCAACTTGTTTTGAGAATTTGGAAAAGGCTGGGGGCTGTATCCTTGGAAAAACAAACATGGACGAGTTTGCTATGTGATCAAGCACAGAAAATTCTTATTTTTGACCAACCAAAAATCCCTACTGACAACAAAGAATTCCATGATGAAGCTCGGGTGGAAGTGCAGTAGCAGTTGCTAGTGACCTTTGTATAGCAGCTCTTGGTACAGATACTGGTGGAAGTATTAGGCAACCAGCAAGTATGTGTGGGGTAGTGGGTTTCAAACCTACTTATTGAAGAATATCAAGATATTGAATACAAGCTATGGCGTCATCTTTGGATCAAGCTTGAACTTTTACAAAGGATGTTGAGGATTGTGTTCTATTGAACAAATACCTTTGCTGAAAAGATACTAAAGATGCTACTAGTGTTGAAAAAGATGATTATCATACATGGGACGAGGCACTGCAAGTAGATAATTTAAAATGATTCAAGATTGCTGTTGCAAATGAATTTTTCCAAGAATGATTGGATGTTGATGTTAAAAATATTATACTTGAAAAAATTGAACAGCTAAAATCAAAATGAGCAACTGTTGATTATGTTGATTTCCCTTTTTTTAATTATGCTTTGAGTGTGTATTATATTGTGATGCCTGCAGAATTAAGTACCAACTTATCTAGGTTTGATTGAATTAGATTTGGATTACAAAAAAATACCTTTGATTTTGATGATATTTATCAATACTATTCAGATATTAGAAATAGTTGATTTTGAGATGAAAGTAAGAGGAGAATAATACTTGGAACTTATGTTCTCTCTGCTGGTTATTATGATGCATATTATCTAAGAGCTCAAAAAGTAAGAAACCTTATCAAAAAAGAATATGATAAAATCTTTGGTGAATACGATGCAATGGTATGACCAGTTTCTCCAAGTGCAGCATGGAAATTATGAGAAAAAGTAGATGATCCTTTGAAAATGTATTTATCTGATGTTTATACTATGCCTGTAAATTTAGCGGGTTTGCCTGCTATATCTGTACCAGCATGACAAATTCAGCAATGAAAAGAAAGTCTGCCTGTATGATTTCATATAGTTTCTTGACAATGGCAAGAAGACAAGATTTTTGCTATAGCAAATAATATTAGCTGATAATTTAGTGTGTACTGAAAAAGTATCAAAAATTCACACTAAATTATAAAATTTAAAAGTTCTTTAACCTATGGAATTGGATGAAGAAAATTTGAATATTCCAAAGGGCGAGTTTTTAAAACACAGTTGTTTGCAGAACCATAGTTTTTTAGTGGCTGCTGGCACTGTGCAAAAAATTGGAAACGAGGACTTATTCAGCAGACACTAATTTAAAATTTAAAACTACCTAAAATATGGAAGTTAGGCTTTATGATTGAGAGAGGTTTGACAGGACCAAGACTTGGTATATTTCTTTTATTAGTTTTTATATATTTTTTATTTTTTTATCATTAATTTATCAAAACATTACTTGAGTACTGTTATTATTGTTGTTTTTGGGAGGTTATTTGTTCTTCTCTCTTGTTAGCATGAAAAAAATTAAAGCTATTATAAAAGAGGAATGATTACAACTTTGACAAAAATTTTTTTCTTGGAACGATATTGCTTGATTTGCTTTGGAAGTAGATGAAGAATCTCAAAGAATAAAAAACATAGTTTTTTTGATAAACAACAACAAGCTTATACATACATTTGATGATGAAGCAGAAAATATAAAAAGTTTTGTTATGAATTTATCCGATAAAGCGGAAATGCTTTCTGATTATCATCAAACTTTCTTAGATAAACTGGTAAGAACACTTAAATTATAATTTTGTATAACCGTTAATAGCTATTGTTAATCATAAAATTATCTTTCAATCTACATAGTTTATAATAGGTCAGGATGCTATCCTTGTTATTATATAAACTATCAAAAACAATGCTATATACCATGTATTTACAAAAATTTCCATTCGAGTCAAATCAAATAACATTTCCGTTAAAATTAAGGAAATGTATAAAATAACAATTTCTACTAAAGCAAAAACTATTCACCTACTATTAAACTGTCTTACAATTTTCATGTATTCCCTACGGAAATCGATTTTGTTTAATTTTTTTTGGTAAATGTTAGCAGTTTTGTTGTTTGGATAATTATAAATTACATAATTCACCAAATTTTTGCATCTTATGTATTCTTTATCTTTCCATGATTGTTCTATAATACTTTCTATATATGGTATGTTGTTGTGATTCATTGATTTTAATTTTATTTATAAAAACTTATTTTTTTCTACTCTCTTTTATTTTGTTTTCTATATCATTTTTTAATGATTTGAAAAGTTTGCTATCTTGGTTTAATAGACTAGAAAGTTTATCTTTTCATTGTACTTTTTTGTCTCATATTGAATAAAATGCTCATGATTTACTTATGCTACCAAAATATACTCCTGCTTCTATAATATCAGCCATCTTATCAATTCACATGTTAAACTTGATTACAACTTCAGCGTTTTTGAAGGGAGGAGCTATTTTGTTTTTCACAACTTTAATTTTTCATTTATATCATATTTGTTCTTTATTCTCCTCTAGTTTTTCTCATCTTCTTATTTCAACTCTTTGAGATGCAAAGAATTTCAAGGCATTCCCGCCAGAAGTAACTTCTGGACTTCCAAATATTACTCCAATTTTACTTCTTATTTGATTTATAAATATTACAGTAGTTCATGTCTTAGATAAAATACCAGCTAATTTCCTAAGTCATTGAGACATCAATCTTGCTTGTAATCACATATGAGAATCTCACATATCTCACTCAATTTCAGCTTTAGGAACTAAGGCAGCAACACTATCTATTACTATTAATTTAATCACTCATGTTTGAGCAAGTTCTTGTGCTATTTGTAAAGCTTGTTCTCAAAAATCTGGTTGAGATAATATTAGGTCATCAGTATTGATTCAAATCTTTTTTGCATATTCAGGATCTAATGCATGCTCAGCATCTATAAAAGCAGCCATTTGTCAGCTTTTTTGAACTTCTGATATTGCATGCAATGCAAGTGTTGTTTTACCACTACTTTCTGGTCAATAAATTTCTACTGCTCTTCATTGAGGGTATCATCATCCAAGTATTGTATCAATAACATAAGATCATGTAGAAAAGGTGCTTATTTGTCAATAATCAATATTGTCTCACAGTCTCATGATAGATCACTTCCCGAATTCTTTTTCTATGTTTTTGAATGCTTCTGTTAGTATTTGATTTTTGTCTGACATTTATTTGATTAATTTTAAAATATAAAACTTGTTTAGTTATTGATTAGTAATTAGCTTAAGCTTTTTTTATTACTTTTAACTACTTATTTCAGCCTGTTCTTTGTGAATATTGGGATTGTATACTTTGAACAACAAGGATATTACCTCATCAGTATCAAGCCTTTCACAAAAAAGACCTATTGATTTTAGTCAATCTATTATAATATTACATCTTGTATCAAGATATTTTTTGTTTGTGGTAAACATTCTGTATCTTGATACAATTTTTTCTGGTGTTTCTTTTCTATCTAGTACTGCCATTATTTTTTTCCACCAAGGTTTGCTAATTTCGGCATTTTCGTCTCATTGTCAATAATAAGGAACTACAACATAAAACTCTTTTGTATAAATTAATCATTGTTTTGAATTTATGTTTTCCAAGAAATTAACATATTGTTTTCATTGATCTTGTAAAACATCATTTTGTAATTTTTCTACTTTTTCTCAAACAAAAGATATGTAATCCGTTAGATCCAAGTAAGTACTACGAACAATTATTTGAATAGGAAAATCAAGTCAATTAATGAATCTTTTGTATTGTTCTAATACTATCTGTTGTTCATCGTAGTTTTTTAAATCTAAATTCAGTCAAAAAACTTTGATTATAGATCTAAGTCATCAATCTTTTAACACCAAAACATTTCATCTTATCTCTGAAATTTCCAGCATATTTTCTGTACTATAAAGATTGTCTTGTTTTTTTCATTTGTTTATCTTTCAATTTTCCTCTTCTAACTGTGTTTTCATAATAAAATGTGTTTAGATTAAATTTTAATAGAGCCTGCTTTAAAAGTTCGTATTATCATATACAATCTTCTTTTTAGCAAAAAGAAGCAAAAAAAGACTATATTATGGAACTTTAATCTTTTTGATGTTTCGCTTTGCGAAAAACAGTCTCTAAAAAGGCGGAAATATAATAAACAACCATACTCAAAGAATATGAAACTTTTATTTTAATTGAATTAGAGACCAAATTTGACAATTTTTAAGTGGTCTCTAATTGATAATATTAATGTTTTTTATTTTTTCAAGTAAAAATTACTTTGTTTCTCAAGTTATAGTGTTTACAACTACAGTATCTCAATTTTTTTTGTGTTCTGCTACCATCACTTTCAAACCATTATCTAATGTTGCAGGTTTTTTGGCAGCAGTAGCTCTATCTCACCTTGTTCAAGGAGATGTTTCAGTTATTGTATATTCGATAGTTGTTGGTAAAACTGCTCATATTATGTTGTCATCGTGCATAATAAGGAACAAATCCAAGTTTTCTTTTAGATAAGGAATTATTTCTTCTATTGTTTCGTATAGTATTTCATGAATTTCAGAGTTATCATTTTCCATAAAAGAATAACTTTGTCAGGCATTGTAAAGATATGTAGCATTTTTGAATGTCACATTGGCTGTTTCCAATGTAGTTCAGGATTTATATGTAACATTGTTGCTTGATCAATCTATTATATTTTTTATTTTGAAAGAATAAGTAGCACTTCCTCTTCCTGTGTGAGTATGTGAGGTATCAACTACTTTATATAAATTTCAGTTTATGTTCAAAATAGTTCATTTTTTAACTTCAGATGTGTCTATCTTCATGTTTGTGGTGTTTGATAAATAAAATGTATATTATTTATGTTGTCTGATGGAAAAGTACTAATTTCTAGTTCTTTGTGAAGTGCAAACAGCTAATAAATAAATTGTGGTGTTTTTAATTACTGTGCTTTAAGAGCAAGTAACTTTATTTCTTATAAAAACATTTCAGTAATTATTCTAATTATTGCATATGAAAATATTATGATTACAATTCATATTATAGCATTTTTGACAGGTTCTGATCATTTACTTGCATTACCAGTAAATACAGCAGATGCATATATGTATCAAGAATATATAATCATTCCTGCTCAAATTACAAGTCAAACTCATGACATCCAAGCAACTAAATAAGCAGCAAAATTCAATATTGTATCCCAATCCATAATTCATGTTGCAAATTGCATTCAAAGTGTGTTATCAGCTTCTTCCATCTGTCAGAGCTGTTCGTTGTATTGTGCCCATACTTCACCACCTTTTGAAACTTCGCTGACATGTTCCATTGCAGCACTTCTGCTCTCTTCTATGTCTCAACTGATTGCTTGGGGTATTATATGATAACTTTGCGAAAACACACTTCCAATTCAAGCAAAAGCTAATGCTAACAAAATCAATATTTTTTTCATGCTTTTTGTGTGAAAATATTATAAAAATATTTATATACAGATTATAATAATTTAAAATAATAGTTCAATGTTTTTTTGAGGTTAATATATTATTATTTTTTTGCAATTTTTAAAAAAATATTTATAATTACATGAGAGTTTATTATGTTTAAATAAAAATTAAATGAAAAAGTTTTTAATTTTATTTTGTATGTTGTTTTTGAGCCAGTTTGGATATTCACAGAGTTTGCCCTCTCAGTATTATCCAAATCAGCAAATAGAGGATAATTTAGATAGTATAACTGAAAATTTTTCAAGGATTGAAGCATACCGTAATAGTAATGAAAATCCTCCTGATAGTATTTTTTCAGATTTAAAAGAAGATTTTGAAAAGGTTTTTCCAAGATTGCCTCAAACTCCTGATTATAGAGTTGTATATGAACAGTGTAATATTGCGGTTGATTGATTATCTTCTTGATATGATTATGACAGATTCGTAAACTTTAGAAGCAGGTGTCTTTCTGAAATCAGAGATGTTTTTCAACAAATAAATAGAAATTATACAGTTTTGCCTAATATATCAGCTAATCCTCAGAGCTGATCTGCTCCGTTGACAGTAACTTTTGATGCTAGGTGATCTATAGACCCTTCCAACGATACTATTCCTTCAAATAATTATTACTGGTATTACAAAGATGATGATGGTAATGAAAGACAGATATGACAGTGACCTGTAGTAAATCATACATTTGAACAAGAATGAAATTATGTAGTTCATCTTACTGTAAGAAGTGTGAATCACCAAAATCATGGTATTATGGATTGATCGGACACTGTTAATATCGATGTATCACCAAAGTCAGCAGTAACTTCTGTGCATGTGAATAATCAAAGATTATCAAATGACAATGAAGTGAAACTATGAATACAAGAAGCTGAGGATGGTATAATTGTTGATGGTTCCTGAACATATCCAACATGATGAAGAACTATTGAAAGAACTAACTGGGAAATAACATGACCTGAGTGATATTCGCATTCTTTTTCAAGAAGATGATCACCAGGAAGTTTTCGTATATCTTTGCCTAATGATTGAAAATATTGGATAGAAATGTCAATTACTGATAATGAAAATAATGAACTATCTGAAGAATTTCCATTGATAGTTTCTGATCCAGTAGCAAAGATAAGATCAAATCCTAGAGAATGAAACACATCTACTGAATTTAATTTTGATGCTTCTCCTTCATATTCTATACAGTCCAGAATTGTAACTTATAGATGGACAATATTTGATCCAGATTGAAATCAAATTGATACATTGGAATCAAAATCATTTAATAGAAATTTTACTAGACCTTGAAATTATAATGTTAGATTGACTGCCATAGATCAGCAATGAAATCAAAATGAAGAAGTTCATAAAGTTCATGTAGCTTCCACGGAACCAGTTCCACAATTTAATAAAATTCCAGTAGAAAAATGGGATAAACCTTCCAAATTTATTTTGGATGCATCTGGAACGTATGATGTAGATGAGATTAGCGGCTATACCGATCTGGAGTATGAATGGAATTTTTCTAATGCAAATAATGTAGAAGTGATTAGAAGTTTTCAAGATTGACAAAAATTGCTTGTATCTTTTGAAGAAAAAGGGGAGTATGATATTAGGTTGACTGTAAGAGATGAATTTGGTAAGTCTGAGTCTGTAGAGAGAAATGTTGAGATCAAATCTTCTTTGAGACCTCAATTGACTATCAATCCTTTTGCTACTCAAATATGAGAAACTTTAAATTTTTCAGTAGATTGAAATAAGTCTATTAGTTATTATGATTGGGATTTTGGAGATGGTAGTAGTAGAAATACTCAATCAAGTAGTCTTTCACATAGTTATGATAGTACTTGAGTTTATCAAGTTTCTTTGTCTGCTACAACTCCTTGAGGTGAATCAAATACCGTATCTAGGGATGTTTTTATTTGACAAAAAGGTTATCCTGTAGCAGCCTATGAAGTAACTTATGATGATACAATTTTATCTGCTGAGTCTTTGTGTGAAACAGAAGAAGATGGAGAGAAGGTTGAATATCCAGCTTTTGAAATAGACAGATACCAACAGGTAAGAATTGATGCTAGTAATTCTATAAATTCTCATGGTAGAAGTGATGACCTGAGGATAGATTTTAGACCAGAAAATGATCAAACATATAATCAAGATAATATTAGATATGATTTTAATGAAAAATGATGTACATATATAAATCTGAGAGTAGAAGATGAAAATATAAATAAAGTTGATAACACCAAAATTTGGTTTGATGTTCAGAATGCCCTACCTGAGTTGGATAATCTTGAAATGACTTTTCCTCAATATGGGAATGAAGTTTGAATTTGATTTTGACAACAACAAACACATGCTGATGTTTTTGAGAAAAAACATGATCCTATTATAGTTAGATTGAGGGCTAAGAATCCAAGGGATCCAGACTGACATATATCTTATTTTGTGCGATACTATTACAAGGAAAGTAACCCCAATAGACTTCTTGAAGTAAAAACAACTCCTGTAAATATTCCAAATACAGTTTTTAGTGTTCCAAGGATGCCTTGAGAATTTGTGTTTGGTGTAAAGATGGTTGATAATGACTGATGAGAAGTAAATAGTGAGGAGATAATATGAAAATGACCTTCCTTGTTTTTTCCTCCTTCTGAAGATAACCCTGATATACCTATGGTGAGTGTAAGTACAGATTCAAAAAATGCTATGGTATGAGAAGAAGTTGTGTTTGATGTAAATTCTAGGATATTGTGAAATCAAGAAGATTTTGAGGCAAATAGAACTATAAGGTATGATTTTAATTGAGATTGAAACTATGATTTAACCACCAAAAGTGATAGAGTAACTCATATTTATGAACAATCTTGAGAGTATAGACCAAGAGTAAAAGTTACTTATAGGTGATATGCATGAGTTGAAACAGCTGAAAAGATAGATGTAAGACAGTGACTTGTTGCTAATTTTTTGTATGATCATGTTTGAAAAACTGCTATTTTTAGAGATGTTAGTTTGTGAGATATAGAAGAATCAGAATTTTGTCTTGATATGAGAAAGTGCAGAAATTGAGAAGATGATTATATTATATCAAATGAGTCTGAGTTTGTTTTTGATTATGAAGATATTTGAAGAAAAGTAGTATCGATTAGGAATAATGACGAATATTGAAATACTGATCAAAAAAGAGAGACACTAGAACTGGAAGATTGGGATGGGGATTTTCAGCTGATGTCAGTCCCTAATGCAGTTTATACTTGATGATCTTATCAAATAGATGTTGGTAGTAATTTGGATAATACTATAAATTTTTATGTAAAAAGTGATATTGATTGAAAGTGTTTTATAGATTATGATATCACTTATGATAGTACAGGAGATGGTAGCCCTCATGAGAATGAGGATTTGCCGTGTGATCAATTATGAAAAAAAACTTATACTCCCAATGCATGATCTACTGTAGCAAGATTATACTACGAAAAAGGTTGACAGCTTGAATCAAAAGATATAAAAATAAATTTTTTGGATTTTGATATAGATATGCCAGATGATGTTTTGGAAATTTATGATAATTTAACTGATATAATAAACGAACTTTCAAACGACTGACAGCAAGGTCATTTGAGAACTCTTTTGATAAATTTGAGAAATAATATAGCATCTGGAGCAGGTACTGATAGCTTGGTAATTCAAATTTATGATTGGATTGATGAAAATCAGTGAAATTTGAGTTATGATATACAAGAGGATATAATTGAAATTATGGACTATCTAACCGACTCTGGAATTGAGGCTGCTATGTGATGAACAGAATATGAAATTGCAAAATCTAATATTCTGACATTTATGCCTTCGGCAAAAGATGCTGATTTGAAGAGAAAGTTTAATCAAATAGAAGATGCTGGGTGAGACAGGCAATTAATTAAGTCATTACTACAGGAGATACTTCAGATGGCTTCTGATCAGCTTGAAAAGTGAAATATTGATAACATGGATTACAACATAATACAAAATGATATATGTCAGATAATGGATTATTATGATATATTGTCAAAAGTTTGTTGAACATACGAAGAACCAGATGAAGATTATGTTGATGAATGATGGTGATTTGCATGAGTAGTGATAAAAATAATATTTTATATACTTGCTGCTGTAGTTGTATTGTTTGTGATACTTGTTATTATATTTGCTATCAAGGCCAAATCTCAATCACAAGAATATGAAGATCAAGAAGAGGAAGAGCAAAATGAGGATGAAGACCAAGGAGATGATGGTGCTGAAGAGGAAAAATAGTTAGATGAAAAAAGTGTCTTTAAAATTGACAAATATTTTATGATATGTATAATATAAATACATGGGATTGCTTTTAAGAAGTTCCTCCTTCTTCCCCGGCACCTATTTCAATATTGAACTTAAGAAGTATTAATGAAAGTTTTTATTGTGGATACTTAAATAGAAAAGCAAATTAAGTTGGGTGTTGAAATAGGTGCCGGGTAGGATGCCTTGTTTGTTAATATTCAAAATAAGTCTCAATTTGTTAAATTATAAAAACAAAAACAAAAATATGAATACTCAAGGCACCGAATAAAGGCAATCCCAACGGATAGGGTGGTTAGTTGGGGGCATTTATATAGATGTTAGATATTAATGTTTATATCAATGCCTCCGACCCATCCCTATCCCAGGACTCTTACCAAGGAGGTATTTGGAGTCCTGAAAACTCGGAGCAGTATATTTGCTCCGGGCTTTTTTTAAATTTTAATTTTTGATTGCATTTTTCGAAAAAATTATTATTATCACATCACTTTTGGGAAATAGATTTTTCCAGAGGTGTTATATTTTACATACATTACAATAACATTAATGACCCAGAACACGAACAACACCCTATTTGTAGGGAACCTGCCTTGGTCTTTGAGAGGTAAAGACCTTAGAGAAATTTTTGATCAATTTGGAGAAATTACTTTTGCAAGAGTAATACTTGACAGAGAAACCAAAAGAAGTAAGTGATATTGATTTGTAGAATTTGCTAATTGAGAAGATGCAGAAAAAGCAAAAGAAGAAATGCATGAAGCAGAAGTAAATTGAAGGAGCATTAAAATAGATTATGCACAACCAAAACAAGAGCAAACCGAAGAGTAATGTTTACATAAATTTGTGTTGTTAGATTGTATATTAACTTGCCATATTGTTTGGCAAGTTTTTTTGCTTTATTTTATTTGAAATATTAAAAAAAATCTTTATAATTAGATAATAATTAGAGACCATTTAAAAAGTGGTAAGTTTGGTCTCTAATTTAATTAAATGAAAAAGTTTTTACCCTGTGGAATATTTAAATGTTTTTCATTCAATTCTACAACTGCTTTTCGCAAAGCGAAACATCAAAAAGATTAAAGTTCCATAATGTTGCCTTTTTTGCTTCTTTCTGAGAAGAGCGAAAAGGTTGAAAGATAAAACTGCCTATACATGTGTTTTTTTGTTTCTTTTTTCTAAAAAGAAAATGAAATATGGGAATGAGAACTTTTTAAACAGGCTCTATTTAGTGTTTATATAATTTTTTGTAATATATGGAATATAAAGAAAAAATCAAAGATGTTATTTACGATTCAGATTATACTTCTTTTGTCCAAAAGTGATGATATATAAGATTTTCTGCTTACGAAAATAACAAAAAAGAAGGATGAAAATCATCAGGCACCCAAAAATCTTGAGCTAGTAAATGATTTTTTGATAATTTTTTTGAATTAATTTTTTGAAAATCAAAATCCACAAAATCTTGAAAAGACAAAACAAAATCTGAATGACAAGATTCTCCTATAAAAGATAAAAATTTACAAGAACAACTAAAGTATATAATAAGTCTACCTGACGAAAAATACAAAGATAGCTTGTTAACATCACAACTGAGATCATACATAGAAAAAATAGAAAAAGACTACATATCAACTTTTTCTGATTACAAATCTCATATTAGTCCATCTTATTGGGAATTGAAATGATCAAGTTTTAATATAAGCTGAATGTTGGGTAAGACATATTATGCAATATGATATCCATCTTATTTGGATATGTTGCGAACTAGAGATACTCTGTCTTTTCATGGTAAATGGGATATGTCATGGTTTGTTTATCCTTGTGATGATTCTGCTATGCAGTCAATGCTCAAAAGAAGAGCTACACAACTCAAAGCAGAACTATCAGAGGCTATCAACAAATGAATCACTATAGATTCTGAGGTAGAATTGGAGTACAAGGATGTAGAATCAATAAGACAAAAATTAGCAACAAGAGAGGAAAGGTATTTCCAAGCATCTTTTTATACTACAATATATTCAGATGATCAAGAAAAATTAAATGAAGAATCCAAAAAGTTTGAACAAAAAATTGGAAGTAATTGAATTAGAATCAAACCTGCTACTCAAAGAATGGATGAGTGATTTAATTCTACTGTTCCTTTGTGTATAGATGAGTTGTGAATATCAAGAAGTATGGTGACAACTTCTATTTCTTGATCTTTCCCTTTTATTTCTAATGACTTGATAGACAATAAATGAATATTGTACTGAGTAAATTTGCATACTTGATGATTAGTTGTTTTTGATAGATTCTCTCCAAAACTTGAAAATGCCAATAGTACAGTTCTTGCTACTTCATGAGCAGGTAAGTCTTTTACTGTAAAATTGGAAGTTTTGAGGTATTTGTTGTTGTGAGTAGATGTGATTGTAATAGATCCTGAAAATGAATACAAGCCTTTGGTAGAAGAAGCATGAGGAACCTATATAAATATTGCAGTAAATTCAAATGAACGTATTAATCCGTTTGATTTACCTCCCAAAATTGAAGATGTTGATTATTGAAAATGAGATCTTCTCAGATGACAGATCATGAACTTGATTTGATTGATTTCAGTCTTGTTGGGTGGGTTGTCTGTAGAAGAGGAGTCTATACTTGATACAGCTTTGCAGTCTACATATTCACTCAAAGATATTACTTTTGATGATGAAACTGTTGAATGAAAATCTGTTCCTGTCTTGGAGGATTTGTTGTACATGCTTGAGTGAATGGAGTGATGACAGACACTTGCTTTGAAGTTGAGTAAATATGTAACTTGAACTTTTGCAAAAATATTCAATAATCCTACAAATGTGAACTTAAATAATTGATTAA
>CAYMVT010000019.1:0-15144 GCA_964394325.1 uncultured Candidatus Peribacteria bacterium | reverse complement strand
ACCTCTTATTTATTCCTCTCAAAAAACGTTCCCCATTCGTCTTGATTCTCCAAAAAAAAATAGATTTATTCTTGATATTTATTATATGATTGTTATAATTACTGGCATATTTATTTATCTAAATTATTAATAACTTATGACAGAAGAAAATAATACACAACAGGAGAATCACTCCCAAAAGCACAATGTAGAAGTTTCTGATGAACTTTATCAAGCAATTCAACAGTTAAAACAGGTGTTGCAACAAATGACTTGAAAAGAAATTCAATCAGACGAAGAGGTGATTGGTATATTGGTATCTTGATTCATTGAATCAATTACACAACAACAGCAATGATGACAAGATCAGCAGTGATGACAACAATCGTGAGACAATAGTCAAATAATTACATAATTCTTGTTCTATCTTCCACAAAATTTATGTATATGTGAATTTAGTGAAATTACTTAAAACATCTATTTATATAGGTGTTTTTTTATATTTTTATTTGGTTCTGGTTTAAACACAAGAGAGTAAGTATTGTGAAGTTTGTCATATCATTTGACTTTCAAAGCTTGAGAATTTCTTCTTAGATTTTGGAAATATTCTTGTTTATCTAATTTCTTTCAATCTACTTCTTTTGACAAAGCAATTAACATATTAGCAAGTTCTTGTCAAAATTTTTTCATCAAATCTTCATAAGTAAGCTCAGTATCTTCAATTGTATCATGCAACAAGCTTGCAATTACTTCTTATGAGCTTGCTCCTCTATCTTGCATTGCAAAAATTGCTACATTCAAGCAATGAATATAGTATGGTATTCACTCATCCCTTTCTTGTCCCTTATGGTACCTTTTTGCTAATTCATAAGCTTTACTCAAGTTTTCTTGTTCTTCTTCAGGATACGATCTTAATAATTCCTAAAAATGAATAATGGTTTTAGTTTCATCAAGCATTTTTTCTAGCATTTGAACCGTTTGATTTTTGGAATTAATTTGTTCCATTTGTTCTTGATATTCTTCTTTGCTTATAGGAGTTCAATTTTTCTGAATCTCTGTTTAAGTTATATAATCTTCTACCCATCATATTCATTCTGCAAATCAATAGTGAGATATTAAATCATTTGTATAAATAGTTTTTGAAAGTAAATTTTCTCAGTTTTGTTGTATCAAAAAAATATTGTATATCTTGAATGTTGTTTGAGTTTGGAAGGGTATTTGTAGATGATAGTTTATTCATTTTTAAATAAATGATTTCAAAGATTAAAACCTTTCTTAGTTAATTTCAAGAATATTGTTTTCTAATCACATTTCGTTTCTCAGTCTAGCATATTCTTCTGGAGAGAAGTTTCATCAACTTATATATCTTCTATTATCTTTGATTTTTAAATGCTTTTATCAAAGGATTATCTTGTATAAAAGGTCTTATATCACTATAATCGTCAATGTGATTTTGACGGGGAATCTCTCTTATGATTTCACTAGGTATTTGTGTAGTATACTCAAGAGGTTTAGTGGTAAACAAACCAGCATTTATAGATTCCTTTGGTAATCAAAAAGAATTTATTCATACATCTCTATATAATATATTTTCTACCCATACTTGATTAGGATTTGACTGACTGTGTGCAAATTGCGCCTCTACAGGTCTTCAATTCATTTTTATCTCATATCTGTGTACTTCTACATTAGAGTTGCCTTCTATTCTTCAAATATTTTCATGTCTTTGTATTGTAGGAGAATTTTCTATCTTTCTCATTGTACTAAATTCAAACATTGAATCATCCAAATTTCTAAACACATCTCTAAATTGTGAAGTATCAAAACATTTAAAATCTCTTCTTTTTTCAGCTAGAGGCTCACCTCATCATATTTGATTTACAGGATTTTCATGTCAAAATCTTCTCCAAATATATGGCAGATTTTCAGATCTATTAGGTGAAAAATTTTGAGGTACAATATTATTTATTATACTAGGAATATATCAATTATCTGCATCAGAGAATGCTCTCATTATATCTATATCTGAGTGACGAGATTGTAGTGATCAAAATGCTTCTCAAATTTCTGAGTTAACTACTGTTCATTTTTCGTAACTTAAACCAAATTGTTCTCATTTATTATACCTCGGGCGTATCTCTTCTGCTCAATTTCTATTTATTTCTATGGCATAATCTTGTCATGGAGTTGAATGCCAGTTTCATCAACTCTCTGAATAATAAAATAGTCTTGGTTCATAAGAGTCTCCTGTTCTAACATATCCAACTATAATATCTCTGCCTCATCCAGTTATTTTATCAGAAACTAAAAATTCTTGTCAACTTATTTCCATTCTATGAGTAGGCTGAACTCATTCTATTCTAGCGAAATTTCCATATTCTTCAGGAAGTCTTTCTCGAAATCTATTGATTTCTGAGTTTTCTAATCTATTAAGCTGTCTTGCAGATTCCATGTTTTCGCCTCTAATATTAGATTGTTGAGGATATCTATTTGTTGCATCTTCTATTTTTCACCATCTTTTTCAGTATGTATTTATATCCAAACGTTTTTGCATCGTTGTACCATTTTCTGTCCATTTTACTAGATATCTTCACTGATTATCTAAATCTGATAATTTTCAATATTGTCTTTCTCAATTACTACGAAAAAAAATAATTTCATCTCATATCCTGAAATCAAATTCTCATATTCTGTTATATTTAGATGGTATTAATCTTTTTATATCATTATAATTTCAATTATCTAATCACGATAGCACTCTTTCGTAATTATAAGGCAATATTTCAGTTCAATTAGTGGATCATAGATCTGTGAATCTTGGAGAACCGTCAGGAAGTATTTCTATTGATAAATGATTCTGTCATAGCAAATCAAAAATGTCCCTTTCTGGCAAATAGAAATGTCCCCTTTATAATGATGTGTATTTACATCATTAATTAAAAAAATATGTACAAAACATATACAGAAAGGGATATTTTTAGAGCAGAAGCGCTTGATAAAGTTATTAATAAGCAAATAACACAAGTCCAATGAGCTGAACAACTTTGCATATCAGACAGACAAATGAAAAGAATCGTAAAAAGATATAAGCAGTATTGAATAGAATGAATCATTCATAAATGAAAATGAAAAACATGAAATCGTAATAAGTGTATTAATAAAGAATTGATAGTTGATATTATCAAACAGCCAGAATATGAATGATTCAAACCTACTTTTTTAAAAGAAAAATTGTTTGAAATATATAATATTAGAATCTCTAAAGAGACTTTAAGACAAATAATGATAGGAAGTCATTTATGGTATTCTAAAAATAAACCTAATATTACATACAGAAAATGCAGACCAAGGAAAGATTGTTTTTGAGATATGATACAGTTTGACTGATCTTATCATCAATGGCTTGAAACTAATGAATATTATTGTTTATTATTAGCTGTTGATGATGCAACAGGCATGATTATGAGAGCTATACTTACTGAGTGAGAGTCATACGAAGAGATAGTAAACTTTTGGAAAGAATATGTATTATATTATTGAGTACCAGCATTTATATATCTTGATAGACTATCAACTTATAAAGTAACTTATGCAAAGAGAAAACTTGATAAAAACTTAAAAACAAATTTTGATGACTCTATGAGAAAATTATGATGCAAACTAATTTTTGCATATTCTCCACAAGCCAAATGAAGAGTTGAAAGATGTAACAAAACATTACAAGATAGGTTAATAAAAGAATTTAGACTTGCTTGAATAAAAAATACCAAAGATGCAAACAAATTTATTAAGGATGTATTTATACCAAAATACAATACAAAATTTAGCATACCAGCAAATAACAAAGAAAATCATCATAAAAAGTTATCAAACCATATTACTGAAAGTATAGACCGATATTTTGCAAAGCAAGATATAAGGATTTTACAGCCTGACTTTATTATTCAATATAAGAAAAGATGCTTTCAAATACATAAACCCAAAAACAAGGAATATACAGTTTATCCTAAAAAGAAATTGTTGTTATTAGAAACTTTAGATGGGAAAGTAGATATAAAAGACTGAGAAAAGTCTTTAATTTTTGATGAAATTGATTATACTAATGTGCAAATAAAAAGAGCAAGGTATTTTTCTGAAAAAAAGAAAGCACAAAAAGAAATAGAAATGCAAAAAATTAAGCAGAGAGACAAAGAAAGGTTTGAAAAATCAAAGAAAACACAACATCATTATAAAGCTGTAAGACTTATAGAAAAAGCAAAAAAAGAGGACATTTCTAATTGCTGATAAAGGGGACATTTCTAATTGCTCTAACATTACAAGGTATTTTTTTGAAAATTTTATACTAAGCCATCATTCAACTATACAATCAAAAAGCAGAACCTATTTCTTTTTGAAGCTTGCTATGTAGGCCAGTGCCAAAGCATCGGCAGCATCATGATATTCAGGGATAGATTCCAAATTAAATATATTCATAACGAATCTTTGAACCAAATCTTTATTGGCACTACCATTCCCTGTTATATATTTTTTTATATGAACAGGAGCATATTCACAAAATGATATATTATTTTTTATAAACAATACTGAAAGTACAGCCCTCACACCAAAAACAAACTCAGCATTAGCTTGATTTTTGTTAGTAAAAAAAAGTTTTTCTATACAAATATTTTTAATATCATAATTTTTAATAATCTTTTCAAAGAATTGCTGTATTTCATAAATTTTATGAAAATTATCAGTTCTTGTTGGTTTCTTTTTATCCAACAACAAAATTCCTGCATCTTCAATCAAAAGATCAGGTTTAATAAGAGCATAACCAAGTTTTCTAATTCATGGATCTATTCACAGATACATCAAGCTAAAAAAATATTAAAATAAACTTTCCCCTTTAGAAAAAGATTCAAATTTTTTAAGATATTCAGTTTTGAAATGTTTTTTATGGAAATCTTCAATTAGTTTTTCATCAAACGTTCAACTAGCAATTCATTTTATGATTTTAATTTCTTCTGCTCGCAGTGTATTATCCGGAGTTTCCAAAATAATTGGAACATCGTTTTGATTGGCCCATTTTATTACTTTGGACAAAGCTTTGATTCATATAAAACCCTTGCCCAAATTAGCATGTCTGTCAAGTTTACTTCACAAAGGAACTTTTGTGTCATTTAGGTGGAAACACATAAGTTTTTCTAATCACAGATTTTTATCAAACTGTTCCAAAACATTTTCAAAATCATTTATATCATATCATGCTCACCACAAATGAGCTGTATCCAAACAAAATCTAACTTTATTTTCAACCAATCATTTTCAAAGTTTATTTTTCAAAAAATCAGATAATTCGGCTAACTCTTCAAAATTCCAACCTATCTCAGTCCCCTGCCCTGATGTATTTTCAAATAAAAACAATACATCAGTTTGATTAGCATAATCAAGGATTTTATTCATATTATCTGACATATTTTGAAAAGCCTGTTGCTTGGTAAGTTTTCAATATTTTCATAGATGAACATTTACAGATTGAAGACCCAATTTATGAGCTATTTTAAAATCATCTATAACAGAATTTATGTCATTTTGTGCTTCATCAAAGTTTTTTGCCAAGTTTACAAGATAAACTCAATGAATCATTCAGTACTCTTGATTTAGATTCTTTTTTTGAGATAATGAATCCAAAACAACAGATTCTGTAATATTTTCATAACCGAAAAACCATCATCTGGGTGATTTTGCAAAAATCTGGAAAGCATTGCCTCATATATCAGCTGATCTTTGAAAGATATTTTGAATACCACCTGCTATGCTAGTATGAGCTCATACTTTTATCATTACCAAAAAATTATTTTTAAAACAAACTTGCTTGTTTGGCAGAATTATAAGATTTTTTTAAATCATTAATTGATTTTTCCATTGATTTAAAGCCGAATTCATCCACCAAAATATTTTTAAGTCTTTCAAAATCAATACTAATTTTTCATATATCTTTTGTAGATATATCAGGCACTGATGCAAGCTGAACCAAAGATTTTGATTTCAAAGCCAAGTCTTTCCCTTCTATCAACTTTTGCTTCAAAGCTCAAGAAAAATCATCAATATTTTCATATATGTTTTCAATATTTCAATATTTTTGAATCAAATCAGAAGCAGTTTTTTGACCAATTCATTTAACTCAAGGGATATTATCAGAACTATCTCAAACCAAAGCTAAATAATCTACAATATTTGGGCAAGAAAATCACATTTGCTGTTGAAAATCCTGATAAGTTCGTGTTTGTTGTTTTACAGGATCCAAAAAAACTACTTTTTCTGACAAAAGCTGTTTGAGATCTTTGTCGGAGCTAACAATACTAATCTTTCAGTCATAATTTTTAACAATTGTATATATAATATCATCTGCTTCATATCAATTTGCTATCAAAAAAGGAATCTGCAATCTTTGGACAATGTCTTGTATTGTTTGAACCTGATTTTTGAACTCATTTGGCATTTTGGGTCTATTTGCCTTGTATTGTTCAAATTGTTCGTGTCTAAAGGTCTTTGTCTTACTATCCCATGCTATGACAAACTTATCCGGTTTATCATGCAATATTTTCAAAAGCATCCTAAAAAATCAGAAAACAACACTGACATCTTCTCAATTTTTGTTTTTTAGTTCTGGTAAAGCATAATAAGATCTAAACAAATACCCCGATCAATCAAGTATATAAAACATAAAAAAAATTAACAAAAAAAGTAAAATTAACTAAATATATTCAGTATTTATCAAAAAATATCACAAATTCATACAAACATAAATCTACAGCAAAACATTTTGATTTTACATCAACCCAAACAGCGGGCCTTTACAGTGCTCTAACTTTTCATTAATAAGCCTTTAATAATCCAAAATCATTAACTTTCTTGCAATATATCTTCTATTATCTTTGGTTCAATTTTTTCATGTATATATCTTTGGATTGGTCTAGCTCAATATTCAGGAGCATACACTTCATCTACAATTTTACTTATAGATTTTGCATTATAGGAAGGTATTTTGATCTGTTTTTTCTCTGCCCATTGCTTTGCAAATTCTTTGAATTCTTTTTTGAATATTTCTGATAAAGCTTCTTTTGACAAAGGTTTGAATACTATTACATTGTCAATCCTGTTAATCAGCTCAGGAGAAATTTCTTTTTTTAACTTTTCCATTACTCTTTCTTTGGTAAGTTCAAAATTTTCCTCATCTTTTTGCTTTTGTTCGCCAGTAGAACCAAATCATATCCTAGTAATTTTCTTTGCAAACTCTTCTGATCATATGTTTGATGTCATAACAACTATAGTATTTTTGAAATCTATTAATCTTCATTTGTTGTCTTTCAAAGATCATTCATCAAGTATTTGTAGCAATATATTCAAAACATCAGGTGAAGCTTTCTCTATTTCGTCAAAAAGAACTATACTGTATGGATTTCTCCTAACAGATTCAGTCAAAACTCATCATTCATCATACCCTACATATCCTGGTGCAGAACCAATCAATTTACTAGATGAGTGTCTTTCCATAAATTCAGACATATCAACTCTTATCAATGATTTTTCACTTTCAAAAAAGTGTTTTGCTAACAACTTATTAATGTAAGTCTTACCAACTCATGAAGGCCCCAAAAACATAAATGAAGCAATAGGTTTTTGTCTTTGTATTACTGAAATGCGATTTCTTTTTATGTGATTTACCATCACATCAACCGCTTCGTCCTGTCATACAATATCTTTTTTTAGCAAATCAGATAGATATTTAAGTTTTTTGACTTCTGTTTCGTTCAATTTTGAAGAAGGGATACCTGTTTTGTGAGAGAGGACATCAGCTATACTATCCTTTTGGACATTAGTTCTTAAATGTTTTGGCAAAGAATTTTGGGATCTTATGTGTTTGATTTTCTGCTTGAGCTTTTCTTCTTTTTCTTTTAGTTCAGCGGCTTTGAAATAATCTTGATCCAAAATACATGTCTGTATCTGTTTTTGTAGACTTTCAAGCTGTTTTTCAACTTTTTGATATTCTTCGTTGTATTGGAGCTTTTCTGATAATGTTGACTGCCTAGCACAAGCTTCATCTACAAGATCTATAGCTTTATCAGGCAAAAATTTATCCAAAATATATCTTATACTCAAGTCCACACTTGTACTAATAGCTTCTGAAGTTACATTTACTCAATGATATTCTTCAAATTTATCTTTAATTCATTCTAATATTTCGATAGCTTCTTGTCTATTGGGCTCTTGTACATGTACTTCTTGGAATCTTCTTTTCAATGCTGTATCTTTTTCTATATGTTTTTGATATTCATCATAGGTTGTTGCTCATATAAGTTGCAATTTACCTCTTGATAAAGCAGGCTTTAGCATATTTGCAGCATCAGCTCATCATTCGCTATTACCTGCTCACAAAATCGTGTGAAGTTCATCTATAAACAAAATAATATTATTAGTAGGATCAGTTGCTTCTTCAATGATTGTTTTTAACCTAGATTCAAATTCTCATCTATACTTAGTTCATGCAACCAATCATCATATATCTAGTATAAAAACTCTTTTATTTTTAAGTTTATCAGGAACCTCATCGTTAATAATTTTTTGAGCTAATCACTCAACTATAGCAGTTTTACCAACTCCTGCTTCTCATATCAACAAAGGATTATTCTTTGTCTTTCTTAATAAAGTATAAATCACTTGCTGAATTTGCTCTTGTCTTCATACTACAGGATCTATGTATCCATCTTGTACATCTGCAGTCAAGTCAGTACCAAAATGTTGTATAGTTAGCTTTTTTTCTTCTGCCTGTTGAGAAGAAGAATTGCTTATTTTGCTTTCATCTCAGCTATTATCAGCTAAATCATGATTAGGAGTTGTCATGTTTTTTATATCGTATTTTTCTAAGTTTATTTTTTTCATTTAATGTGTAATTTTAAATTATAAATTTTAAATTAGTGTGCGCTGAAAAAATATCAAAAATGCACACTATTTTATAAAATGAGAAAGTTCCTTATTTTGAAAATACAGTTGTTCACAGCACTTTAGTTTTTTAGTGTATGCTGGCACTGTGCAAAAATATGGAAATGCGGACTTTTTCAGCAGACACTAATTATATACCACTTAAAAGTTCATTTTAACCATGCAAAATAAACCTTTGGTATTTTTATAAAATAGTATTTGTACAGTATAAATTTCCCACAAATCCATACTTTTGTATTATAATCTTTATTTGGATTTTTTCAACTTTTTTTTGAGTTCACTAAATCATCTATACACAAAATTTCATGCTCACTTAAATTTATTCTTGACCTTTTTCCAAAAAGATTTTCATTTTGGGGACATAGAAAAACCTCAAAAGCCTAATATAGCTGTTCCCAAAACACCTCAAACAATCAACTTATTTACTTTCTTTTCAAAAAAGTTTTTCATCAATATCACCTAATAATATAAAGTGCTATTTATTTATAAATATTTTTTTACCAAAATCAATGAAAAATTAGCAAATTTAATATGGAATTTTTTCCAAAAATAAGTATAAAGAAAGTAAATTAAAAGTTTATTCTGTGAAGCAAATAAATGTTTTTCATCTAATTCCACAGGGTTAAAAGTTGAAAGTAGCAGACAAAAACTCAAGAATTAAAAACTATAGAATCTTTTACCTTTTATCTTTTATCTAATTTTATGGATATATTTGAATTTGAACTTAGGTACTTGTCTTATGTTGGATTAAATAGAAAATATTCAATGTGATTGACACAAGAAGAAATTTTGGAAATGGTAAAAATTACGGATAAATGAAAACTTGAAAAAAAATTAACTAAAGCAACTCCCCAAGAGTTAAGAGACATCACACTCCAAACTTACACAAAATACAAAAAAGATTTTTTGGAAAAAAGATGACAAGAATTGCTGAAACAATCCACTTTGCAAGAATATATTGATCGCTTAGAATATGAGCTCAAAGTTATCAAAGAAATGTGATACAATACTTATTTTTTGATAGTTGGAGATTATATAAATCGAGCAAGGAAAAACAACATCTCTGTATGACCTGGGAGATGAAGTGGAGCTGGGAGTTTACTTGCTTATGTTGTTGGTATTACGGATATAGATCCTTTGGAGTATGACTTGATTTTTGAAAGATTTTTGAATCCAGCTAGAGTTAGCATGCCAGATTTTGATACAGATTTTGAAGATATCAAAAGAGAAAAAGTTGTTGAATATGTAAAGCAAAAATACGGAAACGAAAATGTTGCAATAATATGAACATACATGAAAATGGCTGCCAAAGCTGCTTTCAAAGATGTAGCTAGAACCTTTGGAATTTCTTTCCAGCAAGCGAACAAAATATCAAATATGATAACTTCCAAAACAATAGAAAAATCAATAGAAGAAAATAATGATCTAAGTTCATTGATAGAAAATGATAATCAAATAAAAAAAATAATAGAACTGGCAAAAAAACTAGAATGAACAGTAAGACAAATATGAGTGCATGCATGTTGAGTGATAATAGCACCCAAAACAGTAGAAAATTATACACCTATTCAAAATCCACCTATCACAGGACAAAAAACCAAAAGAGATACCCAAAGAATAATAACTCAATATGACTGACACTTTTTGGAAGATATATGATTGTTAAAAATGGATTTTTTGGGTCTAAGAAATCTTTCCATTATCAAAAACACAATAAAAATAATAAAAGCAAAAACTGAAAATGAATGAAAAACATTAGAACCAATGTTTCAACATTATTTTGATACAATGGAGTTTTATCCACCTTTGGATGATGAGTACACATATCAGCAAACTTTCCAGATATGAAACACATCTTGAGTTTTTCAGTTCGAATCTGATTGAATGAAAGCTTGGCTAAAAAAACTACAACCAAATAACATAAATGACATAATAGCAATGGTATCTTTGTACCGCCCAGGACCAATGGAATTTATACCTTCATATGTAGCAAGAAAACATTGACAAGAAGAAATACAATATCTACCTGATGATGTATACAACAATTTAAAAGAAAAGTATGGAGAACAAGAAGCCAAAAATCAAAGACAAAAGTTAACAAACGACTTAAGTAGTTTTATGGATATTACTTATTGAATACCTGTTTATCAGGAACAATTAATGAGAATAGTACAAGCAGTAGCATGATTTTCATTGGCAGAAGCTGATATGCTTCGTAGATGAGTTTGAAAAAAAATAAAGGAAATTATTGATAAGCTAAAAAAAGAATTTCTTGAAAAATCAATGAATCTTTGATACAAAGAAGAAACATCATTGTATGTGTATGAACACATGATAGAACCTGCATCCAATTACTCTTTCAACAAATCACATGCAGCTTGTTATTCACTGATATCATATCAAACTGCTTATTTAAAAGCAAATTACAATACTGAATTCCACGCAGCTCTTTTGAGATCAGTAGAAGAAGATACAGAAAAATTAGCAAAATTCATAGATGAAATATCACTTCAGTGATTAATTATCAACGAACCAAACATCAACAAAAGTTTCACACATGTATGAGCTATCCAAGAAGAAATAAGTTTATGATTTTTGTGTATAAAATGATTGTGATACGAAGCATCAAAAACAATAGAAAAAGAAAGAAAACAAAACTGAAAATACAAAAGTTTAGAAGACTTTCTTAAGAGGTGTCATCAAATAATCAACAAAACAAACTTGGAATCTCTTGCAAAATCATGAGCATTAGATGATTTTGAAAGTCGCAATACTATTCTTTGAAATATAGACTATATTCTAAATTGGACAAAAAACAACAATGAACAAAGCAATTCAGGCTGACTGTTTGCTCCAGAAATTTTATATTCTAGTATGGAACTAAAAAATCCAAAAAAGACAAGTGTTTTGGATAAGCTAATATACGAGGACCAAACACTCAAAACTTTTGTGTCTGCTCATTTACTAGATTGACTTTATAGTTATATAAGATCAAATTTTAATTTTATTAGTATGTTCAAAGAAAAAGAGGATTACTGACATTTCAAAATATTATGATATATAAAAGAAATAAGAAAAATAAGGGATAAATGAAGTTTTGTTTGAATAGAAGATATAACGTGAAAAATAGATATATACCTAAAAGATACTTTGGATTTGAAAAAATTTGATATAATAATTTTAGAAGGGTATAAGTGAAAAACAATACATACCAAACAAATAACAAAAATAGACTTACAGGAGATTACAAAAAAAGCACAAAAAAATAACAAATACGATCCAAAAGAAACAGTTAAAAATATAAGATACAAAAGACTTAATTCAAAGGCCTAGTTGATTAAAACAACTAAAACAAACTCACTTTACTAGTATTAACAAATTTTCGCAAAATTACATATACAAATAAATTATAAAAGACATTTTCTAATATAATGATATGGTGGTGCATTTTGAATGATAATTTAAAAACACATTTTCTATTGATATTTGTGTTTTTTTATGTATAAGAAACATCTATTTACAATAATATACCCAAAATCATATGAAAAATATTATAAAAACAACTCTAATTAGCTGAACATTAGTTTTTTGATTATCACAAGATATAATCGCTCAAACAAAAAGTGAGCTATATAAAAACATTTTTCAGTACAACAAGCATGATAATGTAATTCATGCAAAACCAGAGACAGAAATAGTAGTTGATCAAAATATAGGTACAAATGAAATATACTTAGCAATAAATCAAGAAAGGTTTTGACAATTTATTTGGGATTCCAAAAAATGAAAATATATATTACAAAGACACAGTTATTGAGAAGTTCCACTCATATTAGAACCATGAAACGAGTATGAAATAGTATTAGTAAGAGAAAAAGAAGAGAAGAGTTTGGATAACATATCAGATACAGATAAAATGATTAATAAGCTACTCAAAAATCCAAACAAATTAAATATAGAAATCTCAAAATATGAAAATTATATACAAAAAATAATACAAAGCTCAAAGATTGATATTGAAAACTCAGAATATATAACATATTTGGATAAATCTTTACAAATATGATTTATAGCCTACTACGACATAGAAAAAAAAGATATAAAAATAATGTGATACGACAAAATATCCACTTGAAATAAAGAAAGATGATCAGATTATTTTGATACTCCAAATATAATAATCAATAGAGCAAACTTTGCAAAAAATGATCGAAAAGCTCTTGGAACTGATAGTATGTGATACTGACCTGAATGAACAAACATTTATTGGCTTGGGAAATATTATATCTCATCAAATGGAGATAAAGTGTCACTTTCACATACCAACTGACTAAATGAATTCCATTTTGCATTACATTGAACGACTCCTTGGTGAGAAACAATGTTATGAAACCCAATGTCAAAATGATGTATTAGAGTAAGCAGCAACATGATTAAACTTTTTTCCACATCAGGCATACTTGATTGAAAAAATTGAAAGTATTTGATCATAGGAGACTACCAAGAACAAGAAATATGAAATTGAATATATTTATCAAATGATCAAAATAGCCTAAAATATATAGAACTAATCAAATAGTCTTATATCATATATTGGGATCTGATGAAAACCACCTACTGCCAAGTAGAATCTAATCAAGGATGTATCTATAAAAATATCATAGTTTTTTATTATTTTTTTTAATTTTGAGTAATTTACAAATAAGTTTCTTTTGTTTTTGAATAATGTAAGGTGAGGTACATAAGAATGATTAACATCGTATCATTGCAAAATAGATTCAACCAATTCATGGAAATATTTAAGTTGACTCAATCAGTTATTATCAAAACTAGAAAGGAAAAAAACCTTATTTCAAAAATCCGATATTTTATTTAATTTTATCCTCCTCTTTGAAATTTTAGAAAAATTTTGATAATTCAAAAGTAGCTGATTTTTGATATAATTCATTTCTTCAAGTCAAATTTTTCCTAAAAACTTTATCGTTATATGTGGAGACTCTTTTTTTTGAAATACAAACTGACTTCCTAAAAAATTTTTAATATCAAAAATCAACTTTTCAAATTTGTCTTTTTCTTTTCATAATAAAGGGAGTCAAATAAAAAAGTTGCTAAACACAGGAGACCAAAAATAACTAGAATGAATTTTTCAGTTTATGATATGTATACCTTCTTTTTTTAATAATTTATATTTGTTCTGTTTTCAATTATTATATCAACCAATTTCTCCATTTTTATTAACAACCTTGTAGCACGGATATTTTGTTATTTCAGTATTTTCCGAAAGAATCTTTGCTACTTTTCTATGATGTAATCAAAAAAGATTCCCAACCGAAGAATAAGAAGTTACTTTTCAGTTAGGAATCTTTGTAAGGAAGTTTAAAAGATGTTCTTTATAAAATATTTTTGCACACAACTTTTTACATAAAATCAAGCTAAATGGTGGGTGGTATAGGATTCGAACCTATGACCCCTTGCTTGTAAGGCAAGTGCTCTCGCCAGCTGAGCTAACCACCCATTAAAATGGCGGTCCCACGGGGAATTGAACCCCGGTCTTCGGGATGAAAACCCGATATCCTAACCACTAGACGATGGGACCTTGTATATGGCGGGAGAGACGGGACTCGAACCCGCGACCTCCTGCGTGACAGGCAGGCGTTCTAGCCGTCTGAACTACTCCCCCTTAAAATAAGCCAGCTGTGGGATTTGAACCCACGACCTACCGCTTACAAGGCGGTTGCTCTACCACTGAGCTAAGCTGGCAAATCAACAATATTCAAACAGATTTTAATATACAAAATCTTATACAAAAAAACAATTTGAACTTTATTGTTGTTCTTTTACAAATTTTGCAAGCCTAGATTTTTTCCTTGCTGCATTGTTTTTATGTAATATATTTCTTTTAGCTGCTCTGTCTATACTAGAGTATGCTTTTTTTAACAAAGAATCTATTTCATCAGTCTTACCTTGTTTTATAGATTTTTTAAGCAGACTAATTGATACTTTAAGATCTTGTTTGAAATAATGATTCCTAATTCTCATTTTTTCGCTTCTTCTATGTGATTTTTTTGCTGATTTTGTAATTGCCATTTAAAATATCAAAAACATAAATATATAAAAACATCTCTACTCCAGGGGTGGGACTCGAACCCACGACCCAGTGGTTAACAGCCACTTGCTCTA
>CAYMVT010000018.1:0-16126 GCA_964394325.1 uncultured Candidatus Peribacteria bacterium | reverse complement strand
CATTTCTTTTCTCAATGTTTTCTATATGGTTCCCCATTAGTATAAACTTTTTACACAGTAAGCAAAAAATCTCTTGAAAAATACAAAAAAAATATTAATATCTTAAATGTTTTGACTAAATGGAGAGGTGGCTGAGTGGTCGAAAGCGGCGGTCTTGAAAACCGTTGTCCCTCCCAGGGACCGTGGGTTCGAATCCCACCCTCTCCGCCATTTATATAATAAAATAAACATGTACATTAGGAAGAGACACAAAAAAAATATAGCAAATATAATGCTATCAATTTGAAGTTTGTTTTTTTTGTGATATTTTGTAATATTTGCTGAAAGTTATCAAGCAGAAGAGAGAATACATTGAGTTAGTGCAAGTGCTAATTTTCTGTCTATAAAGAGTAATTGAGATGATGATTGACAGATACAGTTTAGTAATATCATTATATGAGATTTTTCTGATAGGTTTACTTATATAGTTCAAAGTTGAGATAGTCTGTCTTCTATAGCAAGCAGATTTTGAACTACTGTAGATAATATCAAAAAAGTTAACGATCTTTCCTCTGATAATATTAGAACTTGACAAAAATTAACTATAGCACAAGAAGAGTGAATTATTTATGAAATAGACGAAGAAATCAAGTTGGATGATTTTGCTAACAAATATTGACTTGAACTTTCTGCTTTGCAATCTATAAATTATATCTCTGATGAATCTTTTTATCTTGAGTCTTGAACTGAAATCTTTATTCCTATCTCCAAAGATGAGGCTGTGAATGTATGATTGGTAGAGGAAGAAGAGGAGGTGATAGCACAACAACCAGCATGATGAACTCAGGAAAGGCCTCAAGGACATGTTTGATGAGCTTGAACTGCTTGATCAGGTGAGACAATTTCAAGTTATTATTATAATCCTCAGATAAATAATTGATTTTTTGCATGACATTGTACTTGGTATGTAGCATACAAGCTTTTTAGGGAACATAGACCTTGGTGAGGTAATGCTAGGGATTGGTATCATAATGCTCAGTCAGCATGATATGATGTATGAAGTACTGCTAGAGAGTGATCAATAGTTGTTATTAGATACTGAGCTTGATATTGGAGAAGTTATTGACATGTTGCTATAGTAAATGAAGTAGACTGGGAAAATAATATGATATTAATAGAGGAAATGAACTATTCTGGTAGGTTTATAGTTACAAAGAGGCGGATAGATATGTATGAAAATATAGTTTGATATATATATTATTAAGATAAAAATTTAATTTTCATGATAAGTTATGTTTAATAAAAAAAGTAATTTCAAAAAAGTTAAATTATTTCGTTCCAAAAAATCAAGAAACAGAAGAAATAGTAGGGTTAAGCTTTTTTCTCTTTTGTTTGTCTTTCTTTTTTTGATTCCTTGAATTCTTTTTGGTGCTTGGTTTTATCATAATGTATGGATATGAATACCAAACATTGATGAAATAGAAGAAATACAGTTTTCTGAGACAACACAAATTACGGATAGGAACTGAGTTGTATTATATGATTTGTTTGAAGAAAATAGGAGTTATGTTAACTTTGATGAAATATCTGAGCATATGGTCAATGCTATCATAGCAATTGAAGATCAAAATTTTTGGCATAATCCTTGAATTGATATAAGATGAATTGTTAGAGCAGGAGTGCATGATATAGTGCATTTAGGTGAAGATTTGCATTGAGGATCTACTATTACTCAGCAACTAATAAAAAATTTGTTACTTACACCTGAACAAACAATTCAAAGAAAGATGCAAGAAATAGTTTTGGCAATAAAGCTAAACTGATATTTAAAAGATCAAATTCAGCAATCTCATTGACAGATATGAGAGGATGTGCTTGAAAGAAAAATGAAAGAAAGAATCTTGGAATTGTACTTGAATTATGTCTTTTTGGGAAATAATTCTTATTGAGTAGAAGCTGCAACTCAAACTTATTTTTGAAAAACTGCTAATGAGTTGAATGAATTAGAATCAGCTATTATAGCATCTTTACCAAGATCACCATCCAAAATCAACCCTTACAATAACACACATATTCTTATGTGACAAATAATTGTAGAAAATGAAGATAATGAGCCTATTATGCTTGAAGAAGATATTAAAAAAGCAGCTATTGAGTGAATAGAAGAAGTTTTGTATGATCAAAATGCCCAATTTCAAAGAGATACTTCTAGGTTAATAGGTTTTTTGAATTGATTGCTAGATTTTCAGATAGAGCATGAATGAAAAAATTATAATATACAATATAACTTGTGAAGGAAGGATATGGTTCTTATTAGAATGTATTCTGATGGTTATATTGATCAAGAGACATTAAAAGAAAACATCATAAAATGACTTGATTATGAATTTCAAAGGCAAACTATGGATATAAAAGCACCTCATTTTGTTTTTGAAGTGATAAGACAACTTCAGCAGACATATTCTACAGAAATACTAAAAAGATGATGATTGACTATTAGGACAAGTCTTGATTACGAAGTTCAGCAAAAGGCAAAGCAAGCAATAAAAAACAACATGGAGCATGTTAACAATAGTTGATGAAATAATTCATCTATGATATATGTTGATACTGAAAATTGAGATATACTGGCATATGTATGATCTAGTGATTATTATAATCAGGATATAGATTGAAATGTAGATATGATTCAATCTTCTAGACAGCCTGGATCTGCTCTCAAGCCATTAGTGTATGCTCAGTGATTCCAGGAGATGGAGATTACTCCAGATACTCCCATTTATGACATTCCTTTTCAAATATGAAATGACAACCCAGTAAATGCTGATTGACAATTCTTGTGATTAATGCCTATCAAAGAGGCTTTAGCTCACAGCAGGAATATCCCAGCTATCAAAATGTATTTTAATGTCTGACAAGAAGATTCTGTTAAAAATTTTTTTAATGAATTATGATTTACAACTTTCAAAGATGATGTTGATTACTGATATCCTATTGTTATTTGATGAGGAGAGGTAAAAATGTTGGAATTAGCAAGAGCATATTCTCATCTTACTGTCCATGGTCAGCCTGCCAAAGTAAATCCTATACTTGATATTAAATGAGCTAATTGATCTATTCTTTATAGAAAAACTATTGAAAGAAAAGATTCAGTAATATCTCCTGGAGTGGCTTATTTGATGTGGGAAATTTTATCAGATTTAGGAAATATGCCTCCAAGTTGGAGAAATAATTTTACATTTGATTGAATTGATTTTGGAATAAAAACAGGAACATCCAATATTAGAACAAGAGACTGAAGGAGACTTCCAAGGGACTGATGGTTAGTTAGCTATACTCCTTCAAAAGTAGCTGCATTTTGGTGATGAAATACAAGAGGAGAAGCATTGGATCCGTGAACTTTTGGAGGTTGGCTGCTTTCTTGAGCATGGAAAGAATTTTTTGAGAAAATGTTGGAAGAATGAAAAATATCAAATGAAAGATTTGTTCCTGCGCAAATCAGGAATATATCTATATCAGAAATTTCTTGAAAAAGAGCTACAAATGATACTCCTTCTGCTTTTATACAAACAACTCCTTGATATATCAATAATTTGCCATCTGAAAATGATGAAAGCATCCAAACTATACAAGTTGACTCAATGTGTGATTGAGCTGTGTCTGAATTTACCCCGACTTCAGCAATAAAAACAGCATATGTCATAGAGCCAAATACTATTATGCCTAACAAAAGAGATAAAGATGATATAATTCAACGACGACAAAATGCCTGAAAGTCTACTTATGAATGAAAGATATGAGCTCCTATATTTTTGGAAGAACCTACACAGATTTGTGAAGAAAGAAAACTTATTGAGCAAGAATGAGGGATATCTTTAAGGTTGATAGCTCCTGAAGAAGGTCAGGATGTATCTAGAAATCTTGGTCTTTGGTACAATATTTCATCACCTTTTGATATTGAAAACATAACTGTTAATATATGAAATAATGAGTTATTTTCAAAACAATATAGTAGAGCAAATGTTTCAGATATAACAAATGTTGAAATTCCTAGTTCAATTAACTATTGATCACATGAATTGTTAGTGAAAGCTGTAGATAGTGAAGGTTATTCTGATACAAAAAAAATTAATGTGAATTTAGTAGAAGAAAATGATTCTACACCTTACTTAGAGCAAAATAGAAGTAGAGCTATTGAAAATGATGATTGAAGTTATACTTATACTTTAATATTTACAGATGATTTATCTTATGTTGTATCAGGAAAAATTTTTTATGATTGAGAAGTTATAAGTGAATTTGATTCAAATGTAGTTAATTTCCAAGTAGAAAGTAATGAAAATTTAAGATATGAAATTGAAGATGTAGATTGAAATATATGAAAGTGATCTATAGATATTTAATATGTACTTTTGATTTTTTTCAATTCTTACTAAACCAAAAAATAAAATAATTTCTTATCCTATAAAAGCAGTTGTTTACATTGTTATAATTTTTTTGGCATCTTCTAATGCTGTGCAAACATAAGCAAAAAAGGGAGTTTTGTGGAAATTTAATCTTTTTAATGTTTTTATTTTGCAAATAGTAATCCTAAAAACTCGAACATGTAAACAAAAAGCTATACTCAAATAATTCGTTCTGTTAAATTGGTTAGGCTCTTGATATCAATTGGTTGTTTAAATAAATGTCGGATGTAGAGTTTTTTATGATTTTTTAAGTGTTGTTAATGAATTATTCAGTTTGTTAATTCTCAATTTCTATTTCTTCTTGCTGAATATCAATCGCATCTTCATCAATTTTTATCTCTTCTCCTGTTTCTTGTTCGGTACTAACTTCTCCTTCTTTGTCTTCATACATTTCAAGAATCTTGTCAGCTACTTCATCCTCTCACATTCTCCATACTATATTAGCTATATTTAGAAGATATTCGTTTGAAATTCCTCATTCGTATAATTTGACAAAATGCTCTAAAGCATTTTCACAGTATCTTGCCTTATCTTCTTGGCAGACTTCTTCATAAAGCATTCAGAGTAGTTCATGAAAATGCATGTTTTCATATATATTTCCTTCTCATAATTTTAGATAGTTTTCTAATACCACAATTCATTTTCATATTTTTCATATATCAGAATAGTTTTTAGCAATTTGGTAAATATCATCAATAGAATGAGTTGTTTGCTGTTTTAGTTTTTGCGTATGTTGCTTTATATCTTCTACTTGTCAGCTTCATATCATTTTTTCTCAAGTCAGTGCTAATATATTTTCATCTCATTCCAGACTTAATCTTTCCGTTGCAATTTGTATTTTGCTATATGTAACATAAGCTATCAAAGAAACGAATAATATCAATAAAATGTAGGTAGCATAATTTATCATGTAGTATGCTAGTTTTCTCTTTTCCTCTTTTTTCATTTATTTAATTAAAAATATAAAAAACATATTATATATACATATATAAAATCTTGTGTCAAACAAATCTAATTGAATTGTTTAAGAAATTTGTAATTTTCCATCTTGATCTGTGTTTTGATTAGGCTTCCATTCAATTTCAAATTCTAATTTGTGTTTAGTTTCGTTTTCAATTTCATATTTAACTTCTAATTTTGTATTTCATTTTGGAGATACATTTATGTCTTCTTCTCATTTTTTTAAATTAAACTGTCAATCTTCTTTAAGTTTTTGGCCTACTTCTATCAAAAAATTTCAAATTTCTTGTGTTTGTAAAGGTTGTTCGCTTTCGAATATTATTCTTTCAGTCATTTTGTTGTTGGTAAATAATATAAATCTGAACTCATGATATTGATTTGATTGTTTATTTCAACTTAAAAAATCAGCAAATTCATGATATTGTTTTTATAATGTCATATAAATATGTAATATAAATAGTTGAAAAAATTGAAAAAATCATTAGTATAACTAATTAGAGATCACTTAAAAAGTGGTAAATTTGGTCTTTGATTTGATTAAGAATAAAAGGTTGTTTGTTTTTGAAAGTGGTTGTTTCCTGTGCTGTGTTTCCTTTAGAGACTGTTTATGCTTTGTAAAAATATGTAAATGAAGACCTTAAAAGCAGCTTCTAAATTAAAGTATAAAAAATTTAGTAATATAATGTTTTTTTAATGACACAAAATTATGATGCTTCCCAAATAAAAGTATTAGAATGACTGGAACCTGTCAGGCAGAGGCCAGGGATGTATATATGATCTACAGATAGTAGATGACTTCATCATATGGTTCAAGAAATTGTAGATAATGCTGTGGATGAGGCATTAGCATGATATTGTAATAATATAATTGTTATTTTACAACAAAATGGATATGTAACAGTTGTAGATGATTGAAGAGGTATCCCTGTAGACATTCATTCTAAAACATGAAAATCTGCATTAGAAACAATAATGACAATGCTTCATGCATGATGAAAATTTGAAAAGTCTGCATACAAAGTATCATGAGGTCTTCATTGAGTATGATGATCTGTGGTAAATGCTTTGTCTTCTCACATGGTAGCAAAGGTATACAAAAATGGAAAAATATATAAGCAAGAATATGAAAAATGAGTTCCTTTATCAGATCTGCAAGAAGTTTGAGAGACTGATAAGACATGAACATTAATGCAATTCAAGCCTGATAAAAAGATGTTTGAAACCGTTGATTTTTCTTATACCAGCATATCAAGTAGGTTAAGACAATCAGCATATTTGACTCCTTGAGTAAGTTTTACTATAATAGATGAAACAACCAATAAAAAGAAAAGATTCTATTTTCAGTGAGGAATTAGAACTTGGTTAAAAAATATAGTTTGAGAGCAAAAATCAGTTACAGATCAATATTTTATTCAGGAAACTTGAAAAGATATTTGGGTAGATATTACATTTCAGTTTGTAGATAGTACTAATGATAATATCCTTTCTTTTGTGAATAATGTTTATACAGTGGATTGATGAACTCATGTGAACTGATTCAAAAATGCCTTGCTAAAAGTAATAAATGAAACTGCTCAAGCCTTATGACAAACAGATAAGAAAGTATGACAATATCAAATGTCTGATATTATGGATTGATTGTATGCTATTGTTAGTATAAAAATTCCTGAGCCTCAGTTTGAATGACAGACCAAATGAAAATTATGAAATAGTTATGTAAGAAAAGAAGTAGAGCAAATAATCTATGATTACCTAAAAGAGCATTTCAAACAAAATCAAGACAACTTCAAAAAACTTTTGGATAAAATAAATCTAAGCGCGAAAGCAAGGATTGCTGCAAAGATGGCTAGAGAGACAGTTCTTAGAAAAAATGTATTGTCAGGCAGTATACTACCTTGAAAACTTACAGATTGTCATATCAAAAAAGCTGAATGAACAGAGCTTTATATTGTAGAGTGAAATTCTGCATGAGGCAGTGCCAAACAGTGAAGAGACAGCAGTTTTCAGGCTATACTTCCATTGAGAGGTAAAATTTTGAATACTGAAAATGCTCCTATGCAGAGGATATTATCAAACAATGAGGTAAAATCGCTTATTATATCTATATGATGATGAGTCAAAGAAAATTTTGATATTAACAAAATAAGATATGAAAAAATAATTATAATGACTGATGCTGATGTGGATTGAGCTCATATTAGAACATTATTATTAACATTTTTTTATAGGTATATGAAACCATTGGTAGAT
This sequence comes from uncultured Candidatus Peribacteria bacterium, assembly GCA_964394325.1. Lineage (GTDB taxonomy): Bacteria > Patescibacteriota > Gracilibacteria > Absconditabacterales > Absconditicoccaceae > CAYMVT01. The sequence continues at coordinate 8,471 of CAYMVT010000018.1, read as the reverse complement.
AATGGGAATCTTTATATTGCTGTTCCTCCTTTGTACAAATTAAAACAAGGTAAAAAAGAAAAATATATATATCCACCAAATGATGATTTATCTGAGGTTATAAAAGAACATTGATTTTGAAACAATGTACAAATTTCTAGATATAAATGATTATGAGAAATGAATCCAAATCAGTTGTGGGAGACAACTATGGATCCTAAAAATAGAAAAATGTTGCAAGTTACTGTAGAAGATGCCCAAGAGACAGATAGACTTTTTAGAGTTCTTATGTGAGAGGATGTAGCAATGAGAAAAAACTTTATACTAACAAATGCTAAAAATGTAAGAGAATTAGATGTGTAGTTTAGACAATGTATGTTGAAAATTTTTTAATTGCTTTTTTCCGGAGCTTTTTTAAACTTTAATTGTAACTAGTATTATTTAAGTTCTTATTGCTGTTGTCGTATATTGATAATATAAATTGATTCTTGAAATAAGTTCTGGATTGACATTTTAAAAGCGTTACACTACTTTTAAAACTTTTTTAGGAACAAAACTTAATTAAAATAACTAAATTAATTTAATTTCAAAATTAAAGGGAAAACACAAAACTGTATCATCTAAAATTAAATATTTTATCAAAACAATACTATGGAAAGTTTGAATATCAAAAAAGAGTGAGTTTATAACATAAACAATCAAATAAAAGCTATTAATATTGAAAATAGTTGAAAAATTATTTTGATAGATTCTCTGTTTGAAGAAAATTCTCAAAAATATATAAAAGTTGATTGAGATTCTTTTGTTGATTACAAATTAGCTGTTAACTGAAAGAGTAATTTTGATATTCAGTTTGATATTGACCATGATTGACAGGTAAAAACTGAATTAATGACACTTTCAAAAAACAATCACAAAATCAACTGAAATCTATCTTTTAATGTATTATCTTCCAAAGTATCGTGTCAAACAAATTCAATATCTTTATGTGAAAACAATTGAGATATTAATTTAAATATAAGTGTACACATGGCTTTTGGTGCTTATGATTCTATTTGATCAATTCAACAAAAAAATATCTTTTTGGCAGATAAATGAAAAATAAATATTACTCCAAAACTATATGTTGCTTGTAATGATGTCAAAGCAAATCATTGAGTTAGTATTTCTAAGTTTGATGAATTTAAAAGCTTTTATCTTATGTCAAAGTGATTAAGCTACAAAACTTATAAGGAATTATTAATCAATTGATATATACAAACAATCTTTTGAGATATAGAAGATAAAAATTTTCAAAACAAGCTTTTAGAATATATTTTATAAATAATGTACGAAGTAGGTGAACTAATTCAAGATTATGCAAAAAATCCTGTTAGTAATTATGCAATGTCTGATGCTACAATTTCTCATCAGGAATGAAATCCTGTTTGTTGAGACGGGATAAATGTTTTTTTAAAAATCTGAAAAGATTTAAAAATTGAAGAATTTAGTTTTGATGGAGATACTTCTATGGTAACTACTGCCGCTGCCAGCATGTTGGCAGAAGAAATAGTAGATTATCATATAAATGAAGTTCTAAAACTAGATTTAAATTTTATGAAAAATTTGTGATTAAGTGTAAGTCCTAGAAGAAATAGAGCTGTAGTTCTAGCTCTACTAGCAACTAGGAATGCTATACATAAGTATCTTGATGACTGACAAATAGATGATTTTGATGACTTATGAGTAGAGGTCTAACTCAGAACATTTTTTTAAAGTTCTCATTTTTGTTTTCAGAAAAATCAATTCTATACAAGTGGATATAGATCAAATTTATCACTTTTAAAGTAGGTTCTAATTATAAATTACTAATTTTTTTGTGGAAATAAGCTTCTTGTTGTCAGTTGTATATTAATTTTTTCTTGAAAGGGATGTTTTTAGAAAAAGGTATTTCAAAAGTTGTATAAAATCATCAATTAATATTAGAATTTTTTTTGAAACAATAAATCAGTTTTTCATAAATTTTTTTTATATCATTTGATTTTAATCTTATTCCATAAGGTGGGTTAGTCAATACAGTTCATTTGATTTTTTTGCAATCAATTTCCAAAAAGTTTTTTTGCTCAAAAATAATGTTTTTTTCAACTCATGCATTTTTGGCATTTTCTTTTGCAGTTTCTATTATTTTAGAATCTATGTCATATCCAAATATTTCATATTTTTTGTTAGTGAATATGTTTTGTTTTGCATTATCTTTCATCTTTTTCAAAATAGATTTGTCGTACCAATCAAACTCTTCAAAATCAAAATTTCTATTCAATCCTGGAGGGATGTTTTTGGCTATCATGGTAGCTTCTATAGGTAAAGTTCAAGCACCACAAAACAAATCAATAAAAGGAGTGTTAAATCTCCATCCTGCTAGTGTAATTAATCCTGCGGCTACATTTTCTTTTAGTCATGCAGAAGAAGAATTTAGCTTATATGATCTTTTGAAAAGTCAGTCTCAAGTAGTATTGATCATAATTCTAGTATGGCTTTTTTCTATTATTACAAATATTTCCAAAGGTTTTTTGGCGCTGTTTTCATCAACAAAACCTTCCTTTCAATTTAATAGATTTTTTGCAATAGATTTTTTTATTATTTTTTGGCAAGTAGGTATGCTTGTAAGTCATGTTCATTTATTTACTACATTTACTACAAAAGGTCTTTTTCTGTCTATATAGTTTTTTCGTTTTATTTTGTATACATTCTCAAAAAGCTCATTAAAATTAGACGATCTTGGGAAATGTCATATTCTCAAGAAAAGTTTGCTTCATATTCTACTTCGTAAATTAATTTTTGCTATCGCCTGCATATCACCTCCAAAAGCAACAAATCATTTGTTGGTCTGGGTTTGCTTGTATCACAAAGCTTTTACTTCTTTTGCAACTAAAGATTCTAGATTTCTTGGGCATGTTAATATATAGTCCATCATTGAAAATTATAAAATATTTGACAATTCAGTTATGTTTTTTAGAACATGATTGTCTATAAAATTAAAACTTTTTGGAGTTTCTTTTTTCCTTTTCTCATGAAGCTTGGAGGGTAAAACTTGTCAACCTAATCCAATTTCTCCTACATAAATATTTTTGTTTTCTATGAATTTGTTTTTGTATTGTGAAAAAATTGCTACTATTAGAGCAAGATCCAGTCAGCTATCAAAAAATTTGAACTCTCCTGGTAGATTTACATAAATATCAAAATATCACAAATTTACTTTTAGGTACCTTTCCAAAATAGCAGTGATTAAATTTAATCTATTATTATCAATTCATATGGCAACTCTTTGAGGATATTTATAGTTAGTTTTGTTCAATAAAACTTCTAAATTAACTATTACTGGTCTTCAATTATCAATTCAAATTGTGAAAACACTTCAAGGAATTTGGGTGTTAGCTGTATTTATTATTCTGTCTGTGATATCATAAACAGGAGTTAATCAAGATAATCACATTTCAAAAATTCATACATCATCAGTACTTCAAAATCTATTTTTCATAGATCTAAGGAATCTGTATTGGCCAAACCTGTCTCATTCCAGGTAAGAAACCATATCAACGATATGTTCTAAATATTTTGGACCAGCAATTTCTCATCATTTTGTAACATGTCATATAATAAAACATGTCTTTCATTTTTTCTTTGCAAATTCAGATATTTTTTCTGCGCAAAATTTTACTTGAGACGGAGATCCAGCAATTCAATCTATATTTGGAGAGTATACAGTTTGAATGCTGTCTATTACAAATAGATCATGATTTTTCTCTGCTACTGTCTGTATGATATCTTCTAAATTGCTCGTAGAGTATATATTCAATTCTTCTTTTTTTTCTGCAGAATTAGTTATTCTGTTCAATCTAGAAAATATTTGGTCAGCAGCTTCTTCTCAGGTAAAATATCAAATATTGATAGTATTATTATCTAGCAATTCTTGAATTATTTGTAAAATAATTGTAGATTTTCCTATTCAAGGTTGTCATCAAAGCAAATAAACTCATCAATCTTTTATTCATCATTGGAAAGTTCTATTGAATTCGTTTTTTGAAAGTTTGAAAAATTGCGATTTATTTTTATGCTCTCATTCAAGAGCATTTCCTCAAAAAAGAGCTGTTTTGGAATGTACTTTTTTGGATTTTATTTTAGTTTCATCTTTTTTCATGCTTGAAAAGCTATTGCATTCAGGGCATTTTCATAGATGAGAGATATTTGTGTATCAGCAGTTTAGGCATTTATACATTTTTTAAAAGTAGATTGTAAAAAAGTTTTATAAATGAGTTTATTATGTTTGTTTAAATATATAATCAAAATTTTTAATAATGCAATAAATTAAAAAAAGATTATTTTCTGATATGTTTATAAAACTTTTTAAATTTTTAAGTACAAAAGTTATGTATACATAAAAATAAGGGCAATTTATATGTTGTTTATTTTGTCAGGTAGCTTAATTTTTTTATAAAAATAAAAAACAGCCAAAAAAATTTGACAAAAGAAATCAAAAAATTATAATAGTTTAATATGAATTTATATTGTAAATAAAAAAAATGTCTGATAGTTCTTTGAATATTGATAATATATTGATTCAAATATCTAATAATCAAAATGTTTCTGATATACATATAGCTTCTGGATCTAGAATATCTTTTAGGTTGAATTGAGAAATTAAGAAAATAGATAAATTTCCTGAGCTTACTGAAGAAATGGTTGAGTATATGTTGAGACAGCTTATGAAAGGTAATCAAAAAATGTATGAGGAGTTTGCTTCAAACAAAGAAGCAGATTTTTCTTATATAGCTAACGATGGGACTCCTTTTAGGGTAAATGCTTTTTTTAAACTTTGAAAAATATGAATAGTTCTAAGAAAAATAAATTCAGAAGCTTTGCCATTGGAAAAGCTAGTTTTTCAGGATGTTGCTGAAAATTTGAAAAAGAATGTACTATCTAAGAAACACTGACTTTTTTTGGTGACATGACCTACATGATCAGGTAAGAGTACTTCGTTAATTGCTATGCTTGAACATATAAATCAAAATAGACCAGATCATATAATAACAATAGAGGATCCAATAGAGTTTGTTTTTAAAGAAAAAAAATCAATAGTAAGTCAAAGGGAAATTTGACATGATACTTGGCATTTTATGAATGCATTAAGAGCAGCAATGAGAGAAGATCCTGATGTTGTTCTGGTTTGAGAGATAAGAGATAAAGAAACTGCTGAAGCAGTTTTGAATTTGGCTGAAACATGACATCTTGTATTTAGTACTTTGCATACTTCTTCAGCATCTGGGACTATTAATAGGTTTATATCTTTTTTCCCTCCTGCAATACAGGACAGTATTGCAGATAGATTAGCAGAAATATTGGCAGGTGTTAAATCTCAAAGACTTATGAAAACATCAGACTGAAGGTGAAGAGTGGGAATGTATGAAATAATGATAAACACTTCTGCTGTTAGAAATAATATTAAAAAAAGACAGTTAGCTCAGGTTGACAATATTATTGAAACATGAATGAAGCAATGAATGTATACTTTACAACAGTATGCGCAAAGACTTATTCAGGAAGGATTTATTACAGAAGAAGCTGTTTCATGGTTATTTAAAACTAAATCTTCTGGCTAATTATGCAAGAAAGGTATTTTTCTCAAGATAATCCTTGACATATCCCTCCAAATAAAATCAAAAAAATGATTAAAAAGATGAAAAAATCTTACAAAAAAGCAGACAAAATTTCACAAAAATCAAAAAGCGTTGAGGCCTGTGAAAAAAAAGAAGCTGACAATTTTTTGGAAAATAGTATTAAGAATTTAGATAATTAATAAAAAATCATTTATAATGAGTAATATGAATTTGATAAAAAATAAACTTTGAAAAGAGTTGCATGATTATGCAACTAAATTTGATATACCTGAGGATTTTTTGCAGGACATGCCAGATATGATAGAAATGATACTCAATTCAAGATCTATAGAAACTTCTCAAGATAAACAAAATTGGTTTAATTTGTTGCCCTTAATGAATTCAGAACAAATAAAAAAACTTAATGACATTCTTTTAAAAGAAAAAGAAAAATTAAAAGAAATTGAAGAAAAATATGAAGCTAAAAAAGTAGAAATTAAAAAAAAGTATCTACAAAAATGGCAACAGATGTGATATGTCAAAAAAGTTTCAAAAATTCAAGAGCAAGAATGACAACAAAAAACTCAAGAAGATAAAGAAGCTGAAGATCTACTTGAAAAGATTTAATTTCTTATTTAATTAAATGTGAAAAATTAAAAAATTTCTTATAATTTTATTTTCAGCAATTATTTTTTGTGGATTTTCTTTTACAGAGGGTGGTATTTTGGACGATGTTTATAGTACTTCAGATGACTATGTAGCTAAAGATATTCAGGATAGTGAATGATTTGCTGGCTTTTTGTCATCTGTAGCAGATTTTATGTTGATAGTAGCTGCAGTTCTTTGAGTAACTATGGTTTTGTGAGGAGGAATCATGCTTATACTTGCTTTGTGAGATGAGTCAAAGATGCAAAAGTCGAAAAAAATGCTTGCTTATATAGTTCTTGGTATAATAATTGCTCTTTCAAGTTATGGGATAATTCAAATAATTCAGTCTATTACTGTTTGAACTTTATAATAAAATAAACACCAAAAATGAAAAAAATTTTTTTACTTTTTATAATTTTGTTTTCATTATTATTTTCTTTTGCTAATATTAACATAAGTGTCCCAGGTGTTGATTCAGATGATGTATGATGAGACTATGATAGCACAATATCTGAAGACGAAAGTTATTGGATAGAAATGATTGATATAGTAAATTTTTATCTTTGGTTTTTTGTTTGAGTTGTTGCTATGTGAGTTGTAGTTTATTGAGGTTATATGCTTATATCTTCTAAAGGTTCGGAAGAAGAGCTCAAAAAAGCAAATAAATTACTAACTTATTGATTGATTTGAATTTTAATAGCTTTGTCTTCATTTGTTATTGTTAGATTAGTTGTTAATTTATTTTAGTGAAAATTCATAAGTTTTTTTTTACTACATTTTCAAAATTTTCTAGATTTTTTCAATTTAAAATATAAGTTTTTTTTCAGGTAGATAATATGTGATTAATTTTTTTTTGCATGTTTCATGTTACATCGTTATCTTTTTCCCAAAAATGTGTTTTATTATAGTTTTCATAAGATATTTGGTTAATTATTTCTCAATTATTTTGCATTACTCAATTTACATCTGTTAACATGTATGCATCTATTTGCTTCTCTGTTTTTAATATTTTTGCAAAAATTTTATCAGAGCTTATTATATTGATTTCATTTTTTTTATTTATATAAATATCTCATCATATAATTGTTTTTGTGAAAGTTTTGTAGTTGTTCTTTACTATGTCTTCAGCTTTTATCCTTTTGAAATTGGGGAATAATTTGTTAATTTCTTCAAAAAATCAATTTAGTATTTGTTTGAGCTCATTGTAATTATCTTTGTTTAGTCAGTACTTTTTTACGAATCAGTGTCAGAAATTTCAAGTTCAATGAATTAGTATTATCTTTGATTGTGAAAAAATATTGTTTATTTTTTTAGAAAAATTTTTTAGATACTTTTTGTCCAAAAATTTTTCTTTATGTTTTGGTGAAAATACAGATCATCAAAGTTTTATTACTGGCATGTTATTTATTAATTTATAAACTCAATATCTTTTATATTATTTATCAATTTTGATAACACTTTTTGTGTGTACTCTTTGGTGTATTTTCAATCTCTTAATTCATCTAGAAAGAAACTATTGTTGCCTCAGTTTAGACAAGTATACAATGATTCAAAAGTTCATGGTCTTATCAAGTTGTTGTTCTCTTGCCATGTTTTGATTAGATTTGCTATGCTTGTTATTTCAATTCATTTTATTTCTTGATTATTATGATTTTGTTTTGCGCAATTCTTTCAATTTATAAAAACATTCGCTATATCTATATCTATCTTATTTGTAATTTTTTTTCAGTTATTTCAAGGGAATGTTAAAGCCACTTTTCATGCAAATTGTATTTGATTTTTTTTGCATAAGATTCAAGTTTCTTCTAATATCTCTCTTATAACTGTATTTGTCGTATCTTCTCATTCTTCTTTTTTCCCAAATACTATTCAGCTTTGTCAATCATTTTTCCACTGAATATTCTCTGGATCGTTTTCTATTACTGTTATTATTTCTTTTTTGTGTGTTCGTATTATGGCTCATATTCATTCAATTTTTTTTACCTTACTTGATCTATTTGTTTCCAAGTTTTTTAGTGTAAATTCATTCATGATTTTTATTAATAAAGAATTTTTAAATGTGAACTAATTTATTTATTTTTTAGAGTATTTCAAGCTTTTTTGTTCGTTCCTTAATTGTAATTTATACCAACAGCATAAAATTTACATTACAAGGTATTTTCTAACCTTCTGCACTAAAAAACAAAAAAATCTTTGAAAACGCAATTAGAA
>CAYMVT010000017.1:0-16483 GCA_964394325.1 uncultured Candidatus Peribacteria bacterium | reverse complement strand
AATTGCTTTTGCTGTTTTTTTGACTTTATGATCATCAGATTCATCTACATCATTTGCTAATACTCAAACTAACAATGATAATACAAAAATTACAAATAAGTATGAAGTAAGACCATGACAATGAATATATTCAGCAATGAGAACATTTTGACTTGATTACTCTGATCCAGATGAAAGGCAAAGATTCATGGAGTACAACAATATGGAAAAAATAGATTGATTATATTATTATGATTGAAGGCATTTGCATCCTTGAGATATATTAAAAAAACCAACTGATGATGTGATCGTCGATCAAAAAGATTCTTCAAAAGAGATTGAAATTACAAAAGATGATGAAGTTAGTATTGAAGAAGAAACTGAAGTTCAAAAAGATTATGAAGTTAGTATTGAAGAGGAGTCTGAAACTTCAAAGGATTATGAAATTTCCGATGAAATGGAAAGACACAAAGATTGAATAAAATATTCTGCAGAAATCACTGTAGAACATGCACAGTCTGATATAAATCCAATTAATGTATCTTCAGATCAGGCTTATAAGTTACAGAAAAAACTTGAAACTTTAAAAAACAATGTATTGGCAAAAGAAACCGAACAAAAAGCAAGAGAGTTTTTGATAAAAGAATGAACTTATTATCAAAATATAATTAATTATCCTTTGAGAAGTGCTTCAAACATTGATCAATTGTTCGATGATGTTGCTACTATGTACAGAATTGATAATGCAAGGGATTATTTTGAAAATCTTAGTTCTGCCGAATTTGCTGAATACATAAATAATTATTGATTAAATGGAGTTGTTAACAGTCTTAGACTGAGGAGTTTTTTGGATTATAATTCAGAAAGTGTTGGCTATATAAAGTCAGTGGATCAAATTATTGAAGATAATTTTGATGAATATTGACCTGATTTACCACAAGACTTCAAAGTAATTTTGATGTGATTAATAGATGTAGAATCAAAGTTCAACCCTTTCAATATATCTCATATGTGAGCAATATGAATTACTCAGATTATGCCTTCCAATATCTTAGCAGGTGGTGCAAGGTATAATTCTAGCATAATAAATCCGTTTAACCCTGAAAAGTCTATAGCATGGACAATTAAGTATCTTAATCATTTGTATAACAGATTTTCAAATATTGAGAAAATGTGATACGATATATACAAGGTTGTTTTGTCATCATATAATATGTGACCTGAAAGAGTTATACATAGGCAATGATGAGAGTTTAGAGTCTATACAAATAGCTTTTATTATAATATAATGGATAGAGTAAGGTACTTGATACAAAATTATGATAATGTAAGAAAATTTGCTGAAAATATAGAATCTGATAGGTATTAGTTTTTTTGAAAAAATCTACTTTTTCCCAAAGATTTTGTAAAAAAACAGAATAAAAAATGCTACAAATTTCCAAAAGTTTGGTTTTTGCCAGAGAAAAGAAGGGTATTTTACAAATATAAAATCTAATAATTTGTAGAATTTATTGTTTTTCTTATTTTTTTGTATAGGAAATTTAAAAAAATCTATTATTAATTTTAACATTATTTTTTGGTAAATTAGTACAATTAAATTTTAATTTCATTGAACTTGTAAGAATCTATAATCTTGTATGAATTCAAGTTTTGCTTTGTGTATGTCAGCCATTTTTTTTAAAACATTTATTACACAATACCTTGGTTCTTGGTAATTTTTGTAATACCAAGTATGTGGTCAAAAGACAATAATGTGTCTTAATTTTTGCCAGTTAAGAAAAATTTGTGAATAAGTGCATATGACAATATTTGATTTGGATTGCTTGATTTCCCAAAATAGCTTTGATTTTGCAACGATAGTCGTATTTCCATCGTATAATTTATATTTACTAAAATTTTGTAAATTTTCAACAAAATTATATGCTGTCCAAATATCAGGGAAAACTATTAGTTGTTGTCAATTGGATTCTCCCGTGATTTCTTTAATATATCAATTATCATATTTTAGATGATTTAATATATTTTTTTGTGTATTAGATTTGTGTTTGAAGAACTTATCTATGTTGTTATAAGGTAAGTATAGTGATACAACTCTTTTGTAGCTTGCAAAATAATTTCAAACAATGTGATTTATTATATCAATACAATTCTTGGAAAGGAGCCTGGATTGTGCTAATTTCCAGTTGCTATCCTTTTGGATATAATTTGAGTAAATTTCTTTGAAAGGAATATTTTTACCAAGACACAGTGCATATTCATTGTTTAGGCCAATCAGATCTCCGGCAAGAAATTTTTTGTTGGTTTCCAAATAACAAACTTTATCAAAATTATAATGTCTATTGAAGGTAAATATATACATATCAGGATTTACATACTAATAAAATAAGCTTACTTTGTTGAAAAATAAATAGTGTCTGCTGAAAAAGTTCTATTTTTGTATAGTGCCAGTATCCACTAAAAAAGCTAAAGTACAGGGAATAACTGCATTTTCAAAAACCATCCTGTAAAGTCCTGCATAGTGGGAAACAAAGATTATTTCACCGGGTAAAGAATTTTCATGCTTTACAATTTAGTGTGTGTCTTTGATATTTTTTAAGTGCTCTCTAATTATCAAAGTTCATTGATTATCTGGTAAATAATTAATAAAAACAACATTATTATTAATCCAACAATGAATACTGATTTTATTAGATTTTTTCATTTATTAAATTGTTCTTCTTCTCATCTACTAGTAAGCATCAAAAATCATGCATAAAATATTGCTATCAAAAGTCATGCTCATAATATGTATCCTAATATTTGTGCGAATCATATTAGTAATTCTCAAGCCTGACTTCTGAAATCTTGCTGTTGAGCAATATAATACAAAAAGTCTATTACTTTGATGAATACAAGGGCAATCAAAACATTTATGACTCATTTTCTTGCCTCCGTTATTTTATCTTCTTTTTCAAAAGCCTGTATTATTCTATATCAGTAATAAAATATCATAATAATAGCAGCAAAAAATGCTGCAGCTTTTAGAAATGTTAGTGCTTGAAACAGTATATTATCACCGACCCCCTCAACTATATCTTCAGTTCAACTGACACTAGTAGTAGAAAGTTGTAATACATCTCATAATATCCAGGTAACACCAAAAAACAAAACGATTCAGTATCATATGTACAACAAACTTTTTTGTGCTTCTTTTACTTTTGTTTCATCACTAGCTCAAAGTAAAAATTGTATTCCTGACCATATCAAAAAAAGAAAAAAGACACCTACTCAAATTACTCTTATAGCTGTCCATATTTGTCATCAATCAGTTGGTACAAACAATTCTCTAACATTATCCCTAAGTGATTTATCACGATCTATATTAAAATTATAGGTACTATCTGATATATCATCTCCCATTGACTCGTGAAATTCAGGTGCTTTTGACTCGTGAAATTCAGGTGCTTGTCCAAAAGAAAATGTCCCAATCCCAAAGATTATAAATAATAAAATTAATAATATTGTTTTAAATTTTCAGATAATATTCATTTTGTTTGTTATTTAAAATTAAAGAATATTTTGTAAAACGGATGTAATAATAGCTATTACAAAATAAAATCAAGTTAATAATACAACTCACAACACTAAATATATTAATCTATTTTTGACCTTACCTATGGTGCTATCATTCATTGATGTTGCTATCAGTAATATTCAATTGTATATTATCAAAATTACTGCTATACTTAGTCAAATAAATACGGCCCAATTTATATAAGGTCATAACCCTTGATCCCTTACATTCTCTAATACTCAAGTAACTCAATCTCAATAAGTTTCATCAAGTTCAGTATCTTGTATACCTCATTGAGATTGTCATTCATCCTTTACAGCTTCCAAAATTCATTTAGGATCAGTTCAAAAATCTCCCCAACTTTCTTGTGCAAATGAAAAATTGAAAATTAAAATAAAAGCATAAGACAATATTATTAGTTTTTTCATCTTTTATTATGATAAAGATTATTTAAAACAATTCCTAATTGCTTTTATTTTATTAAAAAAATTACAAAAATCAATAAAAAAAGCTTTATTTATATTGTGCGTATTTCAAAAATATAAAACTTAGTTGAATTTATATTAAAAACATTTATTATGATGTTATTGTATTTTATGTTGTAATAATTATTGCAATAATGACTTTGATAAAAAAGTTTGAGGATATTACTTCTGAAGAATTAAATTTTGCTTGAGGTAAGGCTACTAATCTTGTTAAAATGAAAAAAGCATGAATTTTGGTCCCCAATGGTTTCGTTATTTTATCTTGATTATTTGATGATTTCCTAAAACAAAATAATTTACATTCACTGATTAATTGCAACCTTGCAAGAATTGATATTAATGATTTTGAATCCCTTCAGAATGCTTCTTTGAAAATTACTAATGCCATATTAAATTGAAGAATTTCCAAGGATGTCAAAGATAACATATTTAAAGTCCATAAAGAATTAAAATTTAAAAATGTTATAGTTAGAAGTTCGGCCACCTGTGAAGATTCTGCTGAGACTACTTGGGCAGGCCAGTTGGATAGTTTTATTAATGTTTGAAAAAATGATCTTTTGTATAGTATCAAAAAATGCTGGGCTTCTTTATTTGGTCATAAAGCTTTGTTTTATAGGCTTCAGAAAGGATTTTTAAATGAAAATATTTCTATAGCGGTAGTTGTCCAAAAAATGATAAATTCTGAAAAATCTTGAATTGCATTTTCAGTAAATCCAAATAACTATAAATCGAATGAAATTCTAATAGAAGCATGTCTTGGTCTGGGTCAACCAATAGTTTCATGACAAATAACACCTGATAATTATATAGTTGATAAAAAAACTTACAAAATTTTAGGTGTGAATATAAAAAATCAATCTTATGTTTTATATAATAGTTATTCATATAGTACAGCTTGGAAAAAATTGTCAGATATTTGAAAAAAACAAAAATTAACCTTAGAAGAACTATTTAATCTTTCAAAAATAGTTGTTAGGATTGAAGATTATTATTGATATCCTTGTGATATTGAGTGGGCGAAAGAGAATCAAAAATTTTATATTGTTCAAAGTAGGCCAATTACTACTATAGATACTGAAAAAAAACAAAAATTTTATAAAGTTATGACTAGACCCTTGAATTTGATTGACTGTCAAATATGGGATTTTTCGGAAAGACTTAATTTACCAAAAAAATTTAATAACCTTCTTTTTTTTTCTCCATTATTTGTATATATTCCAGGTAAAGCTGTACAGGTATATTATAATTTTACTGATTCTCAGCAGGATCCAGATAACCTGCTTGATTTTTTGAAAAAAAATGTATCTTGGGTAGCAAAGCAAAAAAGTATTTTTGATGAGAATTGTAAAAATATTAGAAAATTGATCTCAAATAATACTTATTCCTATAAAAAATTAATTAGTTTGATCCAAGATGTTTGGCCTATTATAACAGTTGCAAATATATTTGGTAATTATGAAGAATCTACAATTTCCAGGGAATTAAAAAAAATATTTATTCAAATTAGAAAAGAAAGTGATGATATACTTCATCCTTGACTTAGTTATTTAAACAAAATATTATCTTTGAAATTTAATATAAAAAACATTGAAAATCTTCTCATTGAAGAAATCTTAAATGATAAAATTCCAAGCAAATCAGAACTAGACAAAAGGAAAAATTGATGGTATTATTATATGGGAAATCTAATTTGTGATGATTTTAATTGAAAACACAAAAACATTCAAATAGTATGATCAAAATCTTATTTAAAAAGTTCTAATACTATAAAGTGAAATATAGCATACCAATGATATGTAAAAAATTATTCGAGGAAAATATTTGAATTGTCAAAACTTAACGACATTAAAAATTGAGAGGTTTTGGTTACTCCTATGACAACACCTAAAATGGTTCCTATACTTAATAAAGTTTCAGGAATTATAACTGATGAATGATGAATTACTTGTCATGCTGCTATAATTGCTCGTGAGATGAAAATTCCTTGTATTGTATGAACAAAAAATGCAACTAAAGTAATAAAAGATTGAGATCTTGTAGAATTAGATGCTTATAAATGAACTATTAAGATTCTAAAAAATAAATAATTTTACTGTATTCAAGAAACTACTTCTGGTCAATTGTCTGTAATTACTACTGTATATTCTCGTTGAGCTCATTTATCTCAATATAGAGTGTATAAGTTCCATTTATTTCAATCTTTGTTGATCACACTATCTGATTTGATACAAGTGATAGGTTCGATGGCCAATACCATGTTTTTAAGGATTTTTATTTTTTTTGTTTCAGGATGTGCCCAATTAAAAATATGTGGCTTTTCATGAACTTTTGTACCTACTCAATGTCAAGTAAGATTTTTGATTACTTTAAATCATTTGTTTTCAACTGTATTTTGGATACTTTTAGAAAAATTATAAAAGTAAGAATCGTTTTTGAGAAAATTTATAGATGTATCCAGTGCTTGTTTCGTTGTTTTAATTAGATCGCTTGATAACTTGTCATACTTGCTTCATCATACAACTACAGAAAAAGCAGAATCTGTGACTCATTTTTTGTAAATAATTCAACAGTCTACTTTTAATAGGTCTCACTCTTTTAAGACATAATTATCTGGTATTCAATGAACAACACAGTCATTTATTGACAAACAAAGGTTAGCAGGGTATCACATATATCACTTAAAAGCTCATTTTAGATCATTTTCTTGTATGAATGACTCAGCAATTTCTTCTAGTTCTATCAGGCTAATTCATGGTTTTATTTTTGCATAAATTATCTGAAGTAGTTCCGTCAAATATTTTCAGCTTTCTTTGATGTTGTCTATCTGAGACTGTGTTTTCAAAAAATTTTTCTTCATTGTAAATATAATCTAAATTATAATTTGTAGTTTAATCTTCGTCTTCTTCGTCATCATATTCTTCTTCATTTTCATCTTCTTCGTCTGGTCATTCAAGGTATGCTTCTAGCATATCTTCTATCATATATCACCACAAATCTTCATCTGAAATATCAGAATAATTTTCTTTATAGATTTTAAAAACATCTTCTAATATCTTTTTTGTGGAATCAGCGACATTAGCATTTATTGTTACTTTCTCAAATTTTGTCTCTTCAGTCATTTTTGAATAATTTAAAAAATAAAGTTCAAACATTATATATACAAGATACTTTCTTTCAAGGGAATTTTGGATTAAATTTATTTTGGTTTTTTTATTATACTGTACTATAGTTTTTAGTGTCTACTACTGTATAAAAACAGCGAAGATAATATGCCTTTTCAGTAGATTCTATTTAAACAGAAAATAGCTCTTGCAAAATGAAAAAAAATATTTATTAAATTGGAATACGAGCCCTTAGGGTCAAGTTAAAAAAAATTATAAATAAGATATTTTAGAAAAGCCCAAGCCTATTTTAATAAATTATTATCTTTAAATCATATGTTTTTACAATTAAAAGAACCTGAGTGGTGAAAAGCTTTGTTGGAAATTTTTAGTGATTTTGTTGATAAAAATCATTTTTTGTCAAAAACTGTTCCTATTACAGCAGATATTTTTGTTTTTACTTATCCAGTATATTTGGTATATCTTTATCTTTATTGAGTTTACAATAAAAATGTAAATTATAAATATGCATCTTTGTATATTTTTTTTTCTGGTATTAATTCGTTGATTATTAGTCAACTTTTCCAGATTTTAGTTATAAAAGATAGACCCGATATAAGCCATACTTCTGCAAAGAATTTGATATTAGAAGATCTTCCCAATGTTAGTTTCCCTTCTGATCATACAACTCTTAGCATGGCTATTGCTACAAGTTCTTTAGTTTGGTGAATAAAATCCAAAAATAAGTTTTTCATAATAGTTTCATTTGTTTTGTTTGTTTTTTCTTTTACAATGTGATTTAGTAGAGTTTTGGGTGGATATCACCGACCAACTGATATAATTGCTGGAATATTCTTGGGAGCTATGGTTCCTATAATAATGATTCACAAAAAAGTATTTTGATTTTTCAAAAAGTTTGTTTATAATCCTCTAATTAAGTTGCAATGTTTTTTGTTTGACAAACTTTTAGGTATAAAAGAATAAAAACATGTGAATTTTTCTAATAAGACATTGAAAAGTCAAAAACAACATCAATGGTGTTTTGAATTGATGAGAAACTGATCAGGATCTATCCAAACAATGATTAAAAGAATTTGATGATATTAAGTTCGTTGATCAAATTCAAAAACTAAATTTGGATATCATATTTACTTCAAGCTTAAAAAGAGCAGTCCAGACAGCTTACAAATGTAATGAAATACTATCAAACAATATAAATATAACTATTGATAGCAGATTAAATGAGCAATATTTTGGTGACTTTGCTTGATGTAAAATAGAAACAATTAAAAATATGTACAATATTCAAGATTACAAGTCACTTGCTTTTCTTTATAGGAACAATAATTGAAGTTGAGAGTCTTGGGATCAGTTTACAAGTAGGATAAAAAGTTTTTTTGATGAAATCTTTTGCGATGATAAAAATGTCTTGGTGGTTGCTCATGGTGGTGTGTACAAGGCTTATTTGTATTTGTATCAAAATCTATCTATTGATGAAGTGTTTACAAAAAATTGTAGTATTAAAAACTTAGAGCTTGTGAAACTATAATATATTCTTGATTTTATTTTGAATAATTTTTTGCTATGTTAAAAAGGTTTGCTGGATGAATTATTACATTGATAAACATTACTTTGATAGTTTTAACTTTTTTGGTTGCTTTGGTTGCAATATTTAGCCCTGATACTATCAAAAATATTATTGATTGGTTGGAAGTTGTTATTCAATGACTTGGAAGCTGGAATTATCTGATAGCTGGAAGTAGTGCTATGATAGAATCTTTCCCAATTCTATGAATGGCATTGCCATGACAGACGGTATTATTACTTGTTGGGGGATTTTTTGGACAAGATTATCTTTTTTACCTTATACTTGTAGCTTGTTTATGAGCAATAATATGAAATTATATAGGTTTTGTTTTGTGATATTATACAGGTGATAGTTTTTTTAGAAAATATTGAGAATGGTTCGGTATATGAGAGACAGAACTTGATTACATAAAATCAGGAATCCATAAATATTGACCTTTTGCAGTAATAATAAGTAAGTTTCATCCTATGACAAGAGCATTTATTCCATTTATTGCAGGAAGTATGTGAATGAAACAATTTTCTTTTATTATTTATAATATAATTTGATCTATAATTTGGGCTATAACGATAGTCATACTGTGAGTGATGTTTGTATCTTACTATGAAGTAGTGATAGATAATATTGTATATATTATGCTGGCGATATTTTCTTTGATAGCTTTATATATATATATTTTCAAAAAAGAAGAATTTAAAGAATATTTGAAAAGAAAGGAAGAAGAGATCCAAAGAAAGGCTAATAAAAAAAATTAATGGTGAATTATCATATATTTTGCATTATTTTTTTGATAGGGTAGTAGGATAGTATAAGTATCAAAATATTTATCAAAAAGGCATTTAACACAAAATATCCAAAGTTAGTATAATCTATTCAGGCTGTAATAAATTTTCCAAAGATTAATATGCTTAACATAATTCACAAAACTGAAAATAAACTTTTCCAGCATATTTTTGGTAATGAGAGGTTTTTGTATCCTATTATAATCGCTCAAATTACAAATAATATTTCTAATAATATCTGTGTAATTATACCTCATATTAAATTATATTGTAAAATCAAAGGTATTCATATAATTAATCATATAGCAACTCAAGTTCAATTTATTTTCAAAAGTCTGTTTTGCAACCCATTGGAAACAAAAATATAGTTAAATATCTGTTTGATAAAACTTAACACTACTACTATTCACAAAAAATATAACACATAATCTGATCAGATGTGTCAATTTCCAATATAATCTTGTCATCAAACAAAGTATATTATCTGTGGAGAAAAGATCATAAAATTAATCATAAAAACCAGTCAAATCCATATAGTAAAAATCATCATATATCAATAACTTAGAAGTTTTTGTGATTTTTCTTTGATTGAAATTTTATGTATCAAGGCATTTCCAAGACTTTGTGGTATTACTAATAAAATTTCTAATAGAGATAAAGCCAGAGCTCGTATTCCTACATATACGAAATTTTCGCTTGTTGGGAAAAATATAGAAAGTAATATTAGTACAACTAATGTATGGAAGCTACTAAGATAATATGCTAATCAGTATTTTCGATTTTCGAATATAATACTTTTGGAAAATTTTAAATCAAAATTTCGTTTTAATGGCAAAAATTTTTTTCAATAAAAGAAAACATAACTAGTTTGTAATATCCCTGAAAGTAATACAGAGAAAATGATTAAGCAAAATACAAATATAGACAGCTGTGATCAGTCAAAATCAATATTTGGATATATACCATATAATATTATTACAAGCAATATTATCTGTCACAATCTTCATAAAATTAGAGCAATACTTAAGTGTTTCATCTGCCAAAATAATTGTAATGGTGCTTGTAATATTCCGGACATCATGAAACTAACACTAAAAAGCATTCCAATTGGCAATCACCAAATAAGATAAGGGTTTGAACTATATGCAGGGATAAGGTATGCGACAACTATCGCTGTTGTATATACAACAAAAATTAATAAAAACCTTGTACTTACAAATTTTGCATAATATTCTTTTAATTTGTCATAGGATTCTTCTTTGATTTTACCAAGTTTTTGTAATGCTATCACATAGAGCCCAAAATCTGCGAGAGCTGCCCATATTGCAAAATATTTAAGAATTGTAGAATAATCCCCAAACCTTTCAGGACCAAGATAGGGGGTAATCATTTTGATGACCAAAAGTCCAGCTATCGCACTTAATATTCTTCCAAATATTTGCCAAAAGGCATCTTTTACAACCAACTTATATGACACAAGAGTTTTTAATTTAACTTTTAAATTAGTCGCTTCTGAAAAAGTGACTTTTCAGGCTTAGTTAATAGACTGTATTCAAGTTTTTTTATCTTAGTAGTCTGTCTAAAATGTCTTTTATATGCTTTTTCTTTTCTGAAAGTTCTTCTTTTGGTTCTGTTTCTGTTTCTTTTTGTTCAGATTTTTTAGTTTTTTTATCTTTTTTGTTTGAAGTTGTTTTCTCTGCCATTTGTTTTTTCTTTTTTTCAAAATCTTTTAGCATTTGCTCTGCTGATTTAGGATTTTCCATAATGTTTTTGAATTCATCTCTTGTTAGGTATTCTTTTTCTAATAATATGTTTGCTAATGTATCCATTAGTTGTCTATTTTCCTTGATTATGTTAGTAGCTTTTTTGTAAGCATCTTTGATTATTTGTTGAATTTTGGTGTCAATTTTTTCTGTAGTGCTTTCACTATAAGGTCTGAATGTTTGAAATTCTTTTGATTCTTTTGCTGCATAGGATATTGTTCATATTTCCTCATCCATACCATATTTTGTTATCATATCCGTAGCTATTTGTGTTACTTTTTCAAAGTCATTATTTGCTCAAGTTGTTATTTCATCTTTACCAAAAACTATTTCTTCGGCAGCTCTTCATCACAGCATAGTTACCATATCATCCAAAAATTTTGCTTTGCTATGTAAGTATACATCTTCTTTTGGCATCAGCCAAGTTACTCATAATGCCATTCATCTACTTACAATACTTATTTTTTCTACAGGATCTGTGTTTGGTAAATTATAAGCAGTAATTGCATGTCCAAGCTCATGATAGGTTATTATCTGTCTTTCTTTTTCTTTCAATGTCTTATTTTTCTTTTCAGGTCACATTATTATTTTTTCTAATGCATATTCAAAATCTTCAGCTGTTACCGTCTTTCTACCGTCTTTTGCGGTCTTTAGTGCAGCCTCGTTTGCCAAGTTTTCCATGTCAGCACCAGCAAATCAGCTGGTTCTCCTAGCTAAGCTATCTAAATCTACATCTTTGGATATTTTTTTGTCTTTGGTGTATATTTTCAATATTTCCATCCTTTCTTCTAATGTTGGTATCGGAACATATACTTTCCTGTCAAACCTTCAAGGTCTCAATAGTGCTTTGTCCAGTATGTCAGGTCTATTTGTAGCTGCCAAGACAATTACATTAGTATCTTTTTCAAAACCATCCATTTCTGCAAGTATTTGATTTAGTGTTTGTTCTTGTTCTTGGTGTCATCATGTGCTTCACATTCATCTTTTTTTACCAATAGTGTCAATTTCATCAATAAATATTATTGCAGGTGCTGCTTGTTTTGCTTTTTTGAACAAGTCTCTAACTTTAGCAGCTCACATTCCTACAAGCATTTCCATAAATTCAGATCCACTTGTTGTAAAGAAAGGAACATCAGCTTCTCATGCTACTGCTCTTGCTAGCAGAGTCTTACCACTTCCTGGAGGTCAGTATAATAGAACTCATTTAGGAATTTTTGCTCAGACTTTTTGATATTTGTCAGGAGTTTTTAGATAATCAACTATTTCTTCTAACTCTCATTTTGTTTCTTCCATACCAGCGGCATCTTTGAATTTTACTTTCATTTTATCTTTGGATTGTAGTTGTCCTGCTTGTGCTCAAAATGGAAATCATCATCATTTAGGTCAAAACATTCTAAACAAAAACACTAACAATAGTATTATCAGTAATAATGGCAACATTGTTTCCAAAAACACTCTACTGAAAAAAGAGTCCTCTTCATACTTAACAGTAATCTGAGTTTTTCAAGTAAGATCAAAACCAAGTTCAGACAAAGTGGTTTCTTCAGGTTTATAAGTTTTGTATCTGAGATAAGTTTTTTTAAGTGCTTCTTTTCATAACAAAACATTTGTAATTACCTCTTCTTTTTCAATTTTTATCAAACCAAATAGTTCCTTTCAGTTTATTAATTCTACTTCATCAAATTTTCAATCGTTATACATTTCAATAAACTTATTTAAGTTAACATCCTCTGTTTGTTTTATATTGGTAATTATTGAAGTTCAATCTGGAAGGGTTTTTATGTCTTGCTGTTGTAAATTTACGATTATTAAGCTTGAAATTACAGCAATCACAATAAATATAATCAATCATCTTTTCATTTTGTATTATTTTTTCTTTTTAGTAAATTAAATTATATACTATATGAGTTTGTTCTTTATTCTGTATTTTGCTTTGCTAAAAGCAACCGTTGCAAGAACTATAGTAGTGTAAAACAAAGGCATTTATTTATATCAAAATTAAAAATAAAATCAATAACAAATTAATGTTTTGTTTCAAAAAATTCCTTGATTTATGTAATTTGTTGAATATACATGGCAATATTTATATTGTTAATTAATACATTACTGATGGCAGAAAAAGACACAACACAACAAACTAGTGGTTCTGGAGGAATTATAGTAACTATGATAATTTGTAGTTTATTTATTGTATGAGCTGTTTATTTAATATTTGAATTCAAAACAGATCAACTCAAACAAGAGATAGAATATCACCATGCACTACAACTTGGTTGACAAGAAAACTATGAAACAGCAAAAGATTTGTTTACTGATGAAGGTTTCCAACAAATGATGTCACAACAACTACAAGCTGAATTGCAACAGATGCAACAACAAGATCAAATGATGCAACCCGAAGGACAACAAGATGCTATGGATCAAGAGGCACTTGAGGAAATGTTGCAACAAGAAATGGAAGGGTGACAGATGGAGTGATGAGAAATGGAGATTGAAATCGATGAAGAAGATTTACAGCAGGAACAAGAAGAGGTTGAATGAGAAGGTATGGAAGTTGAATTAGAAGAGATGGAATGACAAATGGAGCAATAAAAAGTTTTTACTTGATGTTTATTTAGTGCTTTTTAATAATATTTTAACTTGCTTAAAACAATCAAACTTAAAAATGAGTTTTGATTGTTTTTTGTTTTAGAAAATTGTTCTTATTGCTGTTTTTTAAACAAGTTATTATCTATTGAATTTTATATTATTTTTAATAAAATAATTTAGTTATAAATGTAATTTTAAATTGTTTAAACAATAAAAACATGTCAAACTGATCACAAGATAACAATTCTCAAAAGGAGAATACAAACACACAACAAAGACAACAACAAAAAGTTAAAAAGTGATCATCTATTTCTATAAAATGATTTATAATAGGATGTGTAGGTATATTTATTTTATTCTTATTTTTGTTTATATGAGGTTTATATTGGATAATATCAGATCCAAATGTTTTGGAAGCATTATGATTAGAAGCAGAAACTGCAAGGAACCTTTTGATGGTTTTTGCAATATTGTTTTTTGGTATTGCGTTCTTTTTTTCTTTTTTTCTTTTAGTTTTCAATTTATATAGATTTTTTAGTATAAAAACTTCTAAATTCAAGTATATTATATGATCGATTATTTGATGAACTATGGTCTTGTTTATACTTGTATGATGAACAATAAGCTTAATCCAAATAAATCAGCTAACTTGACATACTCAAGTGACAACAACAAATTTAGTAAATCCTTATTTATTAACAAAAGATAATAATCCTGAGCTAATATCTGGTGAAACTCCTTTGATAGCACCTTCTTATATTAGATTTCAAATAAATGAAGAGATATTTTTGGAAAACATACCTTCAGAAGTATGAAATGTACAAAACATAAGATCATTGACAATTGATTGTAATAACTGACAGACACTTCAAAAACAAAGTGATTTTTTTGGTAATAATTGATTCTTTAACTGACAATGTTTATTTGATTCCAAAGACACTTACCAGATAGAGTTGTTAATTGACTATGTTACAGATTGACAGGAAGGGGATATGTCAACAAATGTTTTGAGTTTGGATTTTGATTCAAAGATTGAAATAACTATTGATTGAGAGGGTTATGACATGAATGAAAACAGGTCAGAAATATTAGTATGAAATGCTCCTGCAAGTGTAAGATTTGACGCATGATCAATTTTTACTGACTTGTGACTACCTGAAATTAATATTGAATGGGATTTTACGTGAGACTGAGAGATAGATCAAGAAGGTACAAGCAATGTAGCTTATACTTTTAGAGAACCAAGGCTTAATAATATACATTACAAACTACCTGACTTGTCTGATAAAGAATTTATGTTTGCTGTAAGAACGCAGGAATCACCAGCACCTAATTGTAATATCTCTTACACTCCAAAAGCATGAAACAAATTTGATTTTGATGTTGGAACACCAAGTTGAGTATCTGCACAATCTTATTATTTTGAAGTTTATAATATTGATTCTGATGATATAGAAAAAGAAGCTTCTTCCAGGTCATCTGATACTGAACTTCAATTAGGCGAATCATCAAATTACATAATTTATGCACAATATGAAACATTAGATTGACAAAAATGAAGTTGTCAAACAGAAGAATTTTTTTCTTGAATGGATAGTTATGAAATAGATTATGAAATAAGCCTTCAAAAGTGATCATCATGACAATATCAAGAAACTGATTTTCAAGATGGTGATTTGTTGATAGATGTTATACCTACGGATATTAGACTAGAAATCTTGTGAGTAGAGCCTGAGCCTGAAGGTGATTATGATATACAAGTTTTATTTGACGATGATGCATTTATACAGCAACAACAAAATGTTTTTGAATACGATTTTAACGATGATGAATGAGAGTATGAGCTATATATAAAAATAACTGATTCTAGATGAAATGAAATAACGGAAACAATAAATACAATTGTAGATGAAAAACCTCTAATACCAATATTAATTGTTAGTCCTGATGAAGGAGAAGAACCTTTGGAAGTGAATCTTGATGCATCAGCTTCTAGAGTTTCTAATGAAGATGATAGAATAGTTTATTTTAGTTGGGACTTTGGCGATTGAGAGACTTTACCAAATTCAAGTCAATGACAAGTATCGCATACATATGAGTTTGACTCAAGACAACAAACTTGAAATTATGAACCATGTGTAAAAGTAATTACAAGATCTTGATTGGAAGAGGAAATATGTGAAAAAGTATATGTACACAGAGAACAAAGACAAGCGAATATATCTGTACCTTCACATCCTACTCAATCTGCAAGGGTTTGAGATAGGATAGATTTGAGAGTAAACACAGATGGGAATGTTAGGAACATTAGATGGGATTTTGACAATAATAGAACTGTTTCTTGAGAAGGCAGGTCTTATGCTAATGTTTCTACTACATATGAAGAGCCTTGAGATTATAGAGTTAGAGTTGAGTTAGAATATGAAGACAACCCAAGAGTTATTTGAAGTGTTAATCTAACAATAAGAGAATAGTTTTTTAAAATATATTTAGTGTGTACTAAATCATAAGATGGAAAAGCTCTTTAATCTGTAAAGTAAGATATACTTCCTGCTTTACAGGATTATCACAGTGCAGGTTCTTTGAGTGTAGTTATTTGTTGTATTTTTGTTTTCTTTAAAGGCTGCTTTTCGCAAAGCAAAA
>CAYMVT010000016.1:14836-16644 GCA_964394325.1 uncultured Candidatus Peribacteria bacterium | reverse complement strand
CATATGTCTCGGTTTCATCCATAACAAACAGAGTTTCAATATGCATATCTTAGATTCTCAGCAAACCAAATTTGCTCTCAAATTTCTACTGTTTCATATTCATAATCTTGCCAAGTAATTCAGCACTGTCACAAGTCTAAATCATAGGGATCATAATCTGTATTCATATTTTCAAAATCATTTTCACAAGCAGATTCAAAAAATGCTGGATATAAATCCTCATAATCATAATTATTACTGTTTTTGTAATTAATCCAATTTTTTAGTCATTCACTATCATATCATCTTCCAAGCAATTCTCAATACCATTTAGCAATTTCATTATCATATTCACAAGATTTCGCAAACTTCCATTCAAATCATTTATTGTTTCAATCAGTATGCTTATTATAATCTGGACACAAAACAACATTTTCTCAATTTTTAAACTTTTCGAAGTATTTATGAGTTCATGTTAGAAGCACTGAACTAATTCATAAGTCATTTGAAGTTCAATCACCCAAATTTATATAACCATCTGAACTATCATATCCTGTAAAACTCCAATCATTTTGTATTTCATCTGAAGCAAAATCACTTATATACGAATTAGAACTATCTGCGTCTCTATAAAGCCTACTTTCAAAGGTTTTTAAAACGAAACTTTCAATAAAATCATCCGTATAGCTATTGTCAAACAAATCTCTCAATTGTGATTCAAGATTGTCTGCAATTCTTTCCAATAACTCATCTTCGTCTCAATCCATTAGGGGTTGGTACAAAGAAGATAATCTTTTAAATCCACTACTACTACGATTTACTTCAAAATAAACATTATACAATCACCTAAGATTCAGTTCTTTTGTATCTGTTTCTTCCCTTATTGTTTTCAAATTATTAATCCTTGCACTAAGAAAGTCTCCTGCCTTTTCCCTGTTTGGATCTGTAACTTGTCAATCATCAAATATTTTTGAAAGATAATCTTTTAGAAAATCATCAATCAAATCATCGATTTCATCGTTTATCTTTTCCATTTGTTCAGCTATATTTTCATAATTTTCAGCTATATTCATGCTGTCTTGTGCAATATCTTCCAAAGTATAAAAATCAAATTCATCATCATAAGATTTTGTGGTTATCTTCTCAAAATCACAATCTCAATCTTGTAAGTTGTCTAAAACCTTACAAGAAAATCACTCAATTATATCTGTCCCTATTCAAATATCCTTAAGGGTTACATATCCTGTAAGAGAATCTGTAAAATCATCTCTGTTATCGTAACCTGCAAATTTATACTTCCATTGTATATAATTGTCATAATAGGTTGAGTCTGCAAATAAGTCTGATTCAATATCATCAACACCTAGGTATTTCAAAGAATCTAATAAATTTTGAATTGTTCTTAACTGCAAAAATGCTACATCTATAAATGTTGGCTGGCTTTGTGGAGATTTATCATACAATTTTGAAAGAGATTCTTGCAATTCATCCTCATCAAAATTACCAAAAGATACATTACCTCAAACAACACTAAAATCTTCAAAAGAATCTTGTATCTCTGCTGTGCTAACAATATTTTTATATGTTTTGTTTAAGCTTGGATTATCAGATATATTCTCTATTAACAAGTTCCTTATTTTATATTCTTGTAGATCTGTGGCATCCTTTAAATCACTGATAGCAGAATTTATATTCTTACCCATACTAATTCATTTTATTTCGTTTTCGAATAGATTAAGATTTGACATTACCTGATCTCTTGCATTGTCTGACATGTTAGAATTTTGTAATGCATTTTTGAGACCTCCTGCTTGTGATTTGTCTTTTGG
>CAYMVT010000016.1:0-14736 GCA_964394325.1 uncultured Candidatus Peribacteria bacterium | reverse complement strand
TTGGCTGATTTCCTCATTGAGCATATAGATTAGATAAGCTAAACAAAGAAAATAAAATTATGCCAAACAATAAAATCTTTTTTTTCATTTTTTTGTTTTTTATTTTATAAATATATTTATGATCTTATAGAAATTTTAAGGTTTTTTTTGTTTTTGTCAAGTTTTTTTGATGAATTTAAATTCCTCTAACAATTCATACAAAATGATATTGTTTTTTTTATTTATTTTTTTATAAATTTGTATTTAATTAATTTTGTAAAATATAAATGTTAATTCCAGTATATAAAACAAAATGATATACAAGTTTTGATATAGTAAGAAAGGCAAAAAAAATATTTGAATGACAAAAAGTTGGCCATGCAGGCACTTTGGATCCTTGGGCAGAATGAGTATTAGTTCTATGAACATGAAAAGATACCAAAGCTCTTTGACAAATTCAAAAACAGGACAAAGAATATATAACAGAAGTTGACTTTTCTACAAGTACAGACACATGGGACATGCAATATCATTCTTGGTATAAGCAATTTGAAGTTGAAAATTCAGACTGAAAAAAATATCTTATTGTAAATTGAAGCAGAATATTAGCACCAAACTTGGAAGAAGTAAAAGAAAAGTTAGATTTGTTAATACCTAAGTATGGACTGCCCTTACCTCCATTTAGTGCAAAAAAAACTGGTTGAAAAAAATTTTATGAATTAGCAAGAAAGGGAGAAATTATAGAAAAAACACAACAAATGACAACTTATCAGGTAGAAGTGTTAAGTTATAGCTTTCCTTTTTTGAAAATTAGACTGATTGTTGGTAGTTGAAATTATATAAGATCTATATGATATTGGCTAGGCAAACAGTTTGAGTTATCAGGCACATTATCATATTTACAAAGAACAAGAGTTGGAAATTACAACATAAATGACTGCAAGGAAATCGATTATTTAACAAAATTATAAACTACTTTAAAATAGTTAATTTTAGGTTTTGTTGATTTAACTAAAAAGTATCAAAATCGCTTTCTAATCTTACCAAAAGCTTAAAGCTCACCATTCTTTGAATGAATTTCTTTGATTTTTTAATATCTCCTTTAAAAGCTGATTTTCACTAAATGAAGTGTTTAAAAAATAATTTCATATAGTTTGTTTTTTCTAAAGAAAGAGATTTTAAGTAGGCAGCAATAACTTATACAACACAACTAATAATAACAAAATTCAGTTGTCCAGTATCAATCCTGAATTTCTGAAGAATATTTTTGATTAAAATCAATGGATTTTGGTTGGAATCATACTTTAAAACAAAGATTACTTGTCTTTTGGGACATCAAAGTATGGTAGTATCTATTAATTCTTGTAATGTCCAAAAAATTGGGGTAGAGACTTCATAGATCTTGGGGAAGTCAATGCTTACTTTTTTTATATTCTCTTATATTATAATAAAGAGATTTCATTTCTTCCATTATATGCTTATCGTGACGATAATAATCAGGTTGTTGTGGCTCTTCTACAATTACCCTTTGAGTAGTTCTTAACAAATCCAATATAATCCCTCTCAATTGTCAGTTTTGAATGATTTCTACTTGTATAAATTTATCTGAAAAATTAGCAATATCATATTCTCAATAAGGATTCTGTCATACTTGAAAATTAACTAAATGCAATCAAGATAAATCCTTGAGAGTGTCAAAATATTCTTGATATTCAAATGTTCTTATGGGATTCCTTGGAGCTGTTTGGCTGAGTATATACCAGTTAGAAGGATATTTTCTTATTTTGAATTTTTTGTTTTCAGACTCATAATTTTGTCAGATTGTTTCGATTTGAGAATCAGAAAGATTTCAAGAAGGAATAAACAACAAAAACTTGTCCCCTTGAGTTATACCAACCATTGGATAATTTAATTTTTTCCTTCACAGTCTAGAAAGATTGATATTTTTATCTTTGGTGTCTAATAATTCATACCTCCAGTAATAACTATATTTCATAAATCAAAAATATCATCTTTGTTGAATCAGCGGCCTTAGCTCATTTAGGTTTATGTTTTTTTTGGCGCTAATAGCATCTCACCTATAAGACAATACATTGTATCAATTATGAGTTTTGATGTTATGTGTTATATTTGTAGCAGGGAAATGATCAAAATTTACATTTCATGCAAAAACATCTGATATAAACAAAACCAAAAATATCACTATTGTTATTAAAAGTTTTTTCATGTTATTTGCTTTGTGTATGTAAATATATTATATATACTTTTTTTGATAAATATTTCAATAGTTTATGTTTTTAATTTTTTGAACAGTCAATCTTAAGATCAAGAAAGAAAAACAAACTACTTCAACTTATTTTTTAACAAATAAGCTGCTCCTATCATGGCCGCATTATCAGTACTATAAACCTTTTTTATAGGTCTGAAAACATTTAAATTTAATCATTTTTTTCAAATCTGTTCTTGAACAAATTCATAAAACCTATCATTAGCAGAAACTCATCATACTATACATACACTTTTTGCTTGGTATTTTTCAGCAGCTTTTATTAATTTGTTTGTAAGAACTGTAATAACTGACTCTTGGAATGTATAGCAAATATCTTTGAGCTGCTGAGCATCAAGCTTGATTCACTTTTTTTCAAAATCTTTTAGTAAATAATATATTTTAGATTTCAATCCAGAAAAACTAAAGTTAAACTCATCTTTTTTCAAAAAAGTTGGAGACAGATCAATTTGTCAGTTGGGTTTTCATTCTGCTGCCATTTGACTTATCCATGGACCCCCAGGATAAGGTCAGCCCAACATTTTTGCGGCTTTATCAAAACATTCTCCTGCGGCATCATCTATTGTTTTTCCAAGATGAGTTATCTCAAATCAGTTTGAATAATCAAAAAAATATATATCATTATGTCCTCATGAAACACTTATGAACACTGCAGGTAGTGGTATGTCATCAATATTTCTTTCCAAATATATTGAAAATATATGTCAGTGTATATGATTTTCTTCAAAAAAATCTTTTTCATAAAAATGCCCAAGAGTTGCAGCTACTGTTTTTCCTATTATCAAAGATCACGGTAATCCAGGGTATCCAGTAGTTATTATACTATCTACTTTAGGTATATTAGATATTCATATTTTTTCCAAAATAGACAGCATCTGCTCATTATGCAGCCTAGAAGCCAACTCAGGAACTACTCCTCAATATTGTTGATGTTGTTCAATTTGACTATAATTAATTAATTTTTCAGGATAAACAAATTTTTTATCAAATTGTACAATTGATAAAGATGTATCATCACAGCTTGTTTCTATTGCTAATACTTTTGCTGTCACTTTTGTATTATTTAAAATTATTTAAAAATCTTTTTTCAAAAAATTGTTTTTGATAATATCTTCAACTTCATTTATTTTATCCAAAATTGTTTTTAACTCATCTTCAGGGAAATTAGATAAAACATGTTTGGTAACCATTGATCTGTCTGGAGGCCTATCTACTCATATTCTTATTCTATAAAACTCATCTGTGCCAAGACTTTGAATAGTGCTTTTGACTCATTTATGCCCTCCAGCGCTTCATCCAAATCTGAGTCTTATTTTCCCTGTTGGTAAATCAATATCATCATAAATTAACGCTATGTCTTCATTTTTAATTTTGTAAAAGTTTGCAACAGCAGCAATTGCTTTCCCTGACAAATTCATAAAAGTCATAGGCTTCAAAGCAATTATCTTATCTCAATCAAAATTTATTTCAGCAAGTTGTCAAAAAAAATTGTTATTATAAGAAAATTGTTCTGATAAATTTTTTTGACAAAATTTTTCTAAAACAATAAATCATACATTATGTCTGTTTAGTTTATATTTTTCTCATGGATTTCCAAGTCCTACCAATAGCTTCATCTCTTTGAAAAAATAAGTTAAATAGTAAAATATAAAATCAGATAGCGTTGTTAAAAATAATTTGGAGAGTTAAGTTTGTAAAATTATTCAAAAAGCTGCTTTTAAAGTCTTAATTTTCATATGCCATCTTTTAGAAAAATCCTATGAAATTAGATTAATAATATTTTGATGTTTCTCACAAGACAAAAGCAAAAAGAACTATCGACAAAATAGCAAGTATTTGCTATTTTATTAAAAGAATAAGTTCATAGTTTTTGTTTCTTTTTTTAAAAAGAAATGTCTACGGATATACATCAAACAACTACACTCAAAGTGCTTGTATTGTAAAATGCTTAAACACTATTCACTCAGTTCCACAAGATAAATTTTTTCTTTAAATTAAATTGAAAGTCAAACTTACCAGTTTTTAATCATCCTCTATTATCTATCTAATCATTTGGTGCTTCTTATTTTCCAGAAAAGAAATATTATCAATCAAGACAAAATCAAAGTCCAATAATTTTTTACATCAAAAGAATAATCAAACATATTTATTACAAAATATTTGGGATATAATTGGTAGTAAAAAACTATATTTAAAATTAACAACAGCATTATAAAGCCCAAAAATCAAATTCAGTGTTTTTTGGTTGCATAGTTCAAAAATAATCAAACAATAAAAGAAAGAATTCAAGCTATTGCCAAAAACAATCAAACCGGATATACTTTTTCATAATTATAAATAATGCTGTCTTGTGAAAATGCTGTCATTCATAAGGCACTACCAGTTGGCTTTCAAATGAAATCATCTCACAACAACAAAAGCATTCACAACGGCACTAATGACAAAGATATGCTATAAAAGAATATATCTATTCGTTTATATTTTTCTATTTTTACCTCTATATTTTTGATAAATAAGCTTATTGCAATAAACAATCATAAACTTATTCATATAAAAGAAAAATCATATCAATAAGGAGATAATATCAACAACAAATCATTAAAATTCAAAGGTATGATTAAAAGCGAAGAAAAAAGATGATATATATAAGATCATAATATATAAGGTAATATCAAAAACACAGGCAACCAGTTAAAAAACTTCCAAAAATTAACATTAAATCTTTTGGAATAAAAACTAATCAAAAAGATATTAGAAAGTATAAAAAAAATTATTGCAGCTCAAGTCATATAAAATGTGACTCATCCTAATTCTATCTGAGGGTACATATCTTTATAATGTTTGAAAAAATATAAAAACTACCAGCCAAAGCATATTTGGCCCTTGTAAGCATTATTTTAACTTTTATTTGATATAGCTTGTAACTTTTGTTTCTCTAATTCAAACAATTCTAATATTTCCAGGATAATCAAGCTGTTCTTCAATCTTTTCAGATATTGTTTTTACTAATTTTTCTAATTTCAAATCATCTATTTTTTCAGCATCTACAAAAGTCATAATCTCTCTACCAGCTTGCATAATATATACTTTATTGATTCACTCAAATTCTGAAATTAATTTTTCTAGATTCTCCATTCTTTCTATAAACATATTTTTTGTGTTGAACCTAGCTCATGGTCTAGCTGCACTTATTATATCTGCAGATGCTACTATCCAAGATATAGGATTGGTAAGCTCTACATCAAAATGATGTCATTCTGTTGCATTTATTGTAACTTCATCAAATCAATATTGTTTCAATAGTTCGCTTCATACCTTTGCATGAGCCACTCAAGTTCCTCATTTAATTTTTCATATATCATGCAGCAAGCCCGCTTTTTTTGCCAGCTGTCAATCTAATCCAAGTTCATTAGCTATTCATTCAGCAATTCTTGCTACTTCTATACTATGTATCAAAAGATTTTGTCAATAACTATATCTAAAATAAAACTGTCATATCATTTCTAGTATATCTGATTTAAACATTGGCAAGTTCAACATACTAACAGCCTCTTTTCATTTGTCCAATATGAATTCAGGCATCTGTGATGACACCTCATTATAAAATTTTTCTATATATACAGGATTTATCCTTCAATCTTTTACTAGTCTTTTGAGCGTCTCAGCAGCTATATATCTTTTTTCTGAATCAAAACAAGAAACATTAACAACCAATGGGCTGTCATCTATTATAATTTCTGCTCAAGTTAATTTTTCAAAAAAAGATATATTCCTTCATTCTTTTCATATTATTTTTCATTTAGTTTCTTCGTTGGGCAAATCTATAATTGAGATGGTAAATTCACTAACTTGATTGGTTCCTACTCTTGGTAAAACCTTTGATATTATTTCAGCAGCATCTTTGTTTGCAGTTTCTTGTCTTAACATTTTTTGCTTATTCAAAAAATTAGTCATTTCTTGAGATGACTCATTTTCTACTATTCCCATTAATTCTTGTTTTGCTTGTTCCTTTGTATATCAAGATATTTCTTGAAGCAAGGATGTTTGTCTTTCTTTTTCTTCCTGTAGTTCTTTTTGTTGTTGTTTTATTTGTTCTTTTTTTTCGTTTAATTCTTCAAATTTTTTTTCTAATGTTTCTTCTTTTTTTGAAACTCTTTCTTCTAAGGTGTCTACTCTTTTTAGTTTCTGTTCGTATTCTTTGTCTGCTTGCTTTATTTTGTCTGCTGCCTTTTGCTCTGCCTGCTGGATTATTTGTTCCGCCTTTTGTTCTGCTTGATCTATTCTTTGTACATATTCAGATTCTATCTTGTCTAACTTTTCATTTAATCTTTTTTCTTTTTTGTTTACATATGTTTCGTATATTAATTTTCAAATAAGTATACCCAAGACAAATACGAGCACAACAATTCAAATGTTTGCATAATTGAATTCCATTTTTATGCTTGTTTAGTTTTTAAAGTTAATTTTTTAATGATCTATATATTTTTATAAATATATGCTACTTTTTAAAGATTTATAAAAAAAAATCAACTAAAAAGCTAATTTAATATAAATAAGGATTAATTCAAATTGCAATCAACTAAAATTTAATTATAAATGTATTTAGAGGTCACTTAAAAAGTGGTAAATTTGAGCTCTAAATTAATCAAAAGGAAAAGCTCCATATTCTTTGAGTTTAGTTGTTTATTATGTTCCCGTCTTTTTTAGAGACTGCTTGCACTTTATAAGAATATGGAAATGAAGACTTTTTAAGCAGGCTCTAATTATAGTCTCCTCAAAAGTCTATACTCCATTTTTTTACAGTTCCAATAATTTTTAAAAAACCATACATTTCAATAGCATTCATTTCAGAATCAATGCCATGAAAGGCTTTTTTGTATAAATCCTTCACAACACAAAAAAAGTTTTAGCAGAATAAAAAGTTTGGCTTTTGACTAAATAAAGCACTCCCTATTTAGTGTGCTCTGAAAAAATATTAAAAATGCACACTATATTGTAAAATTGAAAAGTTCCTTATTTTTCAAATTAAGTTGTTCACAGTGTTTTAGTCTTTTTAGTGGCTGCTGGCACTGTGCAAAAACATGGAAATTATGACTTTTTCAGCAGACACTATTTAGTTTTAAAAATATAATTTGTTTAATTGGATTAAAATGATTAAGAAAATTATCGAAAAAGATTTAAACAATCAACAGTGACAAGCAGCAAACTGGACCGATAGCAGTAGCTTGATCTTAGCATGAGCAGGCAGCGGGAAGACGAGAGTTTTGATTTACAAAGTAGCTAATCTTGTTTTTTGTGAGTCTATACCACCTCAAAGAATCCTTGCAGTAACATTTACCAACAAAGCAGCCAATGAAATGAAACAAAGATTGGTTGAAATTTGACAAAAAACACAACAAGCAGATAAAAACAATTCAGATAATGATATAACAGATTTTGAAGAATTGCTTGATAACGAAAATACAAATCAAAAACATTCAATAAATCACAACACTCTCAAGCGAGTTGGAACTTTTCATAGTATATTCTTAAAAATACTCAAATATGAAATCAAAAAAACTCAGCTATGATACGATAACAATTTTAATATTTACGATACTTGAGAGTCTTTGTCGGTAATTAAAAACATTTTAAAAGAAAATAATTACAAAGAAAAACTAGAACCCAAAGAAGTAAAATGAAAAATTTCTTCTTTAAAAAATCAATGAATATTACCTTCAAAGTTTTTGCACAAAGTAAACAATGACTGGGAAGAAGAGGTGGCAAATGTTTACAAAAAATACCAAGACACACTCATTAAATCAAACTGTATGGATTTTGATGATCTTTTGTTGTATACAAAAATATTGCTTGAAGAATATCCTGATATACTTGAAAAATATCAAACATTATTCAAATACATACTAGTAGATGAGGCCCAGGACACCAATCAAATACAATTTGACATTATAAAGCTTTTGTGACAAAAATGAAATGTTACCTTTATATGAGATGATTTTCAAAGTATATATTGACGAAGGTGAGCGGTTATGGAAAACTTTTTGAATTTAGAAAAACGATGGCCTGACCTAAAAACTTTCAAATTAGAGACAAATTACAGGTCCAAAGATCACATAGTCCAAGCTGGAAACTGTATAATTTCTCAAAATCAAAAACAATATCAAAAAAATGTTGTATCCAAC
This sequence comes from uncultured Candidatus Peribacteria bacterium, assembly GCA_964394325.1. Classification (GTDB taxonomy): domain Bacteria; phylum Patescibacteriota; class Gracilibacteria; order Absconditabacterales; family Absconditicoccaceae; genus CAYMVT01. The sequence goes on along the minus strand of CAYMVT010000016.1, from coordinate 6,288 downwards.
AGATGATGACAAGAAGAAAAAATTAGAGTTTTTAGTTTTAAGGATGAATATGATGAAGCTGAGCAAATCACAAATCTTATCAAAAAACTTAAACAAGAAAAAAATGCTAATTGGTCAGATTTTGCAATTTTGTATAGAACAAATGCACAATCACAACCCTTTGAACAAATACTTTTACAAGAATGAATACCATACAAAGTTTGGTGATGATTTAAATTTTTTGAAAGAAAAGAAATCAAAGACATTCTATCTTATATAAAATATGTACTAAATCCTCAGGACAATATAGCTTTGAAAAGAATTATTAACACTCCATCAAGAAAAATATGACAGACTACCATAAATAAAATTGAAGAGTTTGCGGCGAACAACTGATTTGACATTGATTATGTAATAAAAAATATTGATACATTGCCTATCAAATTGAATGCAGGAGTAGTAAACAATATCAAATCTTTTGCTACTAGCATAAAATTTATAAAAAATCAATTAGAAACATTGTATCCAGCAGATTTTATAAGCAATCTTGTAAATTCTATCAAATACAAAGAATACTTGATCCATCTTGAATGAAAAGAAAAAGCAGAAGAAAAAATTGAAAATATATGACAACTTATTAACTTGGCTTCCAAGTATAATGAAAAAACCTATAATGAACCACATCAGGCTATGACAGATTTTTTTGAAGAAATATCATTGATAGTTGACACAGAAGAAGCTCAAAATGAGCAACAAAATGTTGTAAAACTCATGAGCGTACATGGAAGCAAAGGACTGGAGTTTCCTGTGGTGTTTTTGGTATGATTGGAAGAAAATATTTTCCCTTTGGCAAAAGCAAAATTTGAGCAAAAAGAAATGGAAGAAGAAAGAAGATTGATGTATGTTGCTATTACAAGAGCAGAAGACTTGTTGTTTTTTTCATATGCTGAAAGTAGGATGAAACGATGACAATTAAGCTTCAACAAGCCATCAAGATTTATTGAAGAAATTCCACAAGATCTACTAAAAACCTATAATATCCAATGACAGTGAAGCTATAATGAAAATCAAAAAGAATTCGAAGAATGAGATTTAATTAATCACAAACTGTTTGGTCAGTGAAAAGTGTTAGAAGTTTGGAACGAAATAATTATAGTTAAATTTACAAATCCCAAATTTGGAATCAGAAAAATGGATGCAAAATTTGTGGAAAAAGTTGAGTAAATTTTTTGGTATAGATCAACTTTGCAATCTTGAAAATAAATTTTTGAAAAGAAAAAACCGGCTCGGATATACCAGCCGGTCAAAAGTATTCTATAGAGGATGACCGGTTGGCATTTATATATGCCTATATAAGACAATAGTTTGTTTTACTATCTTATATAGACATAAAATAATATACCGATCATCCTCCATTTACATTTTTTGCTTGCAGTTTTTTTGTAAATCTGCTAAGCAACTTAACCAAGGGAAATACCCTCAGCAAAAACCAATACAGCAGGTATCTGGTGGAGATGCCAATCTGATTAGTTTTTGATAATGAACATATAATAATGAATTCAAATTATTTTTCAAAAAAAAGGGTTGTTATATTAATATTTATTATTTAATGTGTTGACATTATCTTTAATGTGTATATAAGTCATTTTTGCTGCTCACTTTTGGTGTGCAAAGCTTATTTACAAAAAAAGGTTTTATTGGCAGCAAGTAGCCTATTACAGACTTTTTACAAAATTTCTTGAAAAAAAACAACAAAAATATAACATATATATCGTTCTTTTAATTGAAAAGATAAAAAAGTGTTTTTAATTTTTTGTTACTTATGAATTTATGAAAAGAATTATACAAAACCTGAAAAAACTATTCAAAAGCAAATTAGCTGTTTTTGTATGAATTATTTCATGAATATTTGTACTATTCCTATCAATGCATTTTGTTGATTATGTGCATATTGTTGGCAATCAATGAAAATTTTATGCAAACATTGAGTATTATTCAAATTATTTGCTTGCAATTTTGTTTTGATTATTAATGGCTTGTATGACATATAAAATTTATTTTTTGTGAAGTTTTGCTTTGTGAAAAAACTCATGATGATTGTTTGGTGGAATTATATCTATTTTTGCAATATGATGTCCTGCTTGTGGTATTACTCTGGCAAGCTATGTCTGATTGTCTTCCGTATTTTTATCAATGCCTTTTTTTGGTCTTGAAATAAAAATAATATGAATTATATTATTGTTCATCATCTTACTATTTTTGTTAAAAGATTTGGACACTTGTAAAATAAAAAATTAATTTTTTTAGTCTTATTTTATATTTTTTACAAATAATTGTAAAATGTCAAAAAAAGATGAAAAGTTTGCTTGAGACAAAAAGGAATGAACATCATTTCTATGAAACCTTGAACAAAAATTGGTTCAAAAATACACACACAAGATCCCTTCTTGGATAGAAACTTATCATCTTACTATAACTACAGTTATTTGGTCTTTGGGAATTTTGCTGTTTTGTTATCTTGCATCATATACAGGTAATATGAACTGGTTGTGGCTTACCTCTTTGATGATATTTCTGCAGTATATTACAGACCTTTTTGATGGGGCAGTATGAAGATATAGGAATACTTGACTTATTAAGTGGTGATATTATATGGATCACTTTTTGGATTATATATTTTTATGTAGTATAGTAATTGGTTATGTTTTTATAATTCCCAAAATCGTCTTTGAAACAAGTTTTTTTGGTATACCTATACAGATTAATTACTATTATTTTATGTTCTATCTTTTTATGCTGGTTGTTGGTTTTATGGTAAGCTCATACCTTTCGTTTGCTGCTACAAATAGATTTAGAATTAGTTACTTGGGTATATGACCAACTGAAGTTAGAATGGTTTTCATAATCATAAATACTTTTATAATTTTATTTGGTAAAACCTATATGGTATGGGCAATGCCTTATGTTTTAATATTTTCTTTTATATGACTTTTGATCGTAATTTACAAAACACATAAGCTTTTATGGGAAATAGATATGGAAGACAAAGCTGCAAACCGTTAAATTCAAATGCATCGTAAAAAAGATTTTCTATAGGGTTTTGAAAAGATCATAAAACTAAACAGCTTGCTTTTAAAGCTTTTTTGATACATAACTATTTTTTGCATTATGTTAAAATATAGAATTATCAAATTCCAAAAAAATCAAGCATAGAGTAGTTTAAAAATAAACTTATCCAAACATTAAGAACTTTCTGAGTTGCTAATAACCTTAAATTCAATATTATTTTCTTTTAATTGAACATCGACACTGCTTTCTTCTGTAATATTGCCTTTCATTATTTCCATAGCCAATTTATCCAAAACTTCTCTTTGAATAGCTCTATTTAATGGTCTAGCACCAAAAACAGGGTCCCATCCAACTTTTGACAAATGTTTTTTTGCATCTTTACTTACTTGCAGATCTATTCATTTATCTTTTTTTATCATTTCTGCAAATTGATTAACATTAATCTCTACTATTTTTTCAAGCATCTCTTCACTGATAGGATTGAAAACTATTATATCATCAATTCTGTTTATAAATTCTGGACGGAAATGATTTGTAAGTTTGTCTGTTACTTCTTTTTCTACTTGGTGTCTTGTTTGTTGATCCTGTCATTTTGACAATCTATCCATGATCAGGTCAGAGCCAATATTAGAGGTTAATATCAAGATAGTATTTTTGAAGCTAACTTGTCTTCATTTACTATCAGTTAGTCTACCATCATCCAACAATTGCAACAAAATATTAAATACATCTCAATGTGCTTTTTCTATTTCATCCAAAAGTATTACAGAATAAGGTTTTCTCCTAACAGCCTCTGTCAACTGCCCTCATTCATCGTATCATACATATCCAGGTGGGGATCATATAAGCTTTGCAACAGAATGCTTTTCCATATATTCAGACATATCTAATCTTATCATAGCCTTTTGGTCATTAAAAAGAAGTTCTGCCAAACTTTTTGCAAGGTGGGTTTTCCCAACTCAGGTAGGACCCAAAAACAAAAATGATCAAACTGGTTTTTCTGGTTCTTTGAGGCCGGCCCTGGATCTTCTAATAGCATTAGCAACTGATTGTATAGCAGCATCTTGTCATACAACCATTTCAGATAAATGTTTTTCAATGTTTGCAAGCTTTTCTTTTTCAGTTTCTACCAGTTTTGAAACAGGTATTTGTGTTCGTTTGCTTATAATTACTGCGATATCTTCCGCTTCTACTATATCTTTGAGTGTAAGAATTCCATCTTGCTTTGCCTTTTGTACTCTTTCTTCTACTTGTTGCAGTTGTTTTTGGATCTCAGGAATTTTTCAATATCTAATTTCTGCAGCCTTATTAAAATCAGTTTCTTTTTCTGCTAATTGTGCCTGATGCTCTAATTTATGTAATTCTTCTTTGAGCTCTTTCCCTTTTATTACAAACTCTCTTTCTTTTTCCCATTTTGTTTTTAATCTTTCGTGTTTTTCTTTTGCATCGGCTAATTCTTTTTCTATTTGCTGCAGTCTTTCTTTGTTCTTTTTGGATTTTTCAAGGTTCAAAGCTTGTTTTTCAATTTCTAATTGTGAGATTTGTTTTTTGAGTTTTACAACTTGGGTTGGCATACTTGTCAAAGACATTTTGACACTAGCACTAGCTTCATCGACCAAATCAATTGCCTTGTCTGGCAAAAATCTATCAGTAATATACTTGTCAGACAAATCTACTGCAGAGATCAAAGCATCATCAGTAATTTTGACTCCGTGATGTGCTTCATACCTTTCTTTGATTCATCTCAAAATTGCCAAAGAGTCTTCTTTGGTAGGTTCATCTATGTGCACTTGTTGGAATCTTCTTTCCAGTGCTGGATCTTTTTCTATGTATTTCCTATATTCATTGATAGTTGTTGCTCATATTACTCTGATTTTACCTCTAGCCAATTCTGGCTTAATCATATTACCCATATCCATAGATCATTCTGTTTTACCAGCTCATACTATTGAGTGTATTTCGTCAATAAACAAAATTATTTTTCATTCTGCCTGATTTAATTCTTTTAAGATAGCTTTTAGCCTTTCTTCAAATTCTCATCTATATTTGGTGCCTGCCATCAAAGCTGACATATCCAGCTCTACAATAGTTTTATCTTTCAAAATATCAGGAACTTCTCATTTGATAATAAGTTGAGCAATGCCCTCTACAATGGCAGTTTTACCAACTCAAGGGTCTCATGTAAGTACAGGATTGTTTTTTGTTCTTCTGGATAAGATTTGTATAGTTCTATCTATTTCATCTTCTCTACCTATTACCGGGTCCAACTCTCATTTTTGGGCAAGATCTGTTATATTTCTACCAAATTTATTCAAACTGTCCATTGTGCTTTCTGGATCTTGGCTGTCAATAGGCTGTCATTTTTTTATCTCTTCTACAATTTTTAATATTTCATTATAATTAATGTTGTGTTTGTCCAAAATTTCTTTTTTGAGCTTTGATTTTCAGTTTAATATTGCCAAAAAAAGATGGTAAGTAGTTATATACTCATCTTTGAGGTCTCCGGCTATCTTTTCAGCCTGTTGAAAAGTTGTGTTCAACTCATAAGACAACTGAATTTGATATTGTCATTCTACTTGAGGAAGATTTATTAATTCCTGTTTGATTTCATTATGAATACCTTGGTAGTCATAATCACCTTTTTGTAAAATTATAGGAATATATCCATCTTTTTGATCAAGCATGGCATTTGTAAGATGCAAAACATCTATAGTATTATGTTTTTTTTCTAGTGCTTCACTTTGTGCTTGCTGAACGGCTTCAGCGGCTTTAATTGTGTATTTTTCAAAATTCATTTGTAATTTAAGATTAAAAATTAAAATCTATTTATAGCACACATATCTTTTGGGTGCTATATAAAATATATAAAAAAATTTTTTGATTTCAAGAGAAATTTTGCCAAAATATATTTTGTCTTTTATAAACAAGTGAAGCTTTGTGATTTTTATCTTTGAAAATTTGGAAAAATTATTTATAATTGAACTAATTTTATACAAACCTTATTAACTTCAAAATCCAAATGCAATTTTCCGAAGCTGATACCAAAGCCAAATTCATAGACCCAAAGCTCAAGCAATCCGTCCTAAATTCTGCTTTTGAAGGCAAGCTGGTTTAATTATAATTTTGATTAAAAATCAATGAGCAAATCTATCAAAAAAACTGTTTATCTAGTATTCTTGGCTATTTTTATACTTCTTTTGTATTTGGTATACACAATTTGACCTGCTCAAATTGTTGATT
>CAYMVT010000015.1:0-16866 GCA_964394325.1 uncultured Candidatus Peribacteria bacterium | reverse complement strand
GATAGCAACACAAAATTGCAATTAAAATAGCAACACATTTTTTCCATTATGCCGATTTTTACAAAAATAAAAAACTCTCAAGAATTGGATTCTTAGCGAAAAAATCGTAAAAGTTAAATACTCAAAAATGCTGAAAATACATAGCGTTTTTAGGTAAAAAAGGGTAGTTGCACTATAATGGATCTAGTTGCAAGTGTATTAAAGGTAAAAATACGATAGTATTTGATATTGTAAAAAAGCATAAGTTTAATTATGCCGAGATTTCCGGTAATTCCACCTTTTTAATTTTTTTAGTGCAGAAGGTTAGAAAGAATTATTCTATTTTCTTATCTCACAAGACAATTCTCATATTATATTCAAGTTCATTTGATTGAATAACTTCATCAATATCAATAAAAATTTTTAGGAGTTGAATTGTAGTTTCATAAGAAGACAAGTCATCAACATATATTATATTTTTTTCATAAATATCAGAAGAATTTTTTACATCAGATATATCAAAACCATATTTTGCCAACTCAACAGCCAAATTATTGGCAACAGGTTTACTCCTTCAATATGTATTTATCAAATTCTGTCTGTCTATACCATTATATAAGGAAATTTTAGGACCTTCTATCAAAAAATCTTGATTGTGCAAAACAAAGAAGGCAAAATTGTGAATATTGGTATAATTAGATACATTGCTTGGAGTGGCTCATTCCTGTAACAACACTGAATGTCATCCAAAAAGATCTCTTTGAGGATAATACAAAAAACATCATGCATCAGTTGTTGAAAAATGGGACCTATCACAGTCAGCAGTTAAAACAAAATTATTAAAATGTTTTAGATCGTTTGCATACCTTGTTGCTGACAACATTTGCCTAAAGCTTATATTAGTCTCAAGCATATTATTAATTTTTCAATATAGTTCTTGAACTACAGAAGGATTTGCCAAATTCTTGACTGATATAACTTCATCAATAATTCATTCAATAATTAGTTGCTGCCTATAAGATCTAGAAAAATCAGAAGTTGTTTGTCTGCTTCTTGCATATTTAAGAGCTTTTGCTCAGTCAAAATTTTGTAATCACTCTTGAACTTCGAATGTCTGATATCCACCATCAGGAGTTGGATATTTATGATCAATAATGGTTTCTGGCACATCTATTTGAACCCCACCAAGATAATCTACAATATCTACAAATCAATCAAAATCTATTAGTGAGTAATAGTCTACATCAATTCAAGTAATATCACTTACTGTATTTTGTAGTGCAAATATGCCTTCAGAAATGTTTCAATTATTATAATAAACTGTTGGTAATATTCAATTTATCCTGCCATTATATCAAATATCAGTATTTTGGACATATAAATCCCTTGGAATAGATAAAAAACTAACAGATCAAATTTGGGGATCATAAGAAGCTAACATAATAGCATCTGCTAAATAGCCATCATCATATCACAAAATCAAAACATTTATTTGTCAGAACTCATCCTTTTCAAATTCCTCACCAACATGTGTAGTAATAACATCAAAGGCCATGCTGGAAACAGTTTGAACAAGACTTCTACCAAAGTCAATTGCAAAAACAGAAAGGTACAGCATAGCAGAAATAAAAACTAATACAAAAACAAGTTTCACAAAAAATGCAAAACTTGCTAATGTGTTTTTAATTCAATAAAAAATCTCTTTAAAACTTCATATATGTCAAAGTTTTTTCTTTTTGAAACCCAAAACTTATTATACTTTTATATAGTAAATCTTAAAATTCATCTTCAAAATCCTCCAAATCAAATCATTCTGGTTCCATCTGAAAGTCGGACTGATCTTGCATTCAGGATCATCCAAACATTCATCACATAAGCCCACCAAGTATCTCTTCAATTGTCATATAATCTTGAGGTAGTTGTATTTCAAAATCTTCAAATGATTCAGTTTTTCAATCAAATGTTATACTTAAATCAAATCATTCTACATTAATATCAAACTGTCAATCAACAGAATAACTATCATCATCAATAACATAATCAAAAGTTCAAGTCAAATCAAATAAATTTACTCATTCTTCTTCGTAAACAGTTACTTCAACCTCACAAGAACTATCATCTTGTTGATAAGATATTTCTACATACTCAGTATCACTTTCATCCAAGGATTGAAGCAAAAGCTCTCAAGAGTCAGAGGAAAGTTGTCAACTAATATCAACTTCATCAGCAATTATTAGATTCTGTATTTTTAATGTAGCTGTATTATCCTCAACTTTTAACACTCACTGAAAATCTATTTCATCCAATACTTCACTTATTCAAGACATATCTATAATTTCAGATAATTCTTGTCAATTATCATGCATTTGATAACCTTGCATACCAATAACATGTTGGAAAAACTCTATCTCAAGTAATTCCTCAAAAAAATCTTTAATATTAGCATCGTCAATTCATACTACAAATCCTCAATCTTCAGCAGCTCATTCTTCTTTCAAAAATGGATATTTTTCCAGTAAGTCAGTAAATTCATCAACTACTCAATAAACATCTGATGTGCTCATAGAAAATCATTCAACAGAGTCTAACTGTCCTTCCAGTTCTTCCATATCACTTATCAACAGCCAATTATCTATCAATCACTGAGAGAAAGCTCATATCATTTGAACCTCAGGATCATCAGATTCTATATCAAATTCCTGCAAACTTGCAAAATACTTTCAATTTTCAACCAACATATCTATCACTCAACTAACATCTATCTCAGCTTCATGCATTCAATCTTGAATAGATCAAACAATATCAAAACCTATATTAATATCTGATTTTAGGTCAAATAAATCAACATTATTATTTGACTTTGACTCAGTATTAAGTGTAATTTTTCACTCAACAAAGTCAGACATAATATCAACTTCCATTTCAAAATATTCTTTGATATACTCCCATTCTTTGATTAATCATACAAGTTCATTCATATCTGAAAATGCACCCTTTACCATATTAGAATAAACTTCATCAAAAGTCATATCTTCATCAACCTGATATTCTGTATCAGTTGATTCATCTTCCAATATACATCAAGCAATCAGTATAGAAAACAAAGCAAAAAAGGCAACAATAATTCTTTTCATTATTTTTAAAAGATTAATATATAAATACAATTTGAATTTAAACAAATAATTTAAAAAATCAAGTAAAATATCAGACTGTACAAAAAACAGACAATACTTAGATTTTTTATCTTGTTTTTATCTTGAAGGTTTTCTAATCCACCAAGAATCAAACCTACCTTCATCCCAATAGAAAATAAATCAATCCTCAATTGGATATGTTAGATCTCCATCATTTGAAATATATCAATTATTCAATCAATAATCCAAGGCAAAACAAATGGCTTGATTTGAAAAGTCAGGTAAAATCTCTTCTGTTTGAAGATATTGTTGGTTTTCAAGACAAAATTCGACTTTTTGATTAACAATTTCTGAAACATATCATTCTCTTACAAGACAGTCGTAATCACGGAAACATTCATCATCAGATCCAATTATATCATCTGCCTCTGATAAAAGATATAATTGTAGTTCAAATACAACCTTGTTGATAGCTTCGTCCATCATAGATTCCAAAAATTCTCATTCTTGTTGAATATCCTCTTCCTGAAGTTGTTCCATATAAAACAAAAACTGACTAAACCAAAGTTGCATACTTTGCAAATGTTGTCACATCCTTCAAGTAACAACAGAAACCATCGAAGGTGATGCTGTAGGAGAGTTTTCAATAAACGAGGTTATCATATAGTTTTGTGCAGATTTTTCCCAATCAGACAAATAATAAAAATAATTAAACGCTAAATTATAAGGTATTGAATGACTACCACAAGGATTTTTAAGATCTTCATATTTTCAAGACTGAGAAAAAACAAGATTATAAAATTCGTGTTGATCAAGTTGTTTTATTCTATCAATCTTATTTGGATCACAGTTATACTTTTTACCTTTTTTTCATATCCTGATAGCTTCATCCCATGATTGCTTTTTGATTTCTTCTTGGACATTAGATTCTTTTGATATTGGTATCATTAGCTGTCAAAATTCATAAGGATACTCCCAATAAGGTGAAACATTAGTTAAACTATCTATTAAACTATAAAGATATCTTGCTCTCTCTGACCTTAAAACTGTCCCTACATACTGTATACTACTAATCCAAAGAAATGAAGAATATGTCTGTTGATGTGGGAAAATCATACATTTTTTTTCGTTTTTATGGCAATAATCCTTATATTCTGCAAAGATTTTATCATCCCAAAGCATTTTGGGGTCATTGTCTTTTACATAAAAATATTTAATATAAAAATTATCAACCATTCAAGATAAATCAAAACTATATCCAAAAAAAGATACATCAAAAGGATTATAAGTTAATTGCTTATGAAAAAAAATAACAAATGAAAAAATCACAAAAATTGATAACACAAGAAGTTTTTTTATCATTTTATTTAATTCTAATTTATTTTAAAACTTTCAAGTTCATTCCTCAATGATATCAGCCTTTCTAGTTGATTATTTTTGAACAATTCAAAGTTTTGAATAATAAGGTGAGAATTGTTTTCAATAATATTTAATTTTTGTTTCAAGATATCATTATAAAAATATAGTTTTTCGTGAACTGCCTGATAAGCTGAGGCATACACCCTATTTTCTATATAACAAGGAGAATATTCCAAAGATGTAGCAAGTCAATCTTGAAGAACAACTTTCTGTTGTTGTTCCAGTCAGTCAAAAAATAATGTATCTCATACATTTTTTTGTCCCTTACAATATTCAGATTCGGATTTTTTTTGAGTCATCTTTGATCTTAAATATTCAGTTATTTCCTGATTTTCATTAACCGCAGACCTCATTTGGCTAATATAAGATTCCAAAACTATTTTTTTGTTTGCTTGCGATTCTAATTTTTGGGACTCATCAGTTTCTACAAGAGCTTTAGTAAAAGCAATCGCAGAAGTTCACTCCAATAAATAATGATATCTTGTATATTGTCATTTTCACAAAGATAAATTTGCCATTACAGTATGTACAGCAGTGTCATCTACCAAATCCTGTCTTACATATCATTCTGATAGTTTTATGTTTTGATGCTCTGTCCAAACTCATAACCAACCAAAAGAAAAAGTCTTATCTGTTAATAAAAAATAAAAAAAAATACAAAATATGGCAAAATATACATAAAAATTAGGTTTTTTGAACATTATTTTAATATTAATTTTAAATCTATTATTTCCAAAATTATCATTGAACCCATTAAAGCAACAAATATCTACTACCTTATATATTTAATAAAAAAAACTTTTTTTTCAACACCAAATTCAAATTTAATAAATTAAACTAACTTGTCAGGACTGTTATATATTATACCTACCTCAGGTTGAAGCCAAACCCCAATGTTCTTATATATAAGATCTTGAGCAGTTTTTGCAAGAACAATCAAATCATTATAATTAGCATAATCTTTTTTTGTCATCAAAAAATTTGCATGTATATCACTAAAAAATGCATCACCTATATAATAACCTTTAAATCAAAAATCTTCAAGTAACTTTCAAGCAGGATTTTCTTTTGATGGATTTTTAAAAAAACTACCACAACTGTTTCATTGAGGCTGTTTGTGTCTTCTAAAATAAACATTATCAACATTTGAATGATATTGCTCATATTTTTTTGACAAATCAAACTTTGCTTTTATCAAAAAATACCTTGGTTGTTGCTTCAAAAAAGAGCTTCTATAAGAAAACTGCATTTGCTCAGGATTTAGGAACTTTTCTTTTCATTCAACAATATCATAAACATAGGCTCAAACAAAATTATCAGAAGTTTGCAGTCAAAAACATCAAGCATTTCAAGCTACTGCGCCTCATACGCTACCGGGCAATCAAATAAATCTATGCCATATATAATTTGAATATATATTTTCCAAATATTCTGCAACATCTGAAATCATCTCTCCTGAAAACACAGTTAACTGTTGCAAATCTTGATCGTATTCATATCATTTTAAGTTGTTTTTTATAATTATTCAATCATATTCATAAAATCAAAAAAGAATATTTTTTCATCACCCAACGAAAAAAACATTTAGTTTATTCTTTTTTGCAAAATCATAAATATTAGACAAAAAATTAACATCCCTTAATTCATCTATCTGAAAATAATATTTTGCAAAAGCCTCTGTCTTAAATCATGAAAGAGATGTAACATCTACTTGTTTTTTTAACAAATCCAACATCTAATAAAATTTGAAATCTAAAAGATTACTTACTTATGAAAAATTAATTAAATTAAACATAAACTCTAACTAACTGTAACACTTTTTGCTAAATTCCTTGGCTTGTCAATCTCTCTATCCAGCTCCAAAGCAGTATAATAAGACAACAACTGACCAACTACATTTGTCAAAAATGGATACAAACAGTATTTTGTCTTTGGAATAGGTAAAAACCAATCACAATCAAATTTTTCAGTTCATATTCATACAACCTTTCAATTCCTTGCTTTTATCTCCTGCAAACTTGAAAGATTTTTTTTGAAAAAATAATCCTTTGGATTTATTAGTATAGTTGGAAATTCTTCATCTATCAAAGCCAAGGGTCAATGCTTTAGTTCTCAACTAGAAGTAGCTTCACTGTGTAAATAGCTTATTTCTTTAAATTTCAAACTTGATTCCATTGCAATTGGGAATTGAATATTTCTACCAATAAAGAAAAAGTTTTTATATTTGGCTAGTTTTTTTGCAGTTTTTTGGATATTATTAGTATCTTTCAAAATACTACCCATCAAGTCAGGAATATCTTGTAAATTATCCAGTATATCTTCAAATTCTTGATTTTTTAAAACAGTTTTTTGGCCAAAGTACAATGCCAACAACAACAATGTTCAAATTTGTGTAGTAAAAGCCTTGGTACTAGCTACTCACACTTCTGTACCAGCTCTCAAAAACATACCAAAATCAGTTTCCCTAGAAATGCTTGATCATACAACATTTACCAAACCCATCGTCTTACCTCACTTTTGTTTTATTTGTTTCAAAGTATTGATAACGTCAGCAGTTTCTCCAGACTGTGATATAAAAACATACAATGTCTCATCATCTGGCTGGATATTGTGATATTCATATTCACTTGCTACTTTGCTAGAGATTTTGATATTTGTTAATTGATCAAACCAATATTCTCCTACTAATCATGCGTGATAGGAAGTTCAACATCAGACAAAAACAATATTTTTAAAATTGTAATTATCCATTTCTTGAAAAGCTTTTGCATTCAAGTTTTTGTTTTCAAAATTTACTCTTCACCTAAATATATTTTTCAAAACTTCAGGCTGTTCATAAATTTCTTTTAACATAAAATGTTGAAAATCTCATTTATCAGCGACCAAGTTATCAGTATCAATTTTTTCTACAGGTTTTACAACCAATTTTCATTCTGATTTTATCAAAAAATCATTATTTTGGATAAAAATACAATCACCATCATCCATAAATATTACATTGTTGGTATATCATCCAAGAGCAGATGTATCAGAAGAGAAAAAAAGCTCTCAATCGTCATTATACCCAAAGACCAATGGACTTCAGTATTTTACACCAACTATTTGTCATGGAAAATCTGCATGCATAACCAAAAAAGCATAAGCCCCATCAAGCATTCAAACAACATTTTCTACTGTCTTTAATAAATCTTTTCATTTATTTTGCTCCAAAAGTCATGCCAAGATTTCTGTATCCGTATCAGAATAAAACTCATATCAATCGTTTTCAAGTTTTTTTTTCAGTTGTTGATAATTTTCTATTATTCAATTATGCACAACATAAACCTTTCCTTCTTGTCAAACATGTGGATGTGTGTTTTCAATATTTACCTTTCCGTGGGTTGCCCATCTTGTATGAGCTATTCACATGTTAAATCATTCCAGATCTCTGTCCAAAACTTTCTCCTGCAAGTTGGATATTGGTCAGACAGCTTTGATTTTTTGGAATTTTTCTCAATCTGTAATAGCAATTCATCACGAATCATAACCACGATATTCTAGTCTACTAAGTCATTTCAACAAAACTCTACTAGCAGTAGCATTTCACTTATAACCAAAAATTCAACACATAATAATTTAATTTAAGATATAAATTACTATAAAAACAAATCAATATTAAAAAATCTTATAAACAAAATAAACAAAAAATCAAATTCAAATTCAAATTTTAATATTGCAATATTGGTTAATTTAAATATATTTTTTATATAGTGTGCACTGAAAAAATATTAAAAATGCACACTATATTGTAAAATTGAAAGGTTCCTTATTTTTCAAATTAAGTTGTTCACAGTGTTTTAATCTTTTTAGTGGCTGCTGGCACTGTGCAAAAATATGGGAATTATGACTTTTTCAGCAGACACTATATAAAATTATTTCACAAATTTATAAAAAATGCTTTTAATTGGTGATGTGCATATAAATTCTACTTATTGAGAAGATATAATCAAACAAATATCAGATTTTATAAAATCAAACAATGATGAAAAAAATATAATCTTTTTGTGAGATTTTGTTTACCATTTCAGTTATGACAGAAAATCATTGCTAGCAGTCTTTGATTTGTTTGTAGAATTATTCAAGCAAGACAAAAATCTTTATATTCTAGCATGAAATCATGACTGGATAAGCGATAATTTTGTTTTTTTGGAATGACAAAAAAGTTTTGATATAATAAATTCAAAATCCAATAATAAAGTCAAATTCTTGACAGAACCACAAATAGAAAAAATTGAATGAAAAGATATTTTGTTTTTCCCCCACAACTACAAAACACCTCAAAAAATATGAAAATTTTCAGATCCCAAAACAAACATACAAATTGTAGTAAATAAATTGCTTGAATCCAACAACAAATACGAAAGAATATCTGCGTTCATAAACAAACAACTATATGAATTTTTAGAAAAAAATAGCAGTTTAACAGTCTTTCATCATCACTACTTTGCAAATACTCAATTCCCATGACAAAAAACAAGATTTTCTTACAAAGACATCTCTTTTCATGAGGACTTTTTGGATAAATATCCTAATGCTACCTTTGTATCTGGTCACTTACATTCAGCATTCACCCACAAAAACTATTTTTGCACTTGAAGTGTATGGAACACATCATTTTTGGAACAAAATCAATTAAAGTTTTTGTATAAATACGATCCCAATACAAACAATATTAAAGCAGAGAACATAAATATAAATCCTTATATACTTATAGAAAAACCTGATATAACTATTGATAATACAATTATAAAAGAACAATTCAAAAAAATATTCAATGAAAATATTGCAAATTTTACATCAGATTTTTTCAATGTAGAATCTTCAAATTTCAATTTTCCAGAAACAAAAAAAATAACTTTAACATTATATTCAGATAGTATTGACTATCAAAATATTTACGATATAATTAATAAGGATATTTTGAATAATCTAAAAGATATCAAAATCAAAAGACAAAAAACCAACCCCAATAATATAATTAATATATCACAAGATTTACAAAAAGATCTTCAAAACAGCATAGCTAATTGGAAATCTTTGCTACAAAACTATTTACAACAAAAATATGGACAAAACTATCATGAATACGAAGATATCTTAAAAAAATTAAAAATACTATAAAATTTGCAAAAATTAAATTATTGATTATAATTTGGTGTGAACTAAAAATTTATAAAAACTACACAATGATATAAGTTTTTCAGCAGATAAATACATAAAAACAAAAATATGAACAAAAAAACAAAAGCATTACTTTCTTTATTTTTATTAGCTATAATTTGTTTTGTCGGCATATACTTTGACAATAATTTTTTTATTGAAAAAGCATTCGCATCAGAATGAGAATATGGAGGAGATACAATTTCAAATTTTGTAGCAATACTGGAAATATTTGTCCAGTTCTTCTACATACTAACACGACCAATAATTACAATAGCTTGAGCAACTTTATCTAATGAGTTCGTTTATTGAAGTGTTTTTTTCTTGGATGATACACTGTGGATGTTTTGGAATATGATGAAAAATTTCGCTAATTATATTATTGGATTTGTATTCTTGGCAGCAATATTTTTTTATATCATTAATTATAAACAAGAAAAATTTAATCCAAAGTCTTTATTACCCAAATTTTTGATAGCTGCGGTCTGAGTACAGGCTAGTTGGTTTATAATTGCAGCTTTGATTGACTTATCCACAATATTAACATATTCCGTATGATGACTACCGTTACAAGTACTTGATAATTTTCAAGAAAACGAAGAAGCTTTGATGATGCCAGTGATGAGCATGGACATCAGTGAGGAATGATTTGAATGACTCAAAAATTTTGATAGAAATCTATTTTATACAAACCCTGGGAAAAATGATGTGTTCCCAGTATGTAAAACTGATGAAGATGAAATAGACACTGAATGGTTGGAGAATATAGAATGACCAGATGAAGAAATATTTACTTGAGATCTAAATTTAAATACTGATTGCTGTGTGTTCAAAAATAAACTAGTTTGAGCTGAATGAAATTGGATAGAAGATCGACAAGGTTTGATAGAGTCATGAGAAGATTGCTGCAATCCTGCAGAAGATGATGATTGCCACTCTATCAAAGAATATACTGATACATTAAAAGGGTTTACTTGACCATTATATACACTGTTTGGAAGCTTGTTGAATATTTCAGACATGTGAATATCGTGAGTAGGATGATCATGAGCAGATGTTGGAGCATACAGTATATTAGCAATAATGAAAATAATAATTTTCTTAGCTTTATTAATTCCACTATTAACTTTGGCTGTAATACTAATAATCAGGTGAGTACTTATATGGTTGATAGTAGCACTTGCTCCTATATTGGCAATTTCATGGAGTTTCGGATTTAATCTATGAGAAAAAGCAGAAAAGCTTAGTATTTGATCTGTTTTGTGATTAATATTCTTACCAGTAACAGCTGCTTTTGCTGTGAGTATTAGCATAATATTCCTTACTGTATTGAACAATACTTTGGATATGGATACAGACTGAGCACAAGGATGGGAAAAATGATTGGGAATCAATGTACAATCAGAAAGCCTGGAAACAGATGATGATGAAGACGAAAAAGAACAACAAACATGTTTTTGAGTGCCTTTTGGTGAAGACAAAGAAACACAAATGTGCTTTACTGCACCAGGAGAATCGCTTGGAATATCGCCTTTTTTGGACATATTTGGATGGATAATCGTTAATTTGTTTGGTATAGCTTTGATGTGGGCAGTAATATTTGCAGCATTAAAAACTTCCAAACTCACAGTATGAGTAGTAAATTGGGTGGATAATATGTCCAAAGAAGCTATGAAAACAGCTCCTGTAATCCCTACTCCTTGGTGAGGACAAAGTATCGGTAGTTTGGAAAAATGAGCACAAGACTTTGCTGCTGCTCCTGCAACTGTGCAATCAAGACAATATCAAGATGGAGGTCTACATGATTTTGCAGAAAGCATGCAATCATGATTATCTGGAGACGCCTCTAAAAAAAGAAAAGAACTTGAACAATTCAAATGAGTAGAAATTGATGGATGAGGAAGGGATTTTTCATGATTCCATTGAAAAGCTGCTGAATCTGTTGTTAGTTGAAGAAATATACAAAGTGTTGAGGGTGATGTTATTAATAAACTAGGAGAATTAGACGATAAATTTAAAGGCATATCAAGTCTGATGGATATAGCCAAAGATCCTGAACTAAGACAAATGTACAACACACAGTTTGCATCAACATGACAAAACATAGATGATCTAATAGCTGAAACTAAAAAAAGATACGATCAGGAAGAAGGTAACTTTGAATGAGATGGAGTAAATTGGATACACTTACAAAAAAGGAAAGCACACAGAAAACTATATAAAGAACTAGAAAGAAAGGCAGCTGGACCTAAAAACATAGGATGATATCACATATTCAGACATGATGATAGTGATATGTTGTATATTTTCTCCTGAGACGATGAACAAAGGTCTTTGGATAGAGAAATAAAATTAACCGATAATGCTGATGAAATAAACGACTTTTTAAATAACACATTCACAAAACTAGATAATAACGAGGAAATTGACCTGAAAAACTTATTAGATATATATGAAGTAGAAATAGAAACAGATGATGATAATAACACAGTAAATAAAATAAAAATAACATCTTATGAATAATAACATTTAACCAGCAAACATAAACAAAAATGACCAAACAAAGATTTGTAATCTGAATAACATTAATATTAATTCTTACTATAATATTTCCTTCTTTTTCTATTGCTGGATGAGGAGAAGATACGGATTTTTTGATTGATCTTTTGAATAGTGCTGTAAATCTACTTAGCTGGTTGTGGGTAATCCCATCAATAATAGCATGAACACTAATGACAAATCAATTAGTATTTGGTGAAGTTATTCATTTGGATGTTTATCTTTGGCAGCTTTGGAACATAATGAAAAACTTTGCCAATTTTGCATTATGATTTATTTTTTTGTTTTTTATTTTCAAAACTTTTTTCAAATGAGAACCTGGGAGTTTGATTAAATCATACTTACCAAAAATATGACTAGCCTGAATAATAATCCAGGCAACATGGTTTTTGGTAGCAGCAATCATTGATATTACCATAATTGCTACAACAGCAGTAGCATCTCTACCCCATCAATTTGTTCAACTAAATCAAGAACAATGACATGCACCTACAAGTATAGATATGCCTGCTATCTGTTATGTATTACAAGACATACAAGACTCAGATACACTTCCTGTGAATTGTGAATGAGATGAAGATGGGAATGACATTTCTGTAAGTCTAGATGAAATAAATGCCACAGCGGTAAATGCAAGCGGCCCTCTTTTGTATTTTGGATTTAATGCACTAAAATTACAAAAATTCTCCAGTAATGAAGCTACTAGCTGGGACAAAATAACTATAGGGTTTTTGATTAAACTTTTTGTGATATTGGCTTTTTCTATACCTTTGTTCGTATTAATGGTAATAAACTTTATAAGGATATTTTGGCTGTGGATGTTTATTATATTTTCTCCTTTTGTAGTTTTGGATGCAGTATTTGGTAATGCAGTAACTTCCAAAATGGAATGAGCAACCAAGAAACTAACAGTTTCAAATTTCATATGACTGGCTTTTCAGCCTGTAATAGTGATATGAATGTTATCTATAATAATGATATTTGTAGTAGGATTAATGAATGTATTTCAAAATCAAACCGAAGCAATGGATGCTCAGTTATGAGAAATATTTGGTATTTTTAGTGATTCTGAATGAGGAGACTCAGATATTAATATTCAAACATTATGAGAAGATTCCGGTTCTCAAATAGTCCTTTTATGAGATTTTATAGTAGAAACAGGACAATTTGTATGATGAGTATTATGATACCTAATAATGGCAATCTTTGTGTGTGTAATGGTTTGGTCTCTAATCAAAGTATCTTTCAAAACAAGTGAAATTACAAGCTGAGTATCTCAAAGTATGTTCAAATTCTGAGAGGAAATGATGAAAACAGTGCCTATTGTTCCATGAACACAAATAAGTGTAGGTGCTTTATCCAGAGCAAAAAGTAGATTATCATCTGAAGTATTTCAAAGTGTCCAGACTGAACAAGCAAGAACTATAAGTGAGTGGACAGACAATTTACATTGAGAAACAGGTATAACAACACAAGATAAAAGAAGATTAATAAATGCAGCAAAACAGAATTCACATGTAGATAAATTAAATGCATTTATTGAAGAAGCAAAAGGCCTTGGAAAGCCTTTATTACTTACAAATCCTAAATTTAAAGAGGCAGCGGAAAAAGCCATGGAAAGCTTTGCAAATGATAGTAATATAAGCGAAGATATCAGAAACAGAATTCTTGATGAACAAGGAAATGTAAATCGAAAATCAGATTATACAAGAGCGCTAATTATACATATGATGCAGTGAAATAAATTGAAAAGGGATGGATTAGGAACAATAAGATCAGGTTGAACACATTCATATAATGTAGAACAAACTGATTGGAATGATTTTAGAGATTCAGATATAGATACATGATGAGAATAAGAAGAACTTTAAAATTATTAATTTTTATATTTATTTTAGGTTTTACCTTAAATAGTTTTGGTTTTGGACAAGAAAGCATATCATACTTTGGTGCTGAATTGGATGATGATTGAAGTTGAATATCTCAAATCATACAACAAATTTTGAATATATGATATATAATTATTTGGCCATTATTAGTAGTAGGGTGACATGCAATGGACAATAGTTTGGTATATGGAAGTATAATACATATGGATCAATATCTATGGCAAATGTGGAATATAATGAAAAATTTCGCTAATTTTGCACTATGATTCATATTTTTTGCTGCAATATTTTTGTATTTTTTTAATGTAAAACAGGATAAATTTTCTCCAAAAAAGTTTTTGCCCAAACTATTACTGGGTGCGTTTACAATTCAGGCAAGTTGGTTTATAGTTGCAGCATTGATAGATATTTCAACGATTCTTACCTACTCAATGGGGAACTTGCCTCTTAATATAATACAATGAGATGAACATTTAGACAGACAAATTTTGATGCAAAACAGCATTTCTGACATCAAAAATTTTGGAAAGTCTTTTGGAAAGACCTGAACAAATCTAATTTGGTATTCAGATGAACAAAATAATTATTTACCTTGCACATTTGAAAGGAAAGAATGAGATTATTATTTTTCAGGAGATTTATTTGAAAATATACAAGAACAAGCTGAGTATTTACAAGAAAAATACGATGAAACATGACTTAAGTGAAATTTATCACAAGACTGTGTAATTCAGTTATTATGAAATAGATTAGTACAGTGACCAAATGAAGACACCTCTATATCATCAATAATGGGAGAAATAAGAGAGAATCCTGATTATTGAAAGGGTGTAGGTATCAACATTTCCGAATTTGTACAAAGATGAAAATGATTTACATGAGTTTTTTCAACTCTTTTTGGAAGTTTTTTGGGTAGTTCTACTCTGCCCAGTTCTAGTTATTGAATCACTAGTGATACAGATGCGGGAACTTTATCAGCTATTTTAATATTAAAATTTATAATAGCAATTGCGCTATTAGTGCCATTATTAGTACTGATAATAATATTAATTATCAGGATTTTTTTGTTGTGGATTTTGATAGCATTTTCTCCAATTATGGCTTTAATATATAGTTTTGACTTTTCAATATCAGAAAAACTATGAAAATATTCACTTTCAAACTTCCTTTGGTTGATTTTTTTGCCTGCTATAGTAGTATTTGCCTTAAGTATTGGATTGATATTTATGACGGTATTAACAGAAAGTATATGAAAAGACTTAGAAGATAATCCATTAGATATCTGAATAATACAGTGAAATGAAACAAAAGAAAGCTGCTGGGAAATAAAAGAAAACTTTCCCACAATGTGTTTTGCTAAGCCAAATGATTCTTCACAGTGATTTTCTGTGTTTTTGGATTATTTTTCTTGGATAATAATAAACATATTTGGTATAGCTGTAATATGGGCAGTAGTATTTGCGGCACTCAAAACTTCCAAGATTACTTCAGGTGTTGCTGACTTTGTACAATCATACACAAAATCTCTTAGTAAAACAGCTCCAGTTATACCATGATGACATAGTTTAGGTTCACTAGAACAATTTAAGTGAAGAATTAAAGATGTCCCTTGAGACGCTCAACGTAGGCAATACTGAGAAACAATTTGACCTTATATGCAGTGAATTGAATCAAGAATAAGGTGAGAAGATAACTCACATACAGAAAATCAAAAAAGCGATGATGAAGGACAAGAAGATGATGGATGACAAGATCAAGATTGAGAAGAAAGTGGTGGACAACAAAGTCCAAGACAATAAAACAATTCAAAATAATTAGAAATTGATTTAAAGTTGGTGTTATCATACACCAACTTTTTAATAAAAAAACAACCCATGAAGTCCATCTATTTGGTAAGCAAGGCTTATTTCATTGGACTAGAGCAAAAAGATATAAATCATGGAAATTAAATCTTTATTGATGTTTTTGCTTCACAGGAAACGGCCCATAAAAAGGGAAAAATTGTCAAACAATTATACTCAAAGGATATGCCCTCTGGAAAACAAAGATATTATTCATTCAATTCCACAGGGTAAAAAAGTTTGGTATAATTATAAAAAACCCTAAGTTATCTATAACAACTTAGGGTAATATAGTGGTTCTGTATTTTGATTATTTTATTTAGTGAACAATTATCATACCAGTCATTCATTCTTTAGCATGATCTCATCTAGTACAAATAAACTCATATTCTCATTCTTCTTCAAAAATAACAACTATACTATCAGTTTCTCATTCTTCCATCATTTCTGTTCATTTGTCTAGTTCTGGAATATAGAAGTTGTGAGTTCAACCAGTACTAGTAAATTCGAATTCAATAGTTTCTCATTCTTCAACTTCTATTTCATCTGGATCAAAATTTCTATCATATCATTCAACTTGTATTAACCTAACATCTTCTTGTGCTGTTTCATCTGGCTCAGTATCTTCTGGTTGTACATCTTCCATACATCCAATCATAGTGAATGCTGAAAAACCTAGCAGTATAAATAATTTTACCTTATTTGTCATTATAATGTTTTTTAAAGATATAAATTCTAATTAAGATATATAAACATTTTTTACTTAAAATCAAGTTTAATAGGCTATTTAATTAAAAAGTTTATACTAATGGGGAACCATATAGAAAACATTGAGAAAAGAAATGA